>CALMON010000193.1:5234-17844 GCA_937871785.1 uncultured Granulicella sp.
CCGCTGGTTCCAGCCCGACGCCGCCGACCCCACTCACCGCTTTACGCTGGTCAGCGGCAGCGGCCACTTGACGCTCAAGGAGTCGGCCGACCCGGTAGCCAGCGCGCGTATCGGGCTCGACTCGCACCTGCGCACCTTCAGTTGCCAGGACTTTGCCTACAACGATCCCGCCCAGCGCTTCGACGTCCTCACCCCGAACCTGCCCTGCCCCGTCGCCAAGTAGGGCCGAGCCACGCCCGGTATCGACCGTTTCCAAGCGCAACAGCAATCCAGTCCCTGCGTCCGTTCGTCCAAGACCTTATGCATCGCCTTCTGTTCCTGCTGCTTTTCTTCGTCGCGATGGCACCTTCGGCGAAGGCGCAGCCACAGCCCCATACCCTGACCTACGCTCCCGGCAAGGCCCTCACATTGTCGCTCCCGGCGGGCTTCGACATCGCGGTCGCCACGTCAGGCCTTAAGCGACCCCGCTTTTTTGCGCAAGCTCCGGACGGGCGCCTGTTCGTCACCACGATGTACAACCTAGCCGACAACACGCAAGGCGCGGTTTCCATTCTCGCGGGTTACAACCCGCAGACCCACACCTTTGCGCAGGTTATCCCGTATCTGCAGCACCTCCGCAACCCGAACAATCTGGCCTTCTACACGGACCCCGCCGGCCAGAGCTGGCTGTACGTTCCACTGACCGACCGCCTCGTTCGCTACCGATACGCCGCCGGCGCGAATGCCCCGGCCGGCCCGCCCGAAACGCTGCTGCGCTTCCCGGACTACGGGCTGAACTACAAATACGGCGGCTGGCATCTCACCCGCACCGTCGCCGTCGCGACGCTGCATGGCCGCACCCGCGTCTACGTCACGGCGGGTTCTTCCTGCAATTACTGCCAGGAGCTCGAAGCCGAGCGCGCGTCGCTCATCAGCATAAATCCCGACGGCAGCGACCCCCACATCGTGGCGCACGGCCTGCGTAACGCGGTCGATCTCCGCGTCGTACCCGAGCTGAACGGCGCGCTGTTCGCCACGAATATGGGCGACGACCACCTTGGCGACAAGCTCCCCGAAGACACGTTCTTTGAGCTCGACAGCAACCCTGGCTCCGGCCAAGCGGCCGCCAACTACGGCTGGCCCACCTGCTACTTCGCCCACGGCAAACCCGTGCTCGACGCGACGCCGCTGCCCACCAACCCCGGCCCGAACGACAAGGAAGTCGCCGACCGCCCCCTCAAAACGGACGACGCAAAACCGAAAACTGACCAACACACCGCCTACGGCAGCCAATCTTCCGGAGCCGCCGCCGGTACCAATCTGGCGGCGCAAGCTCACGCAGAGTCGGGTCTCCCCGATCTCGGCCCGGTACCCGCGCCGCTCAAAAGCTGCAAGGACGTTCCAGCCGCCTTCACTACCTTTGCCGCTCACTCGTCGCCGCTGGGCCTGGCGTATTTTGGCGCAGGCAATCCGAAGCTCGGCGGTCACTTCATCGTCGCGCTGCACGGCTCCGGGCATCCCCGCATCGGCACCGGCTATCGGCTGACCGCGTTCACCGCCGGCGACCGCACGCCCCGCGACTTCATAACGGGGTTCCTTACGAACGACGGCGGCACCGAGAAAATCCACGGCCGGCCTTGCGGCCTCTTTCGCGTCGCACCCGACACGTTTCTGCTCACCGACGACTATCTCGGCCTCGTCTACATCGTCTACCCTGCCGGGCATTGACGCCTTTACGCCGGCAGTCGCGGCAACAGCTACAATGAGCGCATGATTGACGAGCAAACCTTTCGCCGCGAATCGGACCGCGCCCTCGCACACCTGAAGCAATCCCTTATCCGCGCCGAAGATGAGACCGACGAGCCCCTGTTTGAAACCGAAGAAAAGAACGGCGTTCTGAACGTGCTGTTTGAAGACGGCTCCGCGAAATTCGTGTTTACGCCCAATACCCCTGTCGCGCAGATCTGGATTTCCGCTATTTCGACATCTTACAAGCTCGACTGGGACGAGGCTCGGGAGGTGTTTGCCTTCCCGAAAACCGGCGAAACCCTTCGCGAGCTCACCGAACGCCTGCTGCGCGAGCAGATCAACGACCACTCGGTGACGCTCTCCTGATGACTTCGCCGCCGCTGCTTTCGGTCGCGATCATTACCCTCAACGAAGAAGCCAACCTCGGCCGCACGCTTGAAAGCGTGCGCTGGGCCGGCGAAGTTGTCGTGGTTGACTCCGGCTCCACTGATCGCACCGTCGAGATCGCCCGCAACTTCGGCGCGACCGTGGTCGAGCGCGACTGGCCCGGCTTCGCGCAGCAGAAAAATTTCGCCATCGAGCAGTGCTCCGGGACGTGGGTGCTCACGCTTGACGCCGACGAGGAGCTCACGCCCGAGCTCCAGCACCAGATCCAGACGCTGCTGCCCTCAAACCCGCCCACCGACGCCTTTTACCTGCGCCGCCGCAACCTGTTTCTGGGGCGCTGGATCAAGCGCGGCAGCTTCTACCCGGACGCCAAGCTGCGGCTGTTTCGACGCACCGCCGCCAATTTTTCCACGTCGCTGCAGTTCGACGAGCGGCCCGTTCACGAGACCATCACCTTCGACGGCGTCGCCGACACACTCGACTACGACCTGATCCACCACGCCTACCCGACGCTGTCCACCTACATCGAGCACATGGACCGCTATTCCACGCTGGGCGCGGATATCCTTGTCGATAACCGCCGGGTGGGTGCATCCACGGTCGGCTTTATCGTCAACGTGTACCTTGTTCCGCAAAGCAGCTTTATCTGGAATTACTTTTTCCGCTTCGGCTTTCTGGACGGCCGCGAAGGCCTGCTGCTGCACCTGTACCACGCCACGTACACGAGCTGGAAGTACGCCAAAGCCTGGGAAAAGGCGCGTTCCGCCCGCATCTCCGCCCGTTCCTGACAAGCCGCTTCCGTACGGCCTCCGCTACGCGTTGCCGGAGGGTTCCTCTTCCGGGTGCGCCAACTGCCGAAAGCGTTCCGCGTAAGCTACCGGCATCGCCCGGCGTTTCATGTCTCGGCCAACCACCATGTGGACAGTTTCCCCTTCGCACAAAACCGCTTCATCCGCGACGCGCAACACGCGATAGGTGAAGCGCACGATGGAGCCGCGCAGCCCCGCCAGTGTGGTCCGAACGAGGAGCTCGTCGTCGTACCGGGCGGGTGCCTTGTAGCGCGCGCGAGCCTCGACAACGGCGATCAACGCCCCTTCATCGCGCTCCATGGCTGCGTAATGCAGGCCCGCCTGCCGGATGAACTCGACGCGCCCCACCTCAAACCAGATCAGGTAGTTTGCGTGGTAAACAACGCCCATCTGGTCGGTTTCGGCGTAGCGCACCCGCACGTGGGTTTCCGCATAGCCCTGCTCCAGCATCCGTTCCAAATCAGTCATGGCCACAGTGTAGAGCTCGCTTTCCAGACCGGTGTTCGCTTCTCAACGAAGCTCGCCACCCCTTCGTGAAAATCCGCCGTTTCCCGCGATGCCGCATTGGTTTCGAGCGCAAGCGCCACAGCGGACGCCAGCCACTCGTGCCGCTGCTCCCGCAATAGCCGCTTGGTTGCCCGCAGACTTTGGGGTGAGTTGCGCAGCAACTCGCCGCACAGCGCCGCGCCGCGTGCGGTGAGTTCCTCCGCCGCGACGATCTCGCTGACGAGCCCCAGCCGCAAGGCTTCATCCGTTCCAAATAGACGCCCCGAAAGCAGCAGCCCCCGCGCCACCTTGTCGCCCACCTGCACCACAAGATACGCGCTCACCAACGCCGGCACAAACCCGATCCGCACCTCGGTATAGCCGAAGGTGGCATCGGGAGCGGCCACCGTAAAATCGCACATGGTGGCGAGACCGGTGCCCCCTGCGATGGCAGGGCCGCGCACCACCGCAATCGTCGGCACATCGCACGCCCACAACGCGCGAAACAGCCGCGCCACCCGTTCGGCTTCCACGCGATGCTGCTCGGTCGTATAGCTCGCCATCCCACGCAGCACCGCGAGGTCGAGCCCCGAGCAAAACGCCGCGCCTTCGCCCTGCAGCAGCACCACGCGGGCGCCGGCCGCGTCAGCACCTTCGAGCGACTCCGCCAGCGCGTCCATCATCTCCGGCACCAGCGCATTCTTTCGCTCCGGACGGTTCAGCGTGATCGTCCGAACGCCATTCTTGTCTTCTATCTGGATTGTGGGAGTGGTGGACATATCGCTACCCTCTACTGCATAGGCGTACCGTACCTGCGCGCAATCTCGCGACTGCGCTGCACCAGACCGTCCAGCGGTTCGAGATCCGGCGTCGCGGCACCGAGCGCGCGCAACGTGCTCAGCAGCGTTTCCGTCGCGATGTTGCCCACCAGGGCATCCTGCGCAAACGGACAGCCGCCCAACCCGCCAATCGCGGCGTCGAACCGGCGGCAACCGCCCTCATACGCCGCCTGTATCTTGGCCGCGGCGTCTTCCGGGCGCGCATGCAGATGCACGCCCACCTCAATGCCCTCGTGCACGCCCATCACCAGGCTCATCACGTCGCGCACCAGGCCGGGCGAAGCCAGCCCCACGGTGTCGGCCAGCGAAATCTGCGTCACGCCCGCGTCTACCAGCAGGTCGACCGCGCTCACCACCTCGTCCACATCCCAGGCGTCGCCGTAGGGGTTGCCGAATGCCATCGATATGTATGCCACCAGATCCTGCCCACTTTTGTAGGCAAGCTCGCCGATCTGCTCCAGTTGGTCCAGCGCTTCTTCCGGCGTTTGCCTCTGGTTTCTGTCCAGAAACGTCGGCGAAATCGAGTACGGAAACCCCAGCGTCGCGACGGCGCTGGTCTTGATGGCGCGCTCGGCACCCTTGCTGTTCACGACGATGCCGATGATCTCGACGTCGTCGGGTGGGTCGAGGTAGTCGAGCACCAGTTCGGAGTCCGCCATTTGCGGCACAGCTTCTTTCGACACGAAACTGACCGCATCGATGTGCCGGAACCCCGCGGCGACCAGCGTGCGCAGATACTCGGCCTTCGCCTCCGCGGGCATCGGCTTCGGCAATCCCTGCCACGCGTCCCGCGGACATTCGACGATCTTGATCATTCCGCTCATCCTTTTACTCTACGGCTTCCCACGCTTCTGAAGAAGTCGGTGATCGCTCCCACAGCGGTGACCAAAACAGAAAGGAAGAGCATCTTCCAGTACCATGGCTCGCGTTCGCCCGGGTGGCACAGGTCGCGTAGAGGAAACGAAAAGGCGCTGGTATCGGGCACCGAGGGAACCCCCGGATGAGTTGCGAGAAAGTCGAGACAGGCTCGCCGTTCATGGGAAACGTGCAGCGCCACCGCAGCCGCACCAACGAGAAATGCGATCGCCCAGGCTATTGTGCGACGGCGGCTCACGTCTGCAACACTCCCGGATGAAATTTCGGCACATCCGTATTGAGCGCACAAGTCTCGAGCGCCGTCATCAGCACGTCGCGCGTACGCACCGGGTCGATGATGGCGTCGATCCACAGCCGCGCCGCTCCGTAGCGCGGGTCAGCCTGCGCGTCGTAGGTGGACTTGATCTCGTCGTAGATAGCCGCACGCTCCTCCGCGCTCAGCACCTTGCCGGTGCGCTCGAGCTGCTTCACCCGAACCTCAACCAGTGTGTTTGCGGCCGACGTTCCGCTCATCACGGCATAGCGAGCCGTCGGCCAGGCGAAGAGGAACCGAGGGTCGTACGCCTTGCCGCACATCGCATAGTGACCCGCGCCGAAGCTGCCGCCGAGGATCACCGTGATCTTCGGCACGACACTGGTCGAAACGGCCGAAACCATCTTTGCGCCGGCGCGGATAATGCCGCTCCACTCGGCGTCCTTGCCCACCATAAAGCCGTTCACGTCATGCAGAAAAATTAACGGCACAAGCTGCTGGTTGCAGTCCATGATGAAGCGCGCCGCCTTTTGCGCACTGTCGGTGTAGATGACGCCGCCAAATTCCGTGCGCCGCATGCCAGCCTGCGGGCCCATCGCGACGGTGTGGTTTTGATTCGTTTTCTGATTGGCAACCAATCCGACCGCTCGCCCGCCAATGCGCGCATAGCCGCAGACCAGCGTGCGGCCGAAGTCCGCTTTGTACTCGTCGAACTCGGAACGGTCCACCAGACGTGCGATCACCTCACGCACGTCGTAGATGTTGCTCGCGCCGGGTGCGGGGTCAAGCAGGCCGTAGAGTTCTTCCCCCGCATACTTCGGCGCATCGCGCTCAGCGTCGAAGGCGATGCGCGAGAAGACTTCAGGTGTGGGGAGCTGGGCGGCGGGGTGGTGAGAGTCAGTCGTGAGTAGTGAGTTGTCAGTCGTGAGTGGGCGCTGGCCCATGCGGCCAACCAGCGACCTGAGCCGCGCGATGCAAGCCGTATCGTCCTTTTCCTTGAAGTCCACGGTGCCGGAAATCTCAGAGTGCATTGCCGCCCCGCCAAGCTCTTCCGCCGGCGTCTTCTGCCCGATGGCCGCCTGCACCAGAGCGGGCCCGGCAAGAAAAAGGCCAGAGCCTTCCGTCATCAACACGGTATCGGTCATGACCGGCAGGTACGCCCCACCCGCGACACACATGCCCATGATGGCCGTGATCTGCGGGACGCCCAGCGAGCTCATCACAGCGTTATTGCGGAACACGCGGCCAAAGTCGTCCTGGTCGGGAAAGACATCTTCCTGCAGCGGAAGAAAGACACCGGAGGAGTCGACCAGGTACAGCGTCGGTACACGGTTTTCGAGCGCGATCGTCTGCGCGCGCAGCACCTTCTTGGCGGTCATCGGGAAGAACGCGCCGGCCTTCACGGTGGCGTCGTTCGCGACGACCATGCACAGCCGCCCGCTCACCCGTCCAAGGCCTGTGACCACGCCCGCGCCCGGAGCCCCGCCGAACTCCGCATACATCCCGTGCGCCGCCCACAGGCCGAGCTCCAGCCACTCACTCTCCGGGTCCAGCAGCAGCCGCAGCCGTTCGCGCACCGTCAGCCGGCCTTTCGCGCGCTGAGCGTCTGCTGCCTTCGCGCCGCCACCCTCGCGGATGCGGTCTTCTTCCGCCTGCATGGCGCCGAGCAGCGCGAGCAGCCCCGAACGGTTCCGTTCAGCCTTCTCGTTCGTCAGATCGTGTCTCGACTCGAGCACGTTATTGTGGAGCCTGTCTTCAGCCATAGTGAGCCACGCGTTGCAGCAGCAACTCAACACTATACTGGCTGACATGCTCGGTTCGGGAACACGCATGGTTGAGGTTACCGCCGTCGTCGACAATTGCTTCCGAAACCCACCGCCGGAGCGAATGTCGGCAGATCCACTCGCTGACAAACCGTATACGGTCGCGTACACCTTCGATCTGAATGGACGGAGCCACAGCTTCTCGTTCCAGTCGGTACCCGAGTACCGCGCCGGAGAAACGTTCCCCATGCAGGCGAACCCGAGGCATCCACAGACCAACTCCATGCAGCCGGAACGACCGCTCGCTGTATGGCTTCGCATCGGATTCGCCATCGTCTGGCTATGTCTCGGGGAGTCTTTGCTCCACGCGTGCAACATGCCCCGCCGCTAGAGCAGACCAGCTCTCCTCAGTGAAGCCCGAAATCGGTATTCCCGAGCGTGAACAGCCACACCACCAGGCCAAGGTGAGTCGCCAGAACAGCCCAGCCGGCTGCTCGGCGCCACGCGAGCAGCAGCCCATACAGCGGACATTGCGCCATCCCGGCCACGACGACTATCGTGCCATGCCAGCGGTTGTAGTTGCCGATCCCGGCAAGTTCCGAAGCCCATGGCAACAGCAAGCGGGCGAATACATAATCGCCGTGTCCCGCTCCTGCGGACATCATCGCGATCACCACAACCAAGGGCGTCGCCACCACGCCTGCCATCAACGGCCACCATCGCCTCATCCTGCTTACCCCTTTACGGCCTGCACGATTCCTTTGGCCTTCAATCCCGCCTCGGCTGCGGAAAAGTAATCCTCGACCGTGCCTTGTGTCGCGATCCACGCGAGATACCGCTCGATCCCCTGCTCGATCGTCACGCTGGGCTCATAGCCGATGGTCCGTGCCCGCGAAATGTCCGAGATCAGCGACCGAATCTCCCCCGGCCGGAACTCCCCGCGTGCCAGCGGCTCGATCTTGACGCCCAGCTTGTCCGCAATGATGCCGGCGAGATCGCGGACGCTGGTCGCGCGGCCGCTGCCGACGTTGACCGCGAGCCCGTCGAGCGTGTCCATGGTTCCCACCAGCAGGTTCGCCCGGGCGATGTCTTCGACGAAGCACAAATCGCGGGTCTGCCCGCCATCTTCATACATCACCGGCTGCAGGCCGTTCAACAACCGCGTGCAGAAGATCGCGATCACCCCGGTATAGGGGTTGAACAGCGATTGCCGCGGCCCGTACGTGCAGCTGTACCGCAGCGCGACCGTCGGGATGCCGGTCTGTTTGCCCCACAGCAGCACCAGCTTTTCCTGGTCCACCTTGGTCAGCGCGTACACCGTTTCGCCGCCGCCGGGGGTGCTTTCGGGAGTCGGGATCGACGTCGTCGGCTTCGCGCAAATCGGGCAATGCACCGCGAAATCTCCCGCACGCAGCTGCTCCGCAGGCCGAAGCAGCGGCACGACATGCCCGTGCTCCGGGCAAAGCGCCGCACCTTCGGAATAGACCGCCTGCGAGCTCGCCACGACCACCTTCTTCACCGGCAGATTCTTGTCGCGGATGATCTCCAGCATCTGCGCCGTGCCGAAGCTGTTCACCAGCACGTACTTCGCCATCTCCGGCATGTACCCGCCGTACGCCGCCTCGTGCCACACCACGTCGATATCCTGCAACGCCGACTCCATCGTCGCGTAGTCCTGCACATTGCCCTGCCGGAACTCGGCGCGCGGGTTCACCCACTCGGGCTTGCCGAATTTGTGCGTGTTCGGCTCCAGGTTGTCGAGAATGCGAACCGTCCAGCCTTCGCTCAACAGCAGATCCACAATGTGCGAGCCGATAAGCCCAGCGCCACCGGTAACCAGCGCGCGCTTCTGATGTACAGCCATTCTTTTGTCTCCAGGCAAGTCTTAGGTTGCAGCCGGAGATTAGTGTAGCTTGTCGCCAGTACCGTACGGCTGAGGCGGCTCGTAGTGTTTGTAGGGCTCCGCCGGCCGAACCGCCGGTCGCACCATGCTCGGCAGCCGCGCTCCCGGCTCGTACACCGGGGTTCCCGCCACGGCGGAACGCGGCAAAGCTTCTTCGACCGCCAGCAGCAGGTCGAGCACGGTCGTATAAGTCGCCGCCATGTCGGCCCCTTTCAGGAAGCGGTCCGATTTCCTCGCCATCGCCGCGTACAGGGTCGTCACGTCGCTACGCCGCAGATGCAGGTCGCGGTGCAAGCTGTCATCCATGTGCGCCCTCATGCAGTCCGAGCAGCACTCCGCAAGCAGCCCGTACGCTTCACGTGCCACCTTCGCGCTGACCCCGTGAACGCGGGCGTCTTCGAGGAAGTCTTTCAGGCTGACCTCATCGCGTTTCCGCAGCTTGACCGCCTGACGCACCTGCTTGCCCTTGCCTGTAAGCCCGCGCACGGCTGCCACCAGCACCAGCAGCACAAACACAGTGAACAGGTACGGAACGGCTGCCAAAACGACCGACACCGCCACATCGTTTTTCGAGTGCGCCGACTGGTTCACGAAGTCGAACAGGCTGTCGGCAAACAGCCGCAGACCGCCGAAGTTCACTGCATACGCCACAAACACGGTGAACAACGCGAGCAGCCCCAGCACGCCTCCGGGCAGGGGACGGCCCGACGAGCGAACCTCCCCCATGGGCAGCGGGTCCGGCACGCTGCCGTGGCGGTATGTCAGCGCCTTCGGCTGCCGGGCGGGGGACGGTCGCGCTGTCGGTCCCAGCTGCGGCGCGGGAATCAACCGCGGCGCGGGTACCGGCTGCGGCGCGGGTACCGGCTGCGGTGCCGGGGCTCGACGCGGCGCTGGAGCAAAACGCGGAGCTGCGGCTGAAGCACGCCCGCGCGCCGCGACGGGGTCGCCCGATGATCGCCTTCTCCGCTGTTCGGCCATGGTTCCTCCAGCACAGGAAACGACGGTCGCGCCCGATGGTTGGGCGCTCTCACGCTCGCGCGTACCTGTTTCTTGAGATTTCTGCTGATAAAGGCGTCAGCCCTCCGCGAAACGCGTCAGCTTTCCCGGAGATAAGTCGGATTTGTGCGAAGCACGTACACTACCGTCATGCCGGCACCCCCTCCGCTCTCGCTCCAGCCCGCCGACGCCCTGCTCGTGATCGACATGCAGAACGATTTTGTTTCCGCCGTCAACGGCCGTGGCGGGGCGCTTGCCGTCGCGGGAGGCCATGACATCGTTTCACCCATCAAGACGTTGGCGTCGAGGTTTGCGCACGTCGTCCTCACGCAGGACTGGCACCCGCGCGGCCACATCAGCTTTGCGACCACGCACCCCGGCAAAGAACCCTTTGAGACCATCGCCGCACCCTACGGCGCGCAGGCCCTGTGGCCCGAGCACTGCCTGCAGCACACCCACGGCGCCGAGCTCCATCCGGAACTCGACATCCCGCACGCCGAGCTCATCCTGCGCAAAGGGTACAAGCGCGACCTGGACAGCTATTCCGCGTTCGTCGAAAACGACCACACCACGCCGACCGGGTTGGCCGGCTACCTTCGCGAGCGCGGTCTCAAGCGGCTCTTTGTGTGCGGCCTGGCATACGATTTCTGCGTTCGCCATACGGCGGTCGACGGCAAGCAGCTTGGCTTCGAAACGCTGGTGGTCGAAGACGCCTCCCGTGCCGTCGACCTGCCCGGAACGGTGGACGCGACCAACGACGCGCTCGCGCGGCTCGGCATCCCCCGCGTGCTTTGGACCCAAATACACGCGGCGTCCGCCCGGTGACGGCGGAGCTCGAACCGCATCCCGGCTGGCCCCGCGCGACCGCTACCGTCACCGAGTGCCGCTACGAAACCGGAGCGTTGCAGGCCCTCGCCTTCGGCATCCCCTCCGCTCGCCACTTTGAGATCACCTTCAACTACTGGGCAGGCGAAACACTGCATACCGGCCAGTACCTGTCGGCCAAGTACGTGCCGCAGGGCACGCTGTTCCCGGTCAGCTACGACCCCGTCGAACCCCACATCCACTCGCAGGCAAACAGCCCCCGCCGTCCGCGGCTGCTGTATACGCTGGCGGTGGTCGCCTTCGCAACCCTTACGTCCGCGGCAATCCTCTACACGCACGGCTGCCACTCGTAGCGCTCGGCTACAGCCCCAGCTTCGCACTTTGCGCCTGCATGGCCGCCAGGCAGTTCCCCACATGCTCCTCGAGCGAAAGCCCCAGCAGCTCCGCCCCGTGCCGCATATCCTCTCGCGACACCGCCCGCGCGAAGCCCTTGTCCTTCATCTTCTTGACTGCACCTTTCGACTCGACATCCGCAATCGCCTTGGTCGGCTTCACCAGCGCGCACGCCGTCAAAAAGCCCGCCAGCTCATCGCAGGCAAACAGCGCCCGGTCCAGGTGCGTTTCCGGCTGTACTCCCGAGTAGCCGGCGTGCGCCAGGATGGCGTGCAACATTTCTTCCGGCCAGCCATGCTCGCGCAAATAGTGCACACCCGCAAACGGGTGCTCCTCCGGCGTCGGGTGCCGTTCGTAGTCGAAATCGTGCAGCAGCCCGGCACAGCGGTAGAGCGCCCGCATCTCGTCAGCCGCCTCGCCATCCAGCCCCAGCCGCGCGGCCTCGCGAACGCCATAGCTTTCCGTGCAGCACGCTACTGCAAACCCGTGCTTCCGCAGCGAATCTCCCGCTGTCCATTCCCGCAGCAACGCTTCCGCCGCCTCTGCATCCATCATCCGCAACCCTCCTCACAAAACATGACACATACCTCACAACCGGTCTTCAACCCGCCATCTCCATTGACTACCCTGGTTCCTGAAAAAGATTTCGGCTGAACCTAAGCGAACACTCTTGACTGATTGAACACCCAGTGACATTCTAGGCACATCACTCGCTTCCGTTATCGGACGTGAGTTGCTGCGGTGCCCGCTCTGGCAACCGCCCGCTACACACAACATGGCCACATCCACCGCGCCCTTTGGCGTCCGGGAGTCGCAGCTTCAGGCTGATGCTTCGACGTCGCGCGAAGTCATTAAATGCGAGTCGTGCAAGCTCGTGCAATTCCGCACCGCTGCGGAAACCTGCCGGCGCTGCAAAAAGTCGCTGCTCGCCGAGCAGCCCAAGGCACAACTGAGCATCGTTCCCGCGGCAGAAGCCGCAGCCAAGCCCGCCAACGACGAAATCGAAGTCGCCACAGCCGTCCGCGACCTGCGTCGGGTGCGTAACCTGTCGCAGCGGCAACTCGCCGCACGCATGGGCGTGCCCCGCACCTATATTTCCAAGATCGAAAACGCCAAGGCCATGCCGACCCTGTCGTCGCTCGACCGGCTTGCCCGCGCGCTGAATGTCGATATTTCGGCCCTGCTGCGCGACGCTCCCACGCGCCACAAGGACGAGACCGCGCTGCTTTCGGCCGATCCGTTCCTGGCGGAAATCGCCAAGTATGCCGCGCATCTCGACGCTACACAGAAGTCGATCTTTCTCAACCACGTCCGCGAGCTTGCCCAGGGGCGCACCCGCCGCTCCGCGTAAG
>CALMON010000194.1:0-4641 GCA_937871785.1 uncultured Granulicella sp.
GTGCAGCGTGACACGGTTTTCCGGGTCGGGAAGGTCCTCGGTCGTCAGCCACCAGGGCACGGCGTGGTGCTTCATGCCTTCGAGGACAAATCCCGGGGTCAAGGGCGGGGCATCGCCCTTCATCATTTCGTGGTGGAAGCTGCCGACGGGCTGCACCTGGCCGAGAGGATAGGGGTACGCGGGGTCGGAGTCTTTGAAGTAGAAATCGTTGGTGCCCCAGGTTTTCGTGTAGGCGTCGTGGTTCGCATCGGTGGTCAGGGCGAGCAGAGCGTCGGCCTGGTGGTACATGAAATTGCGGCCGACCTGGTCGGAGGAGTTGGCGAGCCCGGCAGGGTGTTTGTCATTGGCCGAAGCCAGCAGCACGACGGCCGAGTTGACCGCGCCCGCGCAGAGGCAGAACAGGTCGGCCTCGTATTGCACCGCCTTGCCGTTAGTGGACGGCGGCGCGTGCTCGTCGACGGTGCCGAAGGTCCTGCTGGTCCCGGTGTGCACTACTTCGACAGCGGTGACCGCGGTTCCAGTCGCATTCGTGAGCAGCTTGACGACGCGGGTCGACGTCATCAGCGTGACGTTCGGCATACCCAGGATCTGACGGATGCAGTTGATGTCGGAGTCGGATTTGGCGTGCACCAGGCACGGGTAGCCGTCGCAGGTATCGCAGCGGATGCAGGCAGACTTGAGCGGGTCGGCTTCGTTGCGCTTGAGGCCGAGCGGCACCGGAAAGGTGTTGACGCCGAGCTTGCGGACACTGTCTTCGATGGCCTGCATGCGCGGCTCGTTTGAAAACGCCGGGTACGGGTACTTTTTCGAATGAAACGGTTCCGTGGGGTCGAACGAGCTGCCGTACCCTCCCGCAACCGGGGGCGCGGTACCGAGGTCACCGTGAACGTGGAAAAGCTCCTCCGCCTGTGTATAGAACGGTTCAAGATCCGCATACGAGATCGGCCAAGCCGGAGAAATGCCGCCCTTGTGCTGGATGACGCCGAAATCTTCCGCACGCATCCGGAACATCGCCGCGCCGTAGACCTTGGTTTGGCCGCCGACGAAGTAGGCTTGCTGCGGATGCAGCGCCTTGCCGTCCTTGTCAATCCAGCTTTCCCTGGTGTAGAACACGTTGTACCCCAACACATAATTAAAAAAACAGTTGAGTTTTTCCTGCGGCATAAAGGGCCCGCGCTCGAGAATCAGGAGACTCTTGCCAGCTTGCGCGAGATGGAGTGCGAGGGTGCCGCCACCGGCCCCGGTGCCGATGATGATTGCGTCGTAGTGCTTGGCCATGCGCGGTTGGATGCACAGTTTTACAGCGCAGGGTGCGGAGGAACGGAAAAGTTCAGCCAGTCTGCCGGCGGCTTGTGGGTCGGCCCGTTCGGGAGCGCTCGCGACACCATCCGATCTAAGCACGCCGGTGGCCGGGGAAGTGGCAAAGAAAGGGACACGGATACTCCGGGTCGGGGTGCAGCTTGGCGCACAGAATCGCATCCTGCCCGTGGGAGCGCACGTATACCTCCGCAACGCTCAGCATCCCGAGCAGGGGAGCCGTGAAGTACACCCACAACGCCGTCCACACGTGCGCAAAGACTGCCGAGCCGACCGTGCGCGCCGGGTTGATGCTGAACCCGGACACCGGCGCAAACAGCAGGATGTAGAAGAAGATGAGCACGCCGACGGCGTAGCTGGTGTACGGCGCGAAACGAGGTCGGTTGCTGGTCCAAAGCACGACGAACATGAGCAGCGCGGCCATGAAGAGCTCGGCGGCAAACGCGGCGGCAGTGCCGTAGCGGCCGGGGACCGTGACAGCAAAGTCGACTCCAGGCGCGGCCAGCCGCGGGCCGAGCCAGCGCGAGGCCAGGCCGACTCCGGCGACCGCTCCCCCAAACTGGAACAGGACATAAAAGAAGGCGTCGCGGCGACCGATTTTGCCTAGCCGGAGATAGGTGAGCGTGATGGCCGGGTTGAAGTGCGCTCCTGAAAGTTTGCCGAACGGTGAATGGATGATGAGGACGGCGGTCGTGCCCATGGCGAGCCCCATCGCCATCCGCAGCGCTGCCGGGGCTCCTAGCCATGCAGGGCCGGCATGGTGCGACCCGGCTGGCCGCGTGCCGAACAGGAGCACGGTAAAGGCGCAGGCGGAAAGCATAAACAGCGCGAGTTCCACCGCCTCGCTGCAGTACAGCAGCCAGCGCGCTGGAGGGAGAGCTTGGACCGGAGTGGTGGGCGGCATAGGGTGCGGAAACGACTCCAGAGTGGAGGACTTCCTTCCAGTTTGCCTCCTCTGAGGAGGAAAATTCGTTGGTTTTCAAGAAAACGTCAGCTTTCCGTGAGGCTAAATGCTGCCCGAAACCGCGATTGTAGGTAGAGAGACGAGCGGAAGGAGCGCAACATGCCATCCGCCGCCCTCGCGGGGGAACCTGCGCAGGGCGTCAAGGTTCTCGACAATTTCCCCGGAGGGTCACTAGCGAGTGGTGATCCTCCTCTTTTTTTCCTGCAGGAAAGGGAAACACGAACCGGTTCCGTACAGCGGCGGCCTTCCCTTCGACGCGATGCGTCACCCGTCGCAACCGGGACCGCCCAAAATTTGTGAGATGCCGGGCTAGATTCCTGTTTCGCTTGCAAGGGGGCGCGGCTACACTACCCGCACCGTCTTTTCGACGCGTCGATCCGAAAGCCGATCGATGCGGTGACGCATCCCACGCAGGCCGGCTACCCTCGGCTGCGCATTGAGTCGTCTCCGATAGAACCTGAGGTTTCCAAACCGGACCGCTCGGCCGCCGCAAAGCGCTATGTCTTCGGCGACGTTTGTCTGGACGCCGGGGCGCGCCTGCTAACCCGCGCCGGCCACCCCATTCCGCTGACTCCAAAAGAATTTCACACGCTGCTGTTGCTGGTGGAAGCCGGCGGCCAGGCGGTGGAACGCGAATGGATGGTGCGCACCATCTGGCCGGACACCGTGGTCGGCGACACCAGCCTGGGACGAAACATTTCCGCCCTGCGGCGGCACCTGGGCGTGGACGCGATCAAGTCGGTCGCTAAATTCGGCTATCGCCTGGTGCCGGATGTGACGGTGGAAACGGCAGAGCCGGCCATCCGCGCCCCGGCCGACAGCCCGGCCGAGTCTGAAGGTCTGTCGGCGACCGAGACCGTAGAGTTCACTGAGCAAAGCTTCACCGCCGAGGAGCTGCCGCCTTCGGATGAGCATCTGCTATTGCTGGACGACTTGTGGCCGGAAGAGGTGCCGCTTCTCCTGCCTGGCAGGCCGACGGCACCCCACCCGGCTGGCGATCAGCCCTTTCGCCGCAGCCATCTCGGCGGTCCCTGGCCGTCGCGGATTGCCATCGCCGCTCTGTTGCTGCTGCTCCCGGCGGCCCTGTTCCGGTTCGTTCTGCACCGCGAGCACACGCGAACGCATGAGGAAGAAGGCGCCGTCCGCTGGGACGATATGGGCCTGTTCGCGCTTCGCGAAGGCACGTACTTTAAAGCCAGCAAAGCCTTTGAGCAGGCGCTCGCCCTGGACCCGCAGTCCGTGCTGGCGCACGCTCACCTGGCCGACGCCGCGTTGCACCTGCAACTGGTGGAAACGGCCCGCACCGAAATGTTGATGGCCAGCGACCGCGACCGGATCGCGCAGTTGCCGCAAGCCGATGGGCGTTACATCGAAGCGATCCGCGCGACGACACTGCGGGACTTCCCTGCCGCGACGCGGCAATTTGAAGCGATTCTGACGGCGCTGCCGGAAGCCGAAAAGGCCAACGGGCTTGAAGACCTGGGCCGCGCGTACCAGAATGAAGGCCGCATCGCCGACGCCGTTCGCAGCTACAAGCAGGCTGCGGCGCTTGCTCCGACCAACGCGGGAGTGTTTCTGCACCTGGGCATTCTGGAAGGGTTGCAGCGCGATCAGGAACGCGCGAATGTGTCCTTCGACCGCGCCACGGCTTTGTACGACGCGAGCACCAATCTCGAAGGAGCGGGCGAAGTCGCCTACCAGCGCGCGTGCATGGCGTACGTACGGGCGGACTACCCCAGGGCGGAAAGTTACCTGGCGGCCTCACTGGACGCGGCCAACCGGCTCGGTGACCCGCAACTCCAGACCCGAAGCTGGGAAATGTTGAGCACGGTGGAGCGATGGGACGGCAAGCTGACCGAAAGCGCCGCGGCCGCGCAGCACGGCATTGACATCAGCCGCGCCGCCGGTTGGGATTTCGGGTCGGCCGAGGGCGTCGTGCTGTTGGCAAATCTGGCCCTGGCGCGGCATGACGGTCCCCAAAGCCAGCAGCTGCTGCAGGAGGGATTGCTGCTGGCGCAGAAGCTCAAAAATCCGCGTCTGATCGCGAATGCGGAGTTTTCGCTTGCCAGCCTGGCCGGGGAAATGGGCGACGCGCCGGGGGAAGTGGAGCTTGGGCTGCGTGCGCGCGAGCACTACGCGTCGTACGGCTCGGTGGATGGCGCCGCGGACGCGACGCTGCTGATCGTCGACGGTAAAGTACAGCTCGGCAGCTTTCGCGAGGCTTTTGCGGAAGGGGAAGCGCTGCTCAAGGCTTCTGAGCGCAATGGCAGCGAGTTGTTTGCCGAGGATGCCGAAGAAGCTCTCGGCAACGTGCTGGCCGCGACCGGCCACGTCGTCCTGGCCGAGCCGGACGGGCAGGT
>CALMON010000194.1:4651-21129 GCA_937871785.1 uncultured Granulicella sp.
GCACTACACGCATGCGTTGCAGTTGGGCCGAAAGCTCGGCAGCGAGGTGGCGCTGAAGACCTTCGATGTGGCAGCATGTCTGCTGAAGATGGGTCGGCTGCAGGAGGCCTCCGCCCTGATCGCTTCCCTTCCCGGAACAGCGGGGGACGACACCGACGTCCGGCATGTGGCAGGCGAAGTGCGGATGTGGATGGAGTTGGCCGCGGGCCACGATATACAGGCGATTGCCGTGGCGCGCAAGGCCGCGGACCTGGAAATGACGCCGCAGGCGGCCATCGACTTTACCGAGCAGGTGGTCTACGCGCGGCTGCGCTCCGGCGCTCGCGACGAAGCTGCGCGCGAGGCCGCGGCTCTGCTGCGGGTAACGAAGGACACGCGAAACCCGTATGCGCTGGCACGCGCGCAGATGGCGATGGCGACTGTGGAGCCTCCGGAACGCGCGAAGGAGTTGGCAGCGGCGGCGGCCGCGTTCTTTTACGGAGAGGGGGCCGCCGAATCCGAGTGGAAAGCGCTGCTGTGTGAGGCACACGCGCTTGAACTGACCGGAGACCGCGCGGGAAGCGACGCGGCCAGGCAATCGGCAGAGGCCGTCATGACCCGGTGGCAGGGTGGTTGGCCAGCAGCTGACCGGGAAACCTATGCGCGGCGACCGGACAATCGCCGACTGATGCTGCAAGCGACACGTATGTGAGCGGCTGCCGCTGTGAACCGAGCTCCCCTATAGCGATAGGCCTCACTCTTGTCGTCCTGAGCGACGCGAAGTATCTGCTTTCCTGTGATCCGGTGTGAATACTAAGCGACAGGTCCCCTCCTCCCTTCAGGAGGACAATGTCATAGCGCAGAGCTACACCTTGGAGCGACTCATCTACCGATTGGCGTCGAGCCACTGCTTCAGCTTCGGCTCCTGTACGTTGCGGACCTGGATGCACGACGTGCTGGCGTCGTACGCCTGCTGCTGTGTACGCTCGCTGTTTTCGACCGGGTGCGTGGCGAAGAACTGCTTTGCCTGGTCGCGCTCGGCAACGGTGCAGAAGGAACCGGTAGCACTGACGATGCGCTGGCCGGAGCTTGCCGTGAGCTGCGCGTGAACCTTGTCCCAATTGGCGCGGACGTAGTCCCAAGCCTGCGTGCGGGTGCTGCTATTGGCCAGCAGAGCGGCGATCAGTTGCCAACTGTCCTGGTTGCGGACCTCGCCCGATGTGGCGAAGTCCAGGGTGCGCTTGACCAGAGCCGGGTCCTCGAAAATGGCGAGCAGGGCGAGCGCTTCTTCCTGCAACGCGGGATTTTGCGAGTTGCCGGCGACGCGCTGCATGGCGTCGTAGAAGGTCGGCGTGCCATTCTTGGCGGTAAGCTGCACGGCGATGTCGTTCAGCGCCGGATCGGGCGGTTCCTTTCCACTAAAGATGGATCGCGTAATGTCGATCGATTGCTGCAGCACAGCGGGGTCGCCAGCGATGCCGAGCAGGTGGAAAAACAGCGCGCGCTGCTGCATGTGTGCGTTGGTTTCGTCCTTGGTGTGCGGGCCCAGAGCGGCGTACACCGGAGTGTAGCGCTTGAGCAAAAGGGCGTGTAGGCGGGTGCTGTCGTCGGTTGAGGCGATGCGCGAGTCGATGCGATCGACCTTGCCGAGAGCGCTGTCAAGGACCGAAACGCTGGGGTCGCTTTTAAGAGCAAGCGCCAAGTCGAGGTACTCGCCCACCGAACCGCTGCCGGACTGCACGGCGGCCCAGCGGTCTCCGACGAAATCGATCCGCTCTTCCGGCGTGAATTTCGATTCGATGGATGCCGTAATAGCGGCCGTTTCTGCCGGCGTGTAGGCCGTGCGGAAATAGCCTTTGGCGCGGGCATTAACGTAGAACGGCATCGCTGCGCCCACAGGGACGGCGACCCCCTGCGTCGCCGAGGTCACCAGAGAGCACTGCGGCGCGCCGGCGGTTTTGAAGCAGAGCGGAAGCGTCCATGTGCTCCTGGAGGAGGGGTTCTCACCCAGAGCGAAGAAACGGGTTTGCGTTTCGCCGACCGCGCCCGCCGCTACCGGTGTCAGCGTTACAAGCGGCACGCCGGGCTGGTCGATGAAGCTCGACATGATCTTGTCGACGGGTAAATGGCTGTTTGCCGTTTGCGCATTCCAAAAGTCTTCGGCCGTTGCATTGGCGTACAGGTGCGCGGCGAGATAGTTGTGCACGCCCTGCCGAAAGACCTCTTCGCCAAGGTAATTTTCAACCATATTGATGACCGCACCGCCCTTTTCGTAGGTGATGCCGTCGAACATCTCGTTGATTTCGGCGGGGGTGTCGGCCGTGGCGCGGATAGTGCGCGTGTTGGCGCGCGAATCGGAAGAAAGCACGCCGTCCAGCGACTCGGCGGTATCCTGATCGAAATCCCAGTCGGGGTGGAAGTGCTGCGCGGCCTTGCCTTCCATCCACGTGGCGAAGCCTTCATTCAGCCAGATGTTGTCCCACCACTGCATCGTCACCATATCGCCGAACCACTGGTGCGCCATCTCATGCATCACGTCGACGGTAACGTTCTTCTTCGCGTCGGTGCCCGCATCGTCTTCGACCAGCAGACCGGTTTCACGATAGGTAATGCAGCCGAAATTCTCCATCGCACCGGCTTCGAAGTCGGGAATGGCGATCATATCGAGCTTGGGCATGGGGTAGCGGATGCCGAAGTACCCGTTGTAATAGTGCAGGGTCTTCTCGGCTTCCCCAAGGGCGAACCTGGTCATCTTCACCTTATCGGGCGTAGCGCAGACGCGGATCGGCGTACCGTCCGACGATCCCTTGCTGCACTGGAAGTCGCCAACCAGAAACGCCACCAGATACGTGGACATTCTTGGCGTCGTCGCGAAACTGACCGTGTGCTTTTCCGCGCCATCGGCGGCAGCAGGCGCCTTCTCGTCCTTGATCTCGTTCGTGTTCGAGATCACCACATCGCCTTTGTCTACGGTGAGCGAAATGTCGTATGTGGCTTTCAGCGCGGGCTCGTCGAAGCTGGGGAACGCGCGCCGGGCGTCGGTCGATTCGAACTGCGTGACCGCGTAGCTGCGGCCTTTTTCCTTGCCGTCGGCGCTGTCCCTGGTTTTGGACAGGTAGAAGCCGCGCAGCTTGTCGTTCAGGATGCCCGAGTACTGAATGGCGAGCGTGACTTTGCCGGCGGGCAGCGGCTTCGCGAACGCAAAGGTGGCTTGCTGCTTAGCGACGTCGAAGCTGATTTTCGCAGACTGGCCGAAGGCGGTCACGCTCGCGATCGTCAACTCCAGCGCGTTCAGGGTGACGGTGGTCGATGGCGTGGCCAGCAGGAGGTCGATCGTTTCCTGCCCGGTAAAGGTGGCAGCCTTCAAATCAGGCGTCAGGTGTAGCGCGTAGTGCTCCGGCCTGGCGTTCTCGGGCAGGCGTTGCGATTGAGCAGTGGCGGAGCAGACAAGAGCGGCAACGAGGGCAACGGCGGCGTAGCGGAGGATCATTTCAGGGGTACTCGGACTTGGTTGGCGGCGACGGTGTACCCACATTGGGAGCGATGGGAAAAGGTCAGGCATGGATGCTGGCGGCGCGTTCAGAGTGGCCGGAAATTTCAGCGGCGCGCGATTCGGCGAACGCCGCCGCGCCAAGAACGGCGCAGGTGTCGTCGAGAATGACGCGCACCGGCACAGATTGCAGAAGCGGCGACATGCGGCCTTTATCCAGGAAGGCTTGCATAAACGTCCCGTTCTGCAGCGTTTTGATCATTTTCGGCGCGATGCCGCCACCCAGGTACATGCCCCCGGTGGCCAGCACCTTAAGCGCAATGTTGCCGGTTTCCGCGCCATACGCGGCCGAGAAGATCTTCATCGTTTCAAAGCAGATGGAGCTTGAACCGTCTTCCGCGCAGTGGCCGATGACGGCATTGGGATCTTCGGCAGCGAGCCGGTCCTTAAGCCATTGCGGCTCGTGAAGTTTCTCAATGTCGCGCAGGAACGCGTAGATGTTCTTGATGCCGATACCTGAGACTACACGCTCAAAGCTGACGCGCCCGTTAAGCGTGCCCTGGAGATATTTGAGCAGGGCGACTTCGCGGTCGTTGCGCGCGGCAAAATCGCAATGGCCGCCTTCCGAAGGCAGCGGCAGGTGGGCGTGGGAAGCTCCGGCAGAGCCGCCGGTGGCTCGTCCCGTGTAGATGAGCAACGCTTCGCCAAGACCTGTGCCGGCCGCAATCAGGCCACGATGTCCGACGGCGGTGGGGTCGCCTGCATGCAGCGTGAAAATCTGATCCTGGCCGAGCTCGGGAATGCCGTAACCCGTCGCTTCAAGATCGTTGATCAGGAAAATGTGCTCAATGCCCAGCGACTTCTGCAGGTCGCGAGCGTCCAGCGTCCACGGCAGATTCGTCAGCTTCAGGTGCCCGTCGCGCACCGGTCCGGGGCAACCGAAGCAGGCAGCCGCAATCTTGCCTTTCTCGTCGGCGTCGGTCAAAAATGCGTTCACGACAGCTTCAAGCGAGTCGAACTGGTGCGCAGGATATTTCTGGTCGCGTACTTGCAGGAGCTTGCCGCTTTCGAAGTTATACAACGCAAGGTGAACCTTGGTGCCGCCGACATCGCCTGCAAGAATCATGGGTAGAAACTCTCCGTGGTCTTCGAAAGGGTGCAAGAATCCGCAAAGTGGAAGCGATCTGTCGACGCCGCTTTATATGTCCAGAGTGCCCAGCTTGCGCGGCGTTCCGGCTATCTCGGCTGCTGCCGGCAGCTTGGCGGCGGCGACTTCATCGAGCAGCAAGAGCAGCTTGCCGTTGGACGGACGAATCAACTGCGAGGGTAGCTGATCGAGATTGCGTGAACCGGCAAATACCTCCGCCAGCACATCTGTTTTGGCCGGGCCTTCGATCGCGAACACAACTTCGCGGGCCTGATTGATGACAGGCCACGTGAGCGTTACGCGGTACGTGTCTTTTTGCGGAACGTGGTTGGCGACGCAGAGCCGATCCATTACCTCGAGAGCGGCGGTGTGGGGAAACAGCGAGGCGGTATGGCCATCGTCACCCATGCCCAGCGCAAGCAGGTCGAAGGCTGGCGACTCCGCGCCTTCAAGCTTCATGCTGTTGCGCAGAACCGCTTCATACCTGTTAGCAGCTTCTTCAGGCTCGAGTTCGCCTTCCATGCGGAAGATGTTCTCGGCCGGCAAAGGAACTTTGTCGAGCAGCAACTTTTTCGCTGCGCCGTAGTTCGACTCTGGATCGTCGGGTCCCACGCAGCGTTCGTCCACCCAGTACAGGTACAGCTTGTCCCACGGAATGGTAGCCAGAAATGGCTGGTCTGGATCGGCCAGCAGCTTAAAACTCGCCTGCGGGGTCGTGCCCCCGGAGATGGCCACGCGAGCCACGCCTCGCGTTTTGACGGCCTGTTCCACATGCTTCGCGAACAGTTGCGCGAAGGCCAGGGCGACGGCATCGGACGTCGGAAACACTTCATAGGTAACCGTGACAGGTTTCGGCATTGTGGAGCGCCTCCGGCGAAATTGCGTGGGTGGAACGTCAGTGATGCAGAGCAGCCGATGACGGCGTGCGCTCCTAAAGCTTGCGCCATTTACGGCCGTCGGTCTTCAGCATGGCGTCGGAAGCGGCAGGACCCCAGGTGCCGGCGGCATAGTTGGGGAAGTCTTTCACCGGATCTTTGGCCCACGCCTGCAGGATCGGCGTCATCAACTTCCAGGTCGCTTCCACGCCGTCACGATGCGCAAAAAGCGTGCCGTCGCCCAGCATGGCATCGAGCAGCAACCGCTCATATCCATTGGCGGAACTTTTGCCAAAGGCGTCCGAGTAGCTGAAGTTCATGTTGACGGAACTCATGCTCATGTTGGGCCCGGGAACCTTGGCCGCGAAGCGCAACGCGATACCTTCGTCTGGCTGAATGCGCATGGAGATGACGTTGGGGCGGATGCCTTCGGTGCCCAATCCGTCGCCGTCTTTGAATAAAGTAAGCGGCGGCTGCTTGAACTGGATGGTGATCTCCGTGACGCGCTTCGGCATCCGCTTGCCAGCGCGAATGTAGAACGGAACTCCCGCCCAGCGCCAGTTTTCGATTTCAAGCCGAAGAGCGGCGTAGGTCTCCGTTTGCGAGCGCGGGTGAACACGCTCTTCCTGCCGGTAGCCGATTGCCGGTTTGCCGTCGACGTTACCCGGGCCGTATTGCCCGCGTACCGTATCCGCAGGGTGGATGGGCTGAATGGCGCGCCACACCTTTACTTTTTCAGCACGCACCGCATCAGCGTCGAAGCTGATCGGTGGCTCCATGGCAACAAAGCTCAGAAGCTCCATGACGTGATTTTGCAGCACGTCGCGTAGCGCGCCGGCCTGCTCGTAGAAGGGTCCACGGCCTTCGATGCCGATCGATTCGGCCGCCGTAATCTCCACATGATCGATATAGTTGCGATTCCACGTGGGCTCAAAGATGCCATTCGCGAAGCGGAACACCAGGATGTTTTGAACGGTTTCCTTACCGAGATAATGGTCGATGCGGAAGATCTGGTTTTCTTCGAAAACTTTATTCACTTCATCATTCAGGGCCCGTGCCGAGTCCAGATCATGACCAAAGGGCTTTTCGATGATGGTGCGCACCCAGTGGTCGGCCCCTTCGAGCGGCTTGTTCATCTGGTGCTTGCCCAAGTACCCGACGATGTCAGAAAAATACTCAGGAGCGACGGCAAGGTAGAACAAACGGTTGCCGTTGGTCTTGAACTTTTCATCCATCTCACTGAGCTTCGCTTTTAAGCCGTCGTAGCCGGCGTCGTCGTCGAAGTTCATGGCGAAGTACTGTACGCGATCCATAAAAGGAGCGAGCTTCGGGTCGTTTTCATCGACACCGCCACCGGCGACGATGCCGTCCTTCATATCCGGACCAAAGGTTTGCTGGAGATCGCGGCGCGCCACGCCCAGCACAGCGAAGTCTTCCGGCAAGAAACCCGACTGCTGCAGATGGTAGAGGGCGGGCAGCAGCTTACGCTTCGTCAGGTCGCCGGACGCGCCGAAAATGACCACGATGCAAGGGTCTGGGCGCCGTGCCAACGACTGGCTGGCTTTCATCGCTTCCGGAGTAATGTTGACTTGTGTTGTTGACATCGCGCTCCTCAACAGGAGCGAAGGTCGAAACGGGGCGC
This sequence comes from uncultured Granulicella sp., assembly GCA_937871785.1. Taxonomy (GTDB): domain Bacteria; phylum Acidobacteriota; class Terriglobia; order Terriglobales; family Acidobacteriaceae; genus Granulicella. Next base: position 11,785 of record CALMON010000194.1, read on the forward strand.
GCTGACATTGCTCGCGTGCGCTGTTTGACCTTCGTCCTCAGTTACTCTTTCAGATACGGAACACAGCCATGATCCCGCGTTGGCTATCTACTGACCCGCTGGAAAATCCGCACCTACCGTGGTGGCCTCCCAGGCCGCGATTTCTTTCTGCACGCTGTCGAGCTTGGCGCGATAACGCTCCAAGGCCGATTTGCCAAGCAGTAGCCGTAACGGAGGCTCGGGCGCGGACACCGCCGCGACCACGGCTTCGATCGCTTTTTGCGGATCACCCTGCTGCTTGCCCGCTTGTGTCGCGTTGTACTCGCGCGCCTTTCCAGCGGTCTGCGCGTAGTCAGGAAGGGCCTGGCCTGCTTCCTTGGCCGATCGACCGAGGAATCCGGTACGGAATGGCCCGGGCTCAATGATCGTGACGTGAATGCCCAGGGGCTTCAGCTCCTGATAGAGCGCCTCCGACAGGCCTTCGACCGCAAATTTTGAGGCGTTGTAGTAGCCCCAGCCTGCCGACCCAATGAGACCGCCGATGGAAGAAAAATTGACGATGTTTCCTGAACGGCGCGCGCGAAACTGCGGCAGGAATGCCTTGGTCAGTTCGATAAGGCCGAAGACGTTGGTTTGAAACATCGGCATGACTTCTTTCGGGGTACCTTCTTCAAGGGCTCCCATGACGCCGTATCCCGCGTTGTTGACCAGAACATCGACATGACCGAAACGCGCGAGTGCATCCTTCACGGCAGCGTCGATGTGGCTGCTATTCGTGACGTCAAGCGTGCGCACATCCAGGGTTGCCGGATACCTGGTTGTGAGGTCCGTCAGGTCGGCGATGTTGCGCGCGGTGGCGACGACGTTGGCGCCCAACTCAAGAAGATATTTCGTGAGCAGAAGCCCGAAGCCGAAAGAGGCTCCCGTGATAAACCAGACTTTCCCCTGCTGCGTGTTCGCCGTTTCACTCATACAGGACATGGACGCCGCCGGAGGCGTTTGCGATGCATCGAAAGTTTTTGGCCAGCCCAAAGGTGGTCAGGCGCGGTGCTCTGCTACGCCGTCTTCCCCGGCAATCAAGGCGAGCGACGCCATGCCGAGAAAGAGTCCATGCTCGACAACCCCTACCACGGCGCGGATGTCCGCGGCGGTCCTGGCCGGATCCGTGATGGGCTCGCAAGCGCAGTCGAGAATGACGTTGCCTTCGTCGGTCAGGTAGAGTGAGCCGTCTTTGTGGAGCCGCAATGTGGGGCGCAATCCGAGGGCGTCGAGCTTGCGCTCGACCAGAGGCAAAGCCATTTGAATGACTTCTACCGGCAGCGGAAATTTGCCGAGATGCGCGACCAGCTTGGTAGCGTCGGCGACGACGATGAAGGATTTCGCGGCGCTGGCGACAATTTTTTCCCGCAGCAACGCGCCTCCGCCCCCTTTGATGAGAGCGAGCCCGGCCGCGATTTCATCCGCGCCATCGATGTAGAGGTCGAGTTCGGGAAGTTCGGCCAGCGTGCGCATGTCGATGCCGAGAGAACGCGCGAGCTTGTCGCTCGCGTCTGAAGATGCTACGCAGCGGACGCTGAGACCGCCCTGCACCCGCGCCCCGAGTGCCTTGATAAACATCACCGACGTCGTTCCGGTGCCGAGACCAACGGCCATACCGTCTTCCACCAAAGCCGCTGCGCGTTCGCCGACCAGTGCCTTTGCTTCGTCCTGTGTCATGGCTTCCTTTCGCCGGTTAGAGTCCGCCAAAGCAGGAAGGCCACTCGCGCGAGTGGCCTTCCTGCCCACGACAAGTCACGAACTTACTTCTTGACGAGTGTCTTGGCTGCTTCGATTACATGTCCAACCGAGATTCCCAGCTTTTCCATCGCGATCGGTCCAGGAGCTGAAGCCCCGAAGCGGTCCACACCAATCGCGATGCCGTCGCGGCCGATGTATTTCCACCAGCCTTGCGTCGCTCCGGCTTCGACTGAAATCTTCGGCACGCCGTGCGGGAAGATGCTCATCTTGTAGGCCTCGTCCTGCTCGTCGAAAATCTTGAAGCTTGGCATCGAGACGACCGTCGCGCCAATTCCGGCGTTTTTCAGCTCCGCCGCCGCCTTCATGATCAACTCCACTTCCGAGCCGGTGGCGACCAGGATGATGTCCTTGCCGCTGTTGTCGAGTACATAAGCGCCTTTGTGGACACCTTCATGCACGTTGTATTTCTGCGGGTCGAGAATCGGGAGGTCCTGGCGGCTGAGCGCCATAAACGCCGCGGAATGGCGCTCGAGCGCGAGCTGCCAGCAGGCGGAGGTTTCGTTGGCGTCCGCGGGGCGGAAGTCGGTGAGCTGCGGAATCGCGCGCAACGCCATCAGGTGCTCGACGGGTTGATGCGTGGGGCCATCTTCGCCCAGACCGATGGAGTCGTGCGTAAAGATGTAGAGCGAGTGCGACGACTGCAACGCGCCCATGCGCAGGGCCGAGCGGCAATAATCGGAAAAGGTGAAGAACGTGGACCCGAACGGAATGACGCCGCCATGCGCGGCCATGCCGTTGACAGCGGCCATCATGCCGAACTCACGCACACCAAAGAACACATTGCGGCCCTTGGGGTCGACATGGAAGCTGGGCGACTCCTTGAAAATGGTCTTTGTGGAGCTGGTAAGGTCAGCCGCGCCGCCAAAAAGTTCCGGTACTACCTTGGCAATGGCGTTCATGACGGTGCCGCCAGCGGTACGAGTGGCCATGGGCTTGGCATCGGGACCCGCTGGGAACACAGGCAGCGCTTTCTCCCAGCCGTCGGCAAGCTTCATCGCCGTGGTGCGATCGTACTGCGCGCCAAGCTCCGGATAGGCCTTCTTATAGGTCTCGTAGTTTGTCTGCCATTCCGCCTGCGCCTTGGCACCCTTGTCGACAGCCTCAAGCCAGTTTTTGCCGGCTTCCTCGGGCACGTAGAAGCTCTTGTCTTCGGGGAAACCGAGGTTTTTCTTGGTTGCTTTCGTGGCTTCCGGTCCCAGAGCTTCGCCGTGCACCTTGTTCGTGCCGGCCTTGGGCGAGCCGTAGCCAATTACAGTGCGTACGCGGATGAGCGAGGGCTTGGTGGTTTCCGCTTTTGCCGCGAGAATCGCTTTTTCGATTGCGGCGATGTCGTTGCCATCATGAACCATCTGGACGTGCCAGTGGTAGGCCTCGAAACGCTTCGTGACGTCCTCGTTGTAGCTCAGCTCCGTGGGTCCGTCGAGCGAGATCAGGTTGTCGTCATACAGCACCACCAGCTTGCCGAGGCCGAGCGTTCCGGCCAGCGAGCAGCTTTCATGCGAAACGCCTTCCATCAGGTCACCGTCGCCGCACAGAACGTAGGTGTAATGGTCGACGGGGGTGTTCGTGTCGCGGCCGGCTTCGCCTTCATGGCTGTCGCCGCCGTTGTTGTATACGGCGCGTAAATGCTTCTCGGCGATCGCGAGACCGACCGCCTCAGCCAGCCCCTGACCCAGCGGCCCCGTCGTGACTTCAACGCCCGGCGTTTCACCATATTCCGGATGCCCCGCCGTGTGCGAGCCGAATTGGCGGAACTGCTCTAACTGGCTCATCGGCAGGTCGTAACCGGTAAGATGCAGCACGCCGTAGAGCATCGCGGAAGCGTGGCCGTTCGACAACACGAAGCGGTCACGGTCGGACCAGAGCGGGTCCTTCGGGTTGTACTTCATGATCTTGTGAAACAGGACGTACGCGATGGGGGCGCAGCCAAGCGGCGCTCCGGGGTGGCCGCTTTTCGCCTTTTCCACCTGATCGACTGCAAGAAAACGCAGCGTGTTGATCGATAACTGGTCCAGTTCGTCCTGTTTCTGCTGTTCGCTCATGAAAGGTCCTCGTAAGGCAAAGTCGTTTGTATGATGCAGGTCTCCGCGATTGTGCTCCGCGAATGCTGCCAGTGTAAATGCGGTCGGCTGTTGCCGAACCGTTCGACCACTATATCGTCATGCTGCCTGGGCAGGGCAAAGGTATGACGCGGGGATCATTTGGTCGGATCTTCTGCCGTGCCGATCGAACCGAAAGCGCCGGTCACCTTCATGCTTGTGCCCAGAACGGGGTCAGGCGTAAGCTGCAGCCCAGGTGGCGCGGAGGCCTTCATCGTCGCGGCGCTCAGGTCCTGGCGAAATGTGCCATCGGCGTTTTCAAAGAAGATCGCCGTGCCGTGGACGGGCACCGGAAGGCTCACCGGGGCAGTGACGTTTCGATCCATCACGAGCACGATCACCGGCGATGCCGCGGTGGGTCCACCCGAGCCCAAAGACGAGCCTTCAAGCAGCACGCCGGTCGGCCGGCCAGCCTGCCGCAGGATGCTTGCGCGTTGCGCCTCGGTCAACCGTGACGCCGAAGCAAGCGGCGCGTCCATCAACTGCCAGTGCAGCGGCGCGTTGTCCGGATGCAGCTTGATGACGTACAGGTCGAAAGCGGCCCGGCCTTCCAGGTACGAGCTCAGCCACAGAGTGCCGGGCCAGGCGAGCAATAGAAGCACCGCAGTCGTGATCCACGCAGGAACCGTGATGGCCGACGGCCGGAAGGGGAACAGCACAACCAGCACGCCGACCGTGAGCATGTACGGCAGCAAGGGCAGGCGCACAGGAACCAGAAACGGCGTGAAGCCGAGCATCACCAAATAGGCGTACACGCCGCCGGTGATTGCGGCGAGTGCCACCAGCGCCGGCCGCGGCATGCTCTTGCCGAGCAGCTTGCGTTCCAGCGCAACGACGCCGATGAGCGGCAACGTCCAGAAGAGATCGATCAGAACGTCGGACAAAGCGTTCTCCACGGCCTACGACTTCGGCTTCACATTCTCCGGTTCCGTGGCCGGCGTGGCGGCGGCGTTGATCGTGACCTCCGCGTTGCGGCCGAGCCAGCTGTCGCGATCCGGCCAGAACATCGTGAAAGACACTTTGCCGGTGGCATCGGGAGCGACGCTGATGTCGACGAACGAACCTGCCGGAGCGACCTGCGTGGACGACGTTTTCTTCGTGGTCGCCCAATCGTCCAGCGTCCATGTGAGTTGAAAGGGCTGCGCGTCGAACACCCGCAACGTACCGCCTTGCATCATCGCGGAAATAGGCCGTCCGAGCTGGAAGATTTCCATGCGGCTCAGGAATTTCCGATCTTCCTGGCGAACACCGTAACGTTCTTCGACTACCGAGATGCGATCGAACACTTTGCCGTCAGCGACCGAGCGCAGCAGCTTGATATATTCCGCATGGGCCCACACCAGCGGCTGCGCGGAGCCGGCGGAGCGGCCGAAATAGAGCCCTTCGGACGGCAAGTCGGCGTGGTCCCACACCTGCTCGGGCAACATGCCGCCGATAGAGCTGAAGCGCTCCATCGCTTTGATAAAAGGCGCGACGTCGGCTCCGGCGGCAAGCTCATAGTGCCCGCGTTCCCCGGTCATGATGGGCCATGCGCGGCCTTGTCCCCAGCCCAGGTACGGTCCGCCATCCTTCCGTTGGCCGTAGCCGTCGTGGTTGTAGCGTCGCCAACAGGGTCCATACGGAGTGTCGATCTTGAGGACGTGATCGTAGACCTTGATGGTGTCGAGAATGAGCGGATCATCGGCGCGGCGAACGCCGTAGCGAACCAGCTCCAGGAAGCCGCCGTCAATCACCGCGCGCGCTTCGAAGTCGAACTTTTCGCCGGGACCGCGGTTGGCAATGTGGATGTAGCCGTCGGGAATGGCCGGGTTATGAAACGGCTCGCCGGGTGCCGGCGGACGGATGCGCATGTAGTGGCGCTTGACGCCGGGCATCAGGCATCCGTCGGTGGTGGTGGTCCACTCGTCAAGGTGCGCTTCAATCCAGTCGGCGTAATCTTCGTAAAATGCGGCGAGGGCCTCATTACCATGGGCGCGAACGATATCGGACGCGCACAGCAGGCCGGAAATCACCGTCGCCAGAGTGGAAGGCGAGTAGCCGGAGTTTTCTTCCCAGCGCTCCTGCTGCGTGACCGGGGCGTAGCGCGTCAGGAACGCGGCGGCGTTGGTGACGAAGGCGTTGATGTCGAAACTGCCGAGACCGTCCGCCTTCCAGAGCCTCCACGCCAGCATGATCGGGAACGCGACTTCGTCAAGCTGAATGCCTGTCCAGTACGGTGTTCCATCGATCCAGAAATTCTGCGCAAAGCCGCCGTCGGCGCGCTGCGTGCAGGCCAGATACACCAGCGCGCGACGGGCGGTGTCGGTGCGCCCGCAGGCCAGCAGCGACGTGGCCGATTGCACCATGTCGCGCGTCCACACAAGGTGGTAGCCGCCAAGATCGTCGTCGGACTTGGCCGCTCCCCAGGGGATCGACGCGGACGCGATAAACGCGCCGGAGTAGGTTTTGTCCTCGTGCGCAAGCACGGTGTTGTGAGAAACGCGCAACAGGCGGCCATTGTCGGTGGAAGCCGACGCGAGGCGCTCCGGCGACGCGGCACGGTGCCACTGCTCGATGAACCGTTTGCGGTGCAGCTCATACGGTGTGGCCAGAGTCTGCATCATGCCCGCGAGCGCCGCGTGGGGGCCATCGCCGAGCGCGATGGCGATGGTGAATTCCCGCGTCTTGGCGATGTCGATCTCGCCCATGACGGCGAGGTTGCCGTTCAGTGCCTGCCCAAAATCCCAGGTCATCTTGCCATGGAGCGAAAGGTCCTGGTAGCCATCAGACGAGCCCACAAAGCCGCAGCTGGAGCGGGTAAAGCCGCAGTCGGCGCCGAACGCCAGGTGCCACTGGTTCTTCCACGCCAGCACCGCGCGCTGGCCGGCAATATTGAGCGAGCGGGCGGAATTGCCTGCGCCGCCGCCATCAAGATGCGGAGCGAGCAGCGCATAGCACTTGAGCCTGGAAAGAATCTCTTCGTCGCCTTCCACCTTGACGTTCATCAACACGACCGGATGATGCGGGTCGGTGATGAATTCCTTGGTGACGGTGTAGCGGCCGTCAAGGTCGTTCGCGACCACGCGCACGGCGAGCGCGTCCGGGTCGATGTAGTGAAAGTCGTATTCGAAGTCGCGCTTTTCTTCGTGGAAGAACGTCTCGCTGTCCGTGAACAGCAGTTCCATATCGCGCGTCTGCGGGCGATCGATGGTGGGGTAGTAAATCTCGTTCAGGGTGCCGTGCGACACGGTAAACCAGCACTTGCTGGACGCAGCGTAAGCGGTCGAAACGGCGTCTTTCTTGCTTGAGGTCCAGCGCGGTTCAAGTCCGGGCGCACCAAACGCAGCGCCGGCATCGTCCAGCCAGCGGTAAGGTCTTTCCAGATCGGTCATAGGTTCTTCGACACATCCCACACAGGAAAGGCAGCCCGGAGGCCGCCTTTTCTTTCCTGCGAGGAGCCAGTTAGTTGGCAGCCGCGAGCGCTTCGCCGATTTCCTTGATGTGCTTGGAAGTCGCGGTCTCGTCCTTGCCGGCAACGGCGACGGTGTCGTGCCCAAGCTGCTGGCAAAGCTTCTTGATGGCTTCGCCGTCGAGTTCGCCGGCATGAAGCAGCTTCTTCAGCTTGCCGAGATCGGTGACGACCTTCTTGACGCCGGCGTGGTCGTGCTTGCCGAGGTAGTCTTCCCAACCTTCGATGTTGTGGACGGCCTTTTCAATCGTGAAGCTCTTCGCGCCCTGCTTCAGGGCATTCAGTGTTGTTTCAAAACGCGATGTGGACATCTTGCTTCCCCTTAGTACGTTGTTCGGTTGTGGTCGCGCGTTTGGTGGCGCGGTGGATAAAGCATTGCGTGGGAGTCTGTAGAAGAGCGGCGAGCCATTCCTCTCACTCCGTAAGTCTCGTGGTGTGATGCGGGGATACCGAACGGACGGCCTGCCCATTCCATACGTCGTTCACCCTACCGTAAGCTGGGCGACAATTTTGAAACGGCGCAAGCGGCGGCCACGCCCGGCGAAGCACCTCATTCGACATAGGGTCGGCGTAGGATGCCGTGTTGGTGGGGCGTCCCGCATAACCGGATCGGCACCCAAACGCAATGACGCGCACCGCGCGCCACAAATTCCCCCCAAGGAGATTGCCCGTGGCCTTTGAACTGCCTCCCCTTCCATACGAGTACGCCGCGCTTGAGCCCACCATCGACGAAGCGACGATGAAGCTGCACCATGACAAGCACCACGCCACTTATGTCACCAATCTGAATGGTGCGGTCGACAAGCATCCGGACCTGGGGAAAAAGACTCCCGAAGAGTTGCTGAAGGACCTCGCAGGCGTGCCCGAAGATGTGCGGCCGGTCGTGCGCAATAACGGTGGCGGCCATGTAAACCACACCATGTTCTGGGAAATTATGAAGCCCGGCGGCGGCGGCGAGCCCAACGGCGCGATTGCCGACCAGATCAAGACGGATTTCGGCAGCTTTGAGGACTTCAAGAAGAAGTTCAACGAAACAACCGCCAAGCAGTTCGGCTCCGGCTGGGGCTTCCTCGTCTTCAAGGACGGCAAGCTCGAGATCGTCACCAAGCCTAACCAGGACAGCCCGCTTTCCGACGGTCAGTACCCGATTCTGGGCAACGACGTCTGGGAACACGCCTACTACTTGAAGTACCAGAACAAGCGACCCGACTACCTTGCGGCCTGGTGGAGCGTGGTGAACTGGGACGAGATCAATAAGCGCTTCACCAAGGCAAGAAGTGCGTAAGGACATGCGATAGGCTTTCCGGGACAGTTCCTTACCATGTGCAATCCATCTTTAATGAATTGTTATCCTGAGCGAATTGAAGGATCTGCTTTCCTTGGGGAGTTCAATGCCTCTCAAAAGGCAGATCCTTCGCGCCGCTCAGGATAGCAATAGGACGAATTGTCTCTAAAACGTAAGTGGCTTCGAAGGGGCGACGAACATACCTAAGGCCTGTTTGCGATTTGGGGGAGCTACACTCCATACCATGCTTCTCCGTGCGTTCTTCTCTTTCTGCCTGATGCCGGTAGCTTTATCGAGCCGCGCGCAATTGCTTGTGGACCCACCGGCACCCCTTCCGCCGGGGGTAACCGAGCGCGAAGTCAGCTTCAAGACGGTGGACGGCCTTACCTTGCCGGGTACCCTGGCGCTTCCCGCGACGACGCCGGGCGCGGGCAAACCGCCGGTCGCGGTGCTTGAACAAGGTTCCGGGGTGCAGGACCGCGACGCCACCATCGGGCAGAACAAGTTTTTCCAGCAACTCGCCTACGGCTTTGCCGCTCGCGGCGTCGCGACGATCCGCTACGATCGCCGCGCCAAGGTCGATCGGCAGAACTTCATGGCCCACGCCGATCTCGACCATGAGGTGGTTCTCGATGCGGGGGCGGCGCTCGCCTTTGCGCAGACGGTGGTGGACACGGACCCCGCGCGGGTGTTCTACGTGGGCCACTCGCTGGGTGCGGAGCTGGGTCCGGATGTCG
>CALMON010000195.1 GCA_937871785.1 uncultured Granulicella sp.
GTTCTGATCGTCTGCCATGGGAGCCTTTATTATAGCTGGCGGGCTCCCCGCGTCGGAGGGTGCGCTTCCTCGGGTCGGCTTCCGGGGTGTTGAGCGGGTTTAGCGACGCGTCGCGCAGACGGACGAGTTCGCGCGCGGCCTACTTCCGGCGCTTGATAGCAACCTTCAACTCCGATGTCTTCCATCGTGGTGAACATTGCACAAGGTGATAAGGTTCTCGACCGTGTTCTGACCTTTGTTCTTGTGCTGGGCAAGGTGATGCAGTTCTAGAAATCTCCGCGGATCTTCCGGGGAAACCATGCTCCTGTTCCAGCCACATTCCACACAACTGAAGTTATCGCGTACGAGAACCTTCACTCTTATTGGGTCAGGAATATGTCGGTCGTGCTCTTCGGACTGCTGATCGCGTTCCAATACGTACACACCGATTCGTAATTCGGGAAGTCCGCTACTCTTCGTTGCTATAGGCCAGCCAGCCTCGGTTCGAAGCTCGCGGACACGCCGAGCCCATTCGCTCTTATCGCGAGCAAGATATCGAAGTTCTTCACCTGTAACTTCTTTACCGGCGTTCGCTCGTAAGTACTCCAAAATCTTCGTGGTCACCGAGCCTTCACGCTTCCGAATGCCGTTAAGTATGTGCCAGCGGTGTGCAGCCTCGCGATCCTGCTCGTTCCGAGTGAGCACATACTGTTCGGGTCTGATGTCTAAGACTTCGATTTCTGCAAGCTCCAGCGTATCCCTAGCCGCTTTCGCCGCTTCTCTGATATCTGCAAACGTGTTGCCAGAATAAATCCACCATCCATCTTGTTTTCGGAGTTCACGGAGTCTACGAGACCATTCTCCGATACCCGAAATGACCATCAACTCATCTCCATGGATAACCTTCTGTGGGTATAACTGAAAGTAGGCTAGAACACGGTCTTTTGCGTTCTCCGGAGTACCTATCGGCATCATGGAGCTGCCGAGATCGCGCAATTTGTGAAATGCCGGTACGAGAGCAAGCACCCTGATTCGCAGCTCAGATGTTCGTAGAGATGAAAAATTGTTAAGCAAGGTGACTAGTTCGTCCCTAAGCTTTTCCGGATTTTCGGAGGGTCTTGAGCGTCGTGGCATTCTGCTCTATGTGCACATAAGCGAGTTACAAATGAATCTTAGGTGATTATTGTTATGCTGTAATGCGACCGTTGGTGTCATCTTCAAGCGCCACAACGTAAGCAAGAAGTTGTCTTCCAATCAGGCAGGTATAAGCCGGTGGGATTGCCTCGTTCAACTCGCTCTTTTTCATCCAGGCGATACCCATCGCGTCGCGGGCCGCAGCCACAGATGAGTTCCCCCCGCCGGTCACCTGCACAAAATCCAACATGTCATCCGTTTTACCGTAATGAGACTTGCGCTTATCCTTCGTGTGAACTCTCGGATGCAGTCCATGCTTCGGGGTCAGTATCGGAAAATTAGCCTCAAAGAGGCGATGTCTAAGAACCCTCAGGCCTTTGAACATTGTGCCGCAGAGCATGACCGGATTCTTAAGCGGAGCACCTTCGACATTCTCGATGACGTAGGGCAACCCTGAACGGATCAGAATATCTCTAACCGGCTCCACTAACCGTGGCCACGAATCTGCGTTGCCGTTACGTTTTGCTAGATCGGAATACGATTGGCAAGGAGGAGAGGCGTGAATGGCATCAAAAGTTTTGAGGAATTTTAAGTCCAAGGTAAGCGCATCCGACCTAATGAAGCAGAACGGATAATTAGGCTGTGGGTCGATATCTACGCCGATCACTTCAAACCCAGCGTCACTGTAGCCGGTTGCAGCACCGCCGGCGCAGCAGAAGAGGTCCAACAGACGCGGCGGCCTTCCGTATGCCCGGAAGAACTTATCAGCACTTTGGCCTGATGAGGTCTGAACTGCTTCATTCCTTCGAACGACTCGCAGAGAATAATCCGTTGTCGACATCTCACTCCTCATCGCGTGTCTCATGCGAACGAAGGAAGGTCCTTAAACGAGCCCTCAACAAATCCATCTGCCGCAGTTCGCATTGCCAGACTACCATCACCTGCCAACCGAGCTTCCGGAGTTCATAAGTAATTCTCAGATCTCGTTCAACATTGGTCGCGAACTTCTGCTGCCAGAACTCTTGTCGAGTTGCTGGAGTCGAGGCTCGCGAGCACTGCTCATGTCGATGCCAGAAGCACCCGTGGACGAGAACGATCTTTCGATGACGCGGGAACACTAAGTCCGGCTTCCCAGGAAGGTCGTAGCGGTGCAGACGAAATCGAAAGCCTAGTTCGTGTACGATTCGCCGCACCGCGATCTCCGGTTGCGTATTGCGCGAGCGAACGGCTGACATGTTTCGCGATCTTTCGGCTCTTGAGAGACGCTCCGGCATAATCATGTGATGCCTCGCCCAATTTGGGAAGTCGCCTGAATGGCTTATTTGCCGGTGTTTATAGGCGCGGTGAGATTGCCGTCTTGGGACTTGTAATCCTAGGCGAAGTATCCGAACTTCCAGACGTCCGCAAAGCCCTGGCCTGCGCCGGTTTTCCCCAAATGTTTTTCGTAGGTGTAGGCGCCGTCCGAGGCTTCGGCTTCGGTGGGGGACGCCGACAGCTTCGCAAAGGCCGCGAAAGTGCTGGGGCGCGCCGGAGCGCTCATTTAGCGTGCTGGCGGTCCATTTGCGGACGAAGGCGAGAATGTCGAGCGGCATGGCTTGTAGTATTGTGTCAGACGCCTAACGGTTGTGGCGTTCCTGC
>CALMON010000196.1 GCA_937871785.1 uncultured Granulicella sp.
ACCGCGAACTCGCGGAACAGCCGGCCGACGATGCCGCCCATCAGCAGGATGGGGATGAACACGGCGATCAGCGAAGTTGACATGGACACGACCGTGAAGCCGATCTCGCGGGAGCCCAGCATCGCGGCGTCGAAGGGGCTGAGGCCTTCTTCCAGGTGGCGCGAAATGTTTTCGATCACTACGATGGCGTCGTCGACGACGAAGCCGGTCGAGATGGTGAGCGCCATCAGCGACAGGTTATCGAGCGTATAACCGAGCATGTACATCACGCCAAAGGTGCCTAGCAGCGACAACGGAACGGACACCGAAGGAATCAGGGTCGACCGGCCTTCGCGCAGGAAGATGTACACGACCAAAATGACAAGGAGGATCGAAACAATCAGCGTGCGCGTGACGTCCGTCACCGAGGCGCGAATGGTGGTGGTACGGTCGAGCACCACCTGCAGCTTGATGGACGGCGGAATGGACGCCTGCAGCGCCGGTAGAATCTTTTTGACGTTGTCGACCGTTGTAATGACGTTGGCGCCGGGAGACTTGAATACGACCACCAGGATCGCGGGCTTGCCGTTGAATAAGCCGCCCGTGTGAATATCTTCCACACCGTCGAAGACCCGCGCCACGTCTTCGATACGCACCGTGCCGTGCGCGTTGGCGGCGCCGTAGGTGGTGATTTGCGTGTTGGCGAAGTTGCTGGCCGCAGCCGTCGTAGCGGCGCCGGAGCTGGCCGCGACGTTGGTTGTGCCGCCACCGCCGGTCGTTGAGGTGGTCGTCGAGCTTTGCGTGCTGGCGGACGAGCCGTTGCTGCTGGTGGAGCCTGTCGTACTGGCCGGCGCGGCAGACACCGCGGAGGCAGACGACGCCGGCAACCCGGACGCCGCCGCGGCATTCGAGACCGGCCCCTTGTCCGTTGCGATGATCAGCGGAGCGTAGGCCGCCGCGCCAAAAAGCTGGTCGGTCGTGTTGACCGAAACGCGCTGGCCGTTGCTGTTGAAACCGTTCAGATAGCCTGTCGGCTGCAGGACGTTGATCGTGCCCACCGCCGCGCGCAACGCTTCAAGCCCGATGCCGGTGCTGGCCAGCAGATTGGGGTTCGCTTCAATGCGGACGGCCGGCTTGGCCGAGCCTCCGGTGAAGGTCTGCCCTACGCCTTCCACCTGCGCTATTTTTTGGGCGAGCACGGAGTCCGAAACGTCGTACATCTGCGCGACCGGAACGGTTTCGGACGTAAGCGCCAGGATCATGATCGGCGCATCGGCAGGGTTGATCTTGCGGTAGCTCGGGTTGGCCGGCAGATTGGCCGGAAGCTGCGCGCGCGCGGCGTTGATGGCCGCCTGCACATCGCGCGCGGCGCCGTCGACGTCGCGGTTGAGGTCGAACTGCATGATGATGCTGGTCGATCCGGTGGACGAGGACGACGTCATCTGGTTGATGCCGGCGATGCGGGAAAACTGCCGTTCCAGCGGTGTTGCGACGGAGGACGCCATGGTTTCCGGGTCCGCGCCCGGAAGCGACGCGCCCACGCTGATGACGGGGAACTCGACCTGCGGCAGAGACGCCACGGGCAGCAGCTTGTAGGCGACCGCCCCCGCGAGGATGATGGCGATGCTCATCAGGAATGTGGCTACAGGACGCTTGATGAAGGGCGCGGAAAAATGCACGGACTTGACGCCGTCGACGAGCGGGTTGCGCTTTGCATGTGTCCTGTCGCCGGGCCGCGCGCCGTCGGTCGGTGCGGCATCGCCGGCGCGGTCCTGTGCCCGGTCGCGCAGACGCGCTTCGTCGCCGGCGCGTGGGGCGTCGGTAGGTGTGTGGTCGCCGGGTTGTGGATTTTCAAAGCTCATCGTTCTTCCTCGGCAGCGGTACAGCCTGCGTAATACAGCCTTGCGAGACGCACATTTCGCTGCGATTCTCTCACTGCGAAGAGTACGGATACATCGCGCAAGCCGACATCACTTCCTCCTCTGCAAAGCTGATCAATCGCCGGGTGCCGGCTCGGCTGCCTGGAAACCCGGAGCGTGTTTGCCCCCGTGCGTATGCTCGTACAGTTCTTCGTCGGCTTTTGCCGTGCCCAGGTATCTGCGGCCGATGCGGTCGAAGAACAGGTAGACGACAGGGGTCGTAAACAGCGTAAGCACCTGCGAGATGATCAGCCCGCCGATGATGGTGATGCCCAGAGGACGGCGCAGTTCTGAGCCCGTACCGTTGCCGAGAGCGAGAGGAACGGCACCGAGAAGCGCTGCCATGGTCGTCATCATGATAGGCCGGAAGCGCAACAGGCAAGCCTGGTAAATCGCTTCTTCCGGCGCCATGCCGCCTTCGCGTTCTGCTTCAAGCGCGAAGTCGATCATCATGATGGCGTTCTTTTTGACGATGCCGATCAGCAGGATGATGCCGATCAGCGCGATGACCGAAAGGTCGATGCCGAACAGCATCAGCGCCAGAATGGCACCGACGCCGGCCGACGGCAATGTGGACAAAATCGTGACCGGATGGATGTAGCTTTCGTACAGCACGCCGAGCACGATGTACACGGTGATGAGCGCGGCCAGAATCAGCAGCGGCTCGTTGGTGAGCGAGGCCTCAAACGCGGCAGCCGAGCCTTGGAACGCGGTGTTGACGCTGATGGGAAGATTGAGGTCTTTCTGCGCGGCGTTGATGGCCGAAACGGCGTCGCCGATCGACTTGCCCGGAGCCAGGTTGAAGCTGATGATGGTCGATGGAAACTGGCCCTGATGGTTGATCGCGAGCGAGGTAAGCTGCGGCTCAAAATGCGTGAACGTGCTTAGGGGGACCTGCACGCCGTTCGAGCTCTTGACGTAAATGTTGTCGAGCTGCGTGACGTTGCGCTGGAAGTTCGGCGCGACTTCCATGACGACGTGGTACTGGTTCAACTGCGTGAAGATGGTCGACACCTGGCGCTGGCCGAACGCGTCGTCCAGCGTGTCGTCGATGTTTTGCGGCGTGATGCCGAGTCGCGACGCCGTGTCGCGGTCGATCACCAGTTCCGCTTGCAGGCCGTCCAGTTGCTGGTCGCTGGCAACATCCGTAATAGCCGGCAGCGTCTTGAATTTTTGCACCAGAGCGTTGGTGGAGGTCGCAAGCTCTGTTGCGTTCGCGTCCTCTACCGAAAATTGATACTGCGTGCGCGACACGCGGTCTTCCACCGTAAGGTCCTGCAGCGGCTGCATAAAGGTCTGAATGCCGTCGATCTTGTTGACGTTCGGCTGCAGCCGTTGGATCACCTGGTCGGCCGTGGTGGAACGGCTTTCCTTATCTTTGAGGTTGATCTGGATGCGTCCGGAATTAAGCGTCGAATTCTGCGCGTCGATGCCGATGAAGCTGCTGATCGAATCAACATCGGGGTCGTCGAGAATGACCCTCGCCAACGCCTGCTGCCGCTTGCTCATCGCGTCGAACGAGACGGACTGGTCGGCCTCCGTGATGGCCAAAAGAACACCTGTGTCCTGCACCGGGAAGAACCCCTTGGGCACAACGACATACAGAACAAGGGTGAGGATGAACGTGGCGAGCGTAACCAGCAGCGTAAAGGTCTGGTGCGCCAGAACCCACTTGACGCCCACGCCGTACTTGGCGATGACGTACTCGAACCATTCTTCCGACTTTTTGTAAAACGCGTTCTGCGCCGACTTCGGCTTGTGCTTCAGCAGCTTGGCCGCCATCATCGGCGTCAGGGTCAGGGACACCACGGCGGACACCAGAATCGTGATCGCGAGGGTGACCGCGAACTCGCGGAACAGGCGGCCGACAATGTCCCCCATGAACAGCAGCGGGATCAACACGGCTATCAACGACACGGTCAGCGAAAGAATCGTAAAGCCGATCTGCTCGGAGCCTTTGAGCGCGGCGTCGAGTGGCGAATCGCCCATTTCCAAATAGCGGTCGATGTTCTCGATCATCACGATGGCGTCGTCGACGACGAAGCCGGTGGAGATGGTCAGCGCCATCAGGCTCAGGTTATTGAGCGAGTAGCCGAGCAGGTACATGACGCCGAAGGTGCCCACAATCGACAACGGGACAGCCACGGCAGGGATGACCGTAGCGGCAACCGAGCGAAGAAAGAGAAAGATCACCATGACGACAAGCGCGATGGTGAGGACGAGTTCGAACTTGACGTCGGAAACCGAAGCACGGATGGTGTTGGTGCGATCGGTGAGAACGGAAAGCTCGACGGCGGCGGGCAGTGAGTCGTGCAGCTTGGGCAGGAGCGCCTGCACTTCGTTGACGACACCGATGATGTTCGCGCCCGGCTGGCGCTGAATGTTGACGATCACCGCCGGCTTGAAGACGACATCCTGCGCCGGCTGCTGCTTGCCCCTGGTCGTGACGGCGGGGTGGGCCGCGGTGCCCATCCAGGCGGCCTGATAAAGGTTTTCGGCGGAATCGACCGAGTTCGCCACGTCCGACAAGCGCACCGGCGAGCCGTTGCGATACGCGATGATGACCTTGGCGTAGTCCGCGCTTGAAAGCAACTGGTCGTTGGCGCCAATGGTGAACGATTGCCGCGACCCGTTCAGGTTCCCTTTGGCCTGATCGACGTTGGCGGTGCCCAGCGCCGTGCGAATGTCTTCGAGCGAAAGCCCGTAGCCGGCCAGCGCGGTGGGATTGGCCTGGATGCGCACCGCCGGCTTTTGGCCGCCGGCGATCGAGACGAGACCGACGCCCGAGAGCTGCGAGATCTTCTGCGCAAGGATCGTGTCGGCGAGGTCTTCGACCTTGCTCAACTCCATGGTGTTCGACGTGAGCGCGAGCGTCAGAATCGGCGCATCGGCGGGGTTTACCTTGGAATAGATCGGCGGGTTCGGCAGGTCCTTGGGTAGGTACGAGTAGCCGGCGTTGATAGCGGCCTGTACGTCCTGCTGGGCGATGTCGATCGACTCGTTGAGGTTGAATTCGAGCGTAATGATCGACCCACCGCCGGACGAGGTCGAGGTCATCTGCGTCAGGCCGGGGATCTGCCCGAACTGGCGCTCGAGCGGCCCCGTCACGGAGCTCGCCATGACATCCGGGCTCGCACCAGGGTAGAAGGTTTGCACCTGGATAATGGGGTAATCGACCTGTGGCAGCGCGGAGACCGGAAGCTGCAGGTACCCAACGAAGCCGGCAAGCAGGATGGCCACCATCAGCAGCGAGGTGGCGACCGGCCGCAGAATAAATGGCCGCGAAGGGCTCATCGCTGCGATCCTCCACCGGAACCACTGCCGCCAGAACCGCCACCGCCGTGTGACTGCCCTGCGGGCGCCGGTTGCGACGAGTCGGACTGGCCGTTCGAGCGTGTCGTCGAGGTGTCCGGAGTTGGAGCCGCGGACGGATCCGCCGACCCGCCGCCAATGGCATTGTTTACCGGAGCGTTGGCCGCGTTACCCTGCTGCGGCTGCACATTCGAGCCGTCCGTAAGCTTTTCCTGCCCGTCGATGACGACCTGATCGTTGGCCTTCAAGCCGCCGGCGTTTACGATCGTGCTTGAGCCCTGCGCAAAGGCGATCGACACCGGAACGACGTCGACGTGGTAGGCCGGCCCGTTGTTCCGTCCGCCGCCGCCGCCTTTACCGCCAGCGTCGCCGGTCGCCGCTGCGGCGTCAGGCGCGGGCGCACCTTCGGCGCTCACGTTCGAGCTGCCCCGCTTCTTGCCGCCGCCGTCAGCGGAACCTCCCGCTCCTCCGGAAGCGGTCGCGTTTGAGGGCCGCTTGTTCGCGGGGGTGGGGCCGGGATGCACGATGTATACGAAGTTGCCGTTGGTTCCCGTTTGGATCGCCGCCGTGGGCACCACGATGGAATTCTGGCGCTGCTCGACGATCAACCGCACGTTGACGAACTGATTGGGGAACAGGGCACCGTCAGGATTGTCAAAAACCGCCTTCAGCTTCGCTGTTCCCGTGGTTGTATCGATCTGGTTGTCGATGGTGAGCAGGGTTCCGGAGGCGATCTTGTGCTGGTCGCTGCGGCCATAGGCTTCAACCGTCAGCTTCGCTCCACCGTGCATCGCTTTTTGCACTTCAGGCAGCTGGTCTTCGGGCAGCGTGAACACAATCGCAATGGGGTGAATCTGGTTGATGACCACCAGACCGGTGCTGTCGGATGCATGGACGATGTTGCCGGGATCGACCTGCCGTAGGCCGACGACGCCGTTGATCGGTGAATAAATATTGGTGTAGCCGAGGTTGACCTTGGCCGCCTCGATCGAAGCCTGGTCGGACTTGATGCTGCCGGCAGCCTGCCCGGCATTCGATACCTGCGCCTGCTGCTGCTCCTTACTGACGACGCCGGCCTGGTAAAGCTGCGTGTAGCGCTCCGCTTCGGCTTCCACATTTCTCAGGTTGGCCTGGTCTTTGACGAGCGCGCCCTGCGCCTGGTCGACCACAGCCTGGTAGGGCCGCGGATCGATTTGCAGCAGAAGCTGCCCCTGCCGAACGGCCTCGCCTTCGTGGAAGTTCACGCGCATCAACTGCCCATCGACCCGGCTATGCAGCGTCACCGTGTTGTAGGCCGTCACCGTTCCCAGCGCGGTCAGGTACACGGGCACGGTTTTCTGCTGCACGGCTGAGGTAAGCACCGGTGTCGGCCGACTCTCGGTCGCCGCCGCCTTGTTGTTGGTGGCCGCGGTTTCCGCGTTGTTGGAATGGATACGCCAGACGACAAAGCCGATAACAGCCAGCAAAACCAGCAGAAGCAGCCAGCGGCGCAGGCCTCCTCCTTTGGCCGCGGCGGCGGGCTC
>CALMON010000197.1 GCA_937871785.1 uncultured Granulicella sp.
GTCCAAGCCCAACGCCTTCTTTCATTGTTGTCCGGGCTTGGTCAACGCGAAAGAAGCGATCGAAGATGCGGTCAAGATGCTCGGTCGCGATGCCCTGTCCGGTATCCGTGATACGCAGGCCAAATCCGTTTTCGCTTGTCCACTCGATGTTGATGTTTCCGCCCTCGGGAGTGTATTTGATTGCATTATCCAGAATAGCAACCAGCACACGGCGAAGATGATCGCCGGCCATATGCAACCTTAGAGGAGCCGCGGGCGGATGAGCCAGCTTAAGTTGCTGGTGAAGCTTGTGCAAAACAGGCTCAAAATAGAGCGCGAGGTCCGTCGTCAGCGCGTAAACATCTACCGTTTGCGAGGTTTGGGGCACGGCCTCGGCATCAAGGCGAGCGAGAAGAAGCAGGCCGTCCAGCAACTCCGTAGTCATGATCGCTTCATGCAAAATGGCGCGAAAACTTTCGCGCTGTGCGGCGTCAAGAGCGGGATTGCCGAGGTGGTACTCAGCAGCCGTTCGAATAAAGGCGATCGGGCTGCGCAATTCGTGCGAGGCGTCCGCGGTAAATTGCGTTACGCGGATCATTGCCTTTTCGATCCGCGCAAGAAGACTGTTCCACTCGACTGCCAGACGGCGCAACTGATCATCGGCGGTCGAAAGACTCAGCCTGCGGCTCAAATCCTGAGCCGTAATGGTGCTCGCTTCGGCAATCACGACGTCGACTGGCGCGAGCGCACGGCGGCTGAGCATGTAGCCGCCCAGACCGGAGACGAGGAGGAGAACCGGAATCATCCGGTACAAGCCGGAGGTAAAGTTGCGCAGCAGAATGCGGTCTTCGGTAAGCGGGCTCGGCACCAGCAGAAAGGCCGGCCGGCCTTGGTACAGTACCGGACGGCAAAGCTCGCGGAAGCGCTCCTTATTGACCATTTGATCGCGATATGAAGCGGTGGTGCACGCGGCAGCCGATCGAATACCGTTGACGCGGTCAAGAGGAAACAATAGCTGCCCGTCTGGGCTGACGACAGTGATCCATTCTCCTTCGGGAAGCCTGCCGATCACATTCTCGAGCTTCTGGTTAACGACTTCCTGCGTCTCAAGCGGAGCTGACTTCAAAACGGCTTCGGTGCGGGCAGCGCGCATCTGCAGCGTACGATCCTTCCACGAAAGCATGGAGCTTGCAAGCACAAACCACATCACCACGCCGAAGACAGCCAGACCTAAAGCCGAAATCGACGCATACCAGATGGTGAGCCGCAGGCTGATGGACAGTCGCTTCATGGAGAGCCCACTGCTTTCAGCACATAACCCACACCGCGCACGGTGTGCAGCAGGTCCGGCCTGTGCTCGGAATGTAACTTGTTGCGCAGCGAGCGAATGAACACGTAAAGGGTGCTTTCGTTGAAGGGCTGTTCTGTTCCCCAGCCA
>CALMON010000198.1:0-354 GCA_937871785.1 uncultured Granulicella sp.
CTACTGAAAAGAACGACGGCGATAACGAATACCACGAGCTGAGCGGCGAAGAAGGCCGCAAGAAGATTGCCGAGCTGGCCAAAGGCATTCACATTTGCATGATGAGCACGCTCGGGTCGGACGGTTCGATCCACTCGCGGCCGATGGGCGTTTCGGACGCGCCGTTTGACGGCACGGTCTGGTTTCTGACGCGCGAGCATTCAGGCAAGGTGGACGACATTCAGCAGGATGCGCACGTGACCCTGGCGTTTGCTTCTCCTGCCGAGCACAAGTTTATTGCGCTCAAAGGCAAGGCGAGTATCAACCAGGACAAAAGTAAGATCAAGGAGCTTTGGAGCCCTATGTACAAGGCGT
>CALMON010000198.1:364-3606 GCA_937871785.1 uncultured Granulicella sp.
GCCCGGGCGGGCAGGACGATCCGCAGATCGCGGTGATGAAGGTTGACGTCCCCGAAGGGGACTACTGGGAGTCGGCCGGCGGCAAGCTGGTGTTTGGGATGAAGTACCTGGCGGCGGCTGTGACTGGCGGAAAAACGACCGTTGGCGAAGCAGGGCACGTTACGGTGTAGAGTCGTTGCACAGAGGTGTGGTCACGAACACGTATGTCTCTCTTTGCAAAGGAGGAGGACATCTGAGTTCATGAAGCCACACCTCACGTGGATCAATCGAAACGTGCTGGCAGATTGCTATTGCACTGTTACATTCAGCGTCACGGATTGTTGCACAACCGTTCCGGTGGTGGAAGAGGCTGTGACTTTGTACTGGTAGGTTCCCGCCGGGGTATACAGGGCGCTGTTGCCGGGCGCTTTGCCGCTGCCGCAGCCGGTAAGTGCGGCGGCGGCGAGGAAACCGATGAGCGGCGCCAACCACAGGCGGTTCAGCGAAGCCGAGCGCTTCCGATATCCACGCTGAAACAGCAGGATGGGTAACCACAGCCAGGCCAGCACGGAGGTTACGGGGCCACGAACGTCGTTGCTTGCCTGCGTGATCGTATTGATCGTGACGGTGGACGCCTGCGCCGCTCCAAGCAGCGCCACTGTCGAAGGGCTGATCGAGCACGTCGCATACGTGGCGGCGACGACCGGAGCGCAGGTAAGCGCGACGGTTCCGGTGTAGCCGGCGACGGGTGTCACAAGCAGGGCATAAGTTGCAGGCGATCCACTCTTCACGGAGGCCGAGGCGGACGTACCGCCGTTCGCGGTCAGGGTAAAGCTCCCCGCGATGGTCGCGGGCAGGCCGATACCGGTAAGCGGGATGACGGCGGGTGAAAATGGATCGGAACTCGCGATGGTGAGCGTCGCCGTGCGGCTGGAAGCCGCCGACGGCGAAAAGCTCACAACTGCCGTGCACCCCTGATTAG
The DNA here is from genome assembly GCA_937871785.1 of uncultured Granulicella sp. Lineage (GTDB taxonomy): Bacteria > Acidobacteriota > Terriglobia > Terriglobales > Acidobacteriaceae > Granulicella. Next base: position 1,326 of record CALMON010000198.1, read on the forward strand.
GTGCCAGGGCGGCGACAGAGCAGGGCACGGTGATGATGAAGTCGGCTGCGGCGGCGGCGCCCGTGATCGCGGTAGCAATGTTTGTGACGGTGGCTGACCCAGTGTTCAGCAGTGTAAGCGTAAGATTTGCCGTGGCACCCACGGCAACGCTGCCAAAGGCGAGCGCTCCGGGCGTAACCTGCAGGCGGGCCAGTGTAGCTGTTCCGGTTAGTGCGGCTGAGAGCGGCAAGGTCGTCGCGCTGGTCGTCACGGAAAGCGTTCCGGTTCTGGCTCCGGCCGCAGACGGCGCAAACAGCACAGAAAGCGTGCACGACGTGCCACTGGCGAGCACGCCTCCCGCCGATGGACAGGTGCCGCTCGCAGCGGAAAAGTCGCCTGTGGCTCCAATCGCGAGAAGCGTCACCGGCTGCGCTGTGCCGTTGGCAAGGGTAGCAAGAAGTAGGTCGCTGCTGCCGACGTTCACGGTACCGAAATCCAGCGTGGCCGGGGCAAGCGTGAGCGACGGGGGATCGGCGACCCCGACCAGGGTTAGAAAGTCGAGCGCTACGGCAGCGTCCGAGCTGATCTCCAGCGTGCTTGACCGCGTCGTTCCGAAAAGTGTGTTCGACGGTGTAAAGCGGACGGTCAGGGTGCAGGCAGCCGCCGGGAGTACGGCGTCACAGGCAGCGCTCGTCGCCGTGAAGTCTGCTGAGGTGCCGAGGCCGAGCACATGCAGCGTGGTCGTGCCGACGTTGGTAAGCGTGACGGTCTGCGCTGCGGACGCGTTGCCGACGGTGACATGCCCGAACGTAAGTGCGGCGTTCGAAAGTAGAAAGCTGCTGATCACGGACAGGTTCGCCGGGGAAGCGACCGACACGGCGGCTGCGGAACCGGCAAGGTCGACAACCTGCGGACTGGAAGCGGCGTCGCTTTCGAGCAGCAGCGTGCCGGTGTCGGCGCGCGCCGTCGTAGGCGGGGCGCCGGCAGCGACCTGGTTCACGGGGGCATAGGTAACCGTGACGCCGCAGCTTTGCGCGGCGGCGAGCGCGGTGCCGCAGGTGCTCGCGACATAGAAGGGAGGCTCGGTCGTGATGCGATGGACCGTAACCGCAGTTGTGCCGGAGTTGGTGAGTGTCAGGGTTTGAATCGCGGTCTGGCCGGAGGTCACCTGCCCGAAACGGAGCGGTGCGTTGGGGATCGGATTGCCCGTGACCGTGAGCGCCGCGGAACCACTGCCATAGCCCTGCATGTAGGCGATCGCCTGCAGCGGTGCGGAACCGTCGCTCGGGGTCGCTGTAGCCAGCACGGTTCCGGTGGCTTCGGCCGAGGTTGCAGGCAGGTACACGGTCGAAAACACGCAGGACGCTTGAGGACCGAGGCTGGCGCACGAAGAGGTGGCAGCTAACGGAAACTGCCGCGGCAGGGAAAGCTGCACGGCGACGGTTTTGCCGGTCAGGTTGGTAAGCGTGAACTGCCTGGCTGTACCGGAAGACCCCACCGCCTGCGTGCCGAAGTTCACCTGCGCGGGCAGGATCTGCAGACCGGCATCTTCAGAGGTATACAGCCCATTCAGCGCGACCGCGTAGGTCTGGGTGGAAGTCTGGCCGTTGAGCATGGACGTAACCGGAATGGACAGGGTGCCGCTGGTGTCCGCTGATCCGGGCAGATAGGTGACGGTGATCGCGCAGACCGCGCCGGGGGCAAGCGTGCTGCAACGGCTCACCGCGACGAAGCTGGCCGACGACAGGGTAATGTTGCCGATCTGTATCGACGCGGCTCCTGTGTTCGACACGAGAACTGTCTGCTGGGCGGAGCTTGTGCCGTTGCCGGGGGTAAAGTCGAGCTCCGTCGGGTTCAGCGCGACGCCAGGGTCGCCCAGGCCGTACCCGCTCAGCGAAGCTGTAGCCGTGCCGGCGTTGGTGGTGGCCGAAACGGTGCCGCCGCGCTGCTCCACCACCGTGGGCGCGAAGGTAACCTGCAGGAAACAGGAGGCGGTGTAGGCGAGCGTGCCGGAACAGGGCTGAGCGCCGGTAGCAGTAGCGGTGAAGTCTCCAGTGGTGGCTACAGACGTGATTGTCGCCGCGGCGCCGGAGGCGAGCAGGTTGGTGAGCGTAAACGTATGCGGCGCGGAAGAGCTATTGATGCTGACCGCGCCGAAGTCGGAGGTGACGGGCGTGAGCAAAAGCCCGCTGACGGGCTCCGCCGTGGCCGTCAGCGTAAGGAGCTCGGGATTACCTGCGATGGCGGTGCTGAGGGTGAGCGTCGCCGCCTGCGTACCGGTGGTTTGCGACAGGAACTGAAG
>CALMON010000198.1:3616-21333 GCA_937871785.1 uncultured Granulicella sp.
AACCATGGCCGTAGCCGAGTTCTTCTACAAGCGCAACCCCAAACGCGGCGTTGTTTGTCGAGATCGTCAGTGGCGCGACAGCCTGCGCCAGCTTCAGATACATGACGGCTGGCTCGCCCACGAGTGTCTGGCCGAGATCGAATGTGCCGTTGTTCGCGGGGAGCAGCGCCGTCGCGGTGCCGGTGAGCGACACGTAGGCAGGTGAAAAGCCGCTACCGGCGGTGATGGCTAGCAGCCCTTGCCGGGTGCCGGGAGCGGAAGGCGCGAACGAGATGATGAGCTGGCAGGACGATCCGGGAAGCAGGCTCGACGGGCATCCGTTTTGCGTCAGGAAGTCGCCCGCAAAGGCAAGCGTGATCGGCTGCGGGGAGGTACCCGTATTTTTCAGGACGACAGTATGGGTTTCGGTTGAAACCTCCGTGACCAGGATCGGCGAGCTAAAGATGACGGTGGACGGAGTGACGGTGATGCTGGGGTTGGGCGTGCTCGACGAGGTCGTTTGTTGCGGAAGGACGCGGCCCGTGACAAGCACGGTCGCGCCGCTGTCGAGCGCGAGGGTAACGGCGTCGGTTGAGGGCGCGCCAGTAGCCTGATAGGCGAGTGCGAGCTGACAAACGCTTTGCGGTTGAAGAGTCTCGGGACAATTGTCCGCAAGGCTGAACGGCGAGGACGCAGGCAGTGCGACGGCGTTGTGCGCTGTGGGGACGGTGGCATTGTTCGACAGGAACAAGGAGCGCGAGGTGCGCAGACCTCCGGCGATGAGCGTGCCGAAATCGATCGTTGTGGACGACAGGTTGAGCGCGGCGGCCTCGGCGATACCGGTGAGCGCGACGTCATGCGTGCCGACTTTCCAGGTCGCGCGCACGGCACCGTCGTTGCTGCTGGAAGCGGATACGGCAAGGCCGAGTGTGATGGTGCACGAGGCGCCCGCAGCCAGGGTTTTGCCGCCGCTGGCCGCGGCGCAGGTGCTTGCGGCTTCGGTTACCGTGTAGCCGTTGACGTTGGTAGGGCCGTCAGTTTGGGATGGAAAACTCTGCGAACTGGCGGAAAGGTTCGTTATGCGCAGCGTTTGCTGCGCAAGGGGGCTAGCGGCCGTTTGAACGCCGAAATCGAGCTCCGCCGGAAAGACCGCGAGGGGATCTGCGACCGCTGCCGCTGCGGGCAAAGTGACCGTGGTGCTCGGGCTGTTGGCGGCGGAGGCGGTAAAGGTGCCTGGTCCGGTGCCGCTGAGAGCGATGGCGCAAACGCCGGAGGGCGCAAGCGATGCGCCGCAGTCGGTTTGCAGCGTGAAACCGCTGGCGCTGAACGCCAGGCCAGTGGCGATGGCGGAACCAAGATTGCGGAGGACGAGGCTGGGAGAGCTGTCCGTGGAAAGCGCCAGCGCAGGTACCGCGGCTGCCGAGGCGAGCGAAACGCCGGTCAGGTAAGCGGTCGAGACCGTGCATTGCCCCGTCGCCGGGCAGGCGGCGGCGACGTCGCGCAGGGTGGACGGGAGCGCCGCCGTCGGTGCGCCTACAAGCGGAAGGTCGAAATGGGTCGTCGCTGCCAGGCCGGAGCCGATGGTCGCCGCGAGCGTGCCGGGAAACACGGCCGATGTGCCTGAAACCGCCGCGGCACCGAGGCTGCTCGCGAGCGAGTTGTTGCCGAACGTGCCGGTCGGCTGGCCCCCGAACCGCAGGGTCTGGTCTACGGCGTTTGCCGCGGTGAGGTGCAGGGCGAAGCTGTCGCCAAACAGCGCAAGCGGCTGGCTGGTTCCAGGAAATTCAGCCGGTCCGCCGCTACCGGTAACCCAGGCCGTTCCGCCGGGCCCGCTGGCCACCGAGCCCTGCGTTCCGGGTACAAGAACAGTGGCGGACGTGACCGACTGCCCGTCGAGCGGCAAACGCAGCAGGCTCAGGTAGGGCACCGGGCCGAGGGGGACGAGGGTGCTCGTGAGCGGGAACTCTCCGGCCGCCACATTGCCGACAAGCATGAGGGTAGGGGTGCTGCTGTCGAGGGCGAGACCGGTGATGCCGCTGCCCGGGATAAAGGTCGAAAACAGGAAGCCGTCGCCGGCCGGCGTAAGCCGGGTGAGAAAGCCGGACGTGGCATCCGCCGAGCGCGGGACGAGGGCGGCCGTGGTGGGGTAGCCGGTCGAAGTCGTGCTGCCGGCAATCGTGGCGTTGTCGCTGCTGTCCGCGACGATGCCGGCCGGGATGGTGGAACCGTTCGCGCCAGTCAGATAGGTGGCGTAGACGAGTCTGGCACCGTCCGCCGAGAAGCGCTCAACGAAGCCGTTCTCGCTCGATCCGGTGGAGGGTGCCTGCTGGATGCCCGCGGACGTCACCGGAAAGGCGCTGTTGAAGGTGATTCCAGTGACGAAAACGGCATCGGCCGTCGCGCTGACGGCGGCGGCGGCGGTTCTTCCGCTGCCCAGAAAGGTGATGAACCTGGTGTTGAGGGAGCTGTCGAATTTGGCGACAAAGGAGTTGGTCGACGTATCTGCCGGCGTGCGAAACGCCGCTCCGCTGGTGCCGCTGAGCTGTCCGCTGGTCGAGGTGCCGGTGACGTACACGGAGCCAGTTGGGTCGAGCGCCATGGCGATGGGTACGTCGCCCGCAGCGCCGATTTGCGCCTGGGCGAGCACGGTCGTCGCGGCCGCGTTGAGCTTCAACACGCGGACGCCGTCGCCCGCGTTGTACAGCACGAACAAGCTGCCGTCAGACCCAAAGGCAGCGGCGGGGAAGCCCCCGTGCCCGCCCGCGGCGCGCAGGCCGGCGAAAGTAACGGTTTGCGTTGCATTCACTGCCTGAGCCCGTGCTGTGAACGCGGCAAGAAAGCAAACGACCAACGATACGGCAAGGGCAACGGGAGCGGGGGCGCGAAGTGTTTTCATCATGGCTGATAGCTGCGGCGGTGCCTGATTGCAGCCTGTCCTCAATACCAGTTTGGAGCGGTAACGCGAGTGTCGTGCGGTGTGTCTGGAGTGAAACGATTTTCCAAAGCTTACACGCTTTGGGCGAAAGGGCGCAGGCGTTTACCCACAGGCCTCATCGGCAGGCGCGGCAAGGAACAAGAGGCCGGCAAGCCCGCGCTCGCGCAGAGTCTGGAGGAACTCATGGTGTTCGGTATAGCGAATCGCCTGCATATCGGCGGCTATAGCCCCGGCAATGTTGTCTTCGCGGTCGTCGATAAAGAGGATGTTCTCGGGCCTTTCCGCGAGCCCCTCTGCCGCATGGCGATAGATCGCCGGGTCGGGCTTGGCGGTGCGGAGGCGATGCGAAAAGGTGTGGTGCGTAAAGTCGCCGAGCCAGCGGCACTGCTCGCGCACGCCGGCTTCGAGCGCATCGCCTAGATTTGAAAGAATGCCGGTCTTGACGCCCGCGCTCTGCAGGCGGGCCGCCCAGTCGATCATCGGCTGGTTGGGTTGGGTCCACAGCAGCGTATCGTCGCGCAGCAGGCTTTCGCTTTCCCGCGGTGCTAGCGCGCGCCCAGCGACGGCGGTCCAGTAGGCCGCTCCGGTCAGCGCGCCCCGGTCGTAGTCGAGACGGGGCCGCCAATACGCAGGGTAGAAGCTGGCTTCGTCCATGCCGAGGGTCTGCTTCATGGAAGCCCAGGCACCCGGGTCCGGCAGCCCGGTGAGCACCAGGCCGTAGTCGAAGAGAACTGCATGAACGTCGGGCATTGCCGTTATTGTATCGGGCTCCCGAGAGGAGGTTGGTGCCGCGATATGCTGGGGCTCGATGAAGTTTTCACAGCGCACAGCGTGGGATACAGGGGAAAACGTGTTCGCGGCCCGGGTGCGCGAGGCGCGTGCGAACGCCGGCCTGCTGGATCTGACCGCGGCGAACCCGACGGCCTGCGGCTTCACCTATGACGGACCCGCGCTACTGCAACCCCTGAGCGAGCCGGCAGCCGCGCTCTACCAGCCGGAGCCGTTCGGTATGAGGGCTGCTCGCGAAGCCGTCGCGCGCTACTATGCAGACGCGGGGGCAAGCATTTCCACAGCCAACATCTGCCTGACGACCAGCACCAGCGAAGCCTACAGCTACCTGTTTCGGCTGCTCTGCGATCCGGGCGACGAAGTGCTGGTGGCGACCCCAAGCTATCCGCTGTTCGACTTCATCGCGGGGCTCGACGGGGTGCGGCTGGTCGAATATCCGCTGCTGTATCACGACGGCTGGCTGATCGACTCTCACGCGATGCGGCTGGCGATGACTGAACGCACGCGCGCGGTGATCGTAGTGCATCCCAACAATCCGACTGGGCACTTTTGCCGCTCGGCCGAGCGGACCATGCTGGAAGCGCTGTGCGTGGAGCGTGGGCTTGCCCTGATCGTGGACGAGGTGTTTCTGGATTATGGCTTCAACGATGAAGCGGGCCCCAGCTTTCTGGCGAATAAGGGATCTGCGCTCACGTTTGTTCTGAGCGGGGTCAGCAAGGTATGCGGTTTGCCGCAAATGAAATGCTCGTGGATCGCCGCGCGCGGTCCGGCCGCCGATGTGGACGCGGCACTCGCTCGGTTGGAAATCGTGGCGGACACGTTTCTCTCGATGAACGCCCCCGTACAGCACGCCCTGCCGCGATGGCTGCGCGACCGGAAGGACCTGCAACAGCAGATCACGGCGCGTATGCGCAGCAATCTCGTGCACATCGATCAGGCTCTGGCAGGCACGGCCTGCACGCGGCTGGTGGCCGAAGCCGGCTGGACGTGCGTGCTGCGCGTGCCTCGCAACGTGCATGGGATGCCGTTTGCCGAGGCCGCGCTTGAAGCCGGAGTTCTGGTGCAGCCGGGGAACTTTTACGGTTTGCCCGAAGGGCGCGTCGTGCTGAGTCTGCTGACACCGTCGGAGGTGTGGAGCGCGGGGCTCCAAAGGCTCTTGAAGATCGCGAACGGCTGAAATCAGCGCAGGAAGGGGTTCGTCGCCCCTTCGCGGCCGATACTTGTATCCGGGCCGTGGCCGGGCACGACCACGGTGTCCGCAGGCAAGGGAAGCAGCCGGTCCGCGATGCTGGTGAGGAGCTGCCGGTGGTTGCCGCCGGGCAGGTCGGTGCGGCCAACACTGCCGGCAAACAAGGTGTCTCCAGCCAGGAGCAGACGTTCCGCGGGCAGATGCAGGCACAGGCTGCCCTGCGTGTGGCCGGGTGTGTGCAGCACCGTGGCGTCGAGGCCGGTGACGCCGATCTGCTCACCGTCCGCGGGCGAGTGGTCGGGCGGCGCTACCTCCGGGACGGGGAGATCGAACCACCCGGCCTGTGTCGCGATCATCGCCACCAGGGGAAGGTCGGCCTGGTTGTACAGGATGGGCGCGCCGGTGATCTGCTTGAGCAGAAGGGCGCTTGCGATATGGTCGATGTGCGCGTGCGTCACGGCAATTTGCCGGACAGTCAACTGGTGCTGCGCGAGCGTTGCAAGGATGCGCGGAATGTCGTAGCCGGGGTCGATGACCAGGGCTTCGCGCGAGGTTTCATCGCCCAGAATCGTGCAGTTGCATTGCAGGAGGCCGACCGGAAAGGTTTCTCGAATCATGCAGTCCCTCCAAAGCAGGGCAAAGTCAGAGAAGACAACACAACGGCGCGAGCCGTAGCCCGCGCCGTTTCGGAAATAAGGCGGTTTACTTCTTCGCCGGTGTTGACTGCGAACTCGGCGTACCGGCCAGCACGGAGCGGTTGTTTCCGGCGCGCGACATCATGATCGTCAGGCTGATCGACGTGAGCATAAAAACGATGGCTGCCCAGGTGGTCATGCGCGTAAGCGCGTTGGCGGCCCCGCGTGGACCAAAGGCCGTCTGCGAACCCTGACCGCCAAAGGCTCCCGCCAGGTCGGCCGACTTGCCTTGTTGCAGAAGAACGACGCCGATCAGGAAAAGGCACACAAGAACATGGAGGATGACGAGCAAAGTAACCATCGAACGAAAGGACCTTCCGGAGCAGCGACGTATCGCAACAGGGTAAATAGGGGCGAGCGACGGCAGGGCAGCCGTTCTCTCGCGTCACCAAGAGTCTACCATTCCCCTGGCAGCGGCGGTTTACGCCACACCCCTGAACACGGCGGGGTACCTACAGGATGTTGACCGCGCGTGCCGCCAAAAGCGCCAGGGTTGCGAGGGAAATGAGCGATTGCAGGATCATCAGCGCCTTGGCCCATCGTGAAAGCACAGGCGCGTCGGTGGGCGAGAACGCCGTGCTGGTGTTGACGGCCAGAAACAGGTAGTCGATGAAGCCCGGGCTCCACTGGTCTTCGCCCATCTGCTTGCGCATGTCTTCGGTCAGCGTCATCTGCGGAAACAGGAACGCGCCGTCCGTGTGGACGCCCTGCAACTCGCGCGCGCGCGGGCCGCCGGCATCGAGCCGCCAATACCAGGAAGCGAACACCAAGATGTTGGTAAACCAGAGCGCGGCCGCCGAGCGCAGCAACTCCCCCGGAGACTGACGGTGCGTGGGCAGCGCGCGCACCAGCAGAAACAAGGACCAGATCATGTCCGCGGTGACGACGGAGTTCAGCACGAAGCCGAGAACCTGGTTCAGCTTGTCGTGTTTTCTGCGGCGAGCAAACACGGTCGGGATCAGCAGGCCTGCGACAACCACCAGAAGCAGCCAGTCCGGCCCGACCGAAAGGTTCGACGGCAGCGCCAGACGCAAACCACCGACGGCCATCAGGGCCAGGGTGGCGGGCCAGCGGGGTTGTTTGTGCGGCATAGCGTCGGGCTCGGCATCAGGCGAGGCGTCAGGCGGAAGATCGGGCATCGCGGGGGCGGCTCCTTGCTCCTGTCCGGGATTGTCCCGGCGTGGAGAGTCTTGCTTATTATCCGCGACTCGCCCATCTTGGCATGGCGCGCGCGAATCTCCCAGCGCTCCGCAAACAAAATGCCAGCCGCAGAGGGCTGGCATGGGTCGAGGGGCAATCTGTGGATTGGTGCGGAGGAGGGGACTTGAACCCCTATGCCTTGCGGCGCTAGCACCTCAAGCTAGTGCGTCTGCCAATTTCGCCACCTCCGCATTGTGAGGCCTGCCGCGCTTGGCGCTGCAGGAGTGACGTGCAATCCGTTCCTTACTATAGCATCGTTTGGGCCGCGAGCGCGCCCGTTGCGACGACGGCGTACACTGCTCGAACAGTACCCTTTTCTGAGGTGATTGCTTGATGAAGCCGTTCGTTTGCCAACGCCTGGTATGGTCTGCTTGCTTGACTCTGTCCGCGGCCCTGCCGTTTTCGGCGGCCGTTGCCCAAGCTCCCGCCACGCCGCTGGTCACAAAGGCTGCGGCCGGTAAATGGGCGATCGTCCTGCATGGAGGCGCAGGGGTGATCGAGCGCTCCTCGATGACGCCGGAACGGGATCGCGCCTATCGCGAGGGCTTGGCAGCCTCGGTGCGGGCGGCGGCCGCCGTGCTCGACCGCAACGGCAGCGCAGACGACGCCGTTGAAGCCGCGCTGCGGCTGTTTGAGGACAACCCGCTGTTCAACGCAGGCAAAGGTGCCGTGTTTACCGCGGAAGGGCGCAACGAGCTCGACGCCGCGATCATGGACGGCAAGACCGGCAAGGCGGGCGCGGTGGCCGGTCTCACGCACACCCGTAATCCGATCTCGGCGGCACGCGCCGTGATGGACAAGTCGCAGAACGTCATGCTCGTGGGTGCCGGGGCGGAGCAGTTTGCGGCTTCGGTCGGTATCGTCCAGGTGGACCCCTCCTACTTTTTTACCGAACCGCGCTGGCAGGGGCTGGTTCGCCAGTTAAAGAAGGAAGGCCGGCCTATTCCACAGCGTCCGGTAGGCGCGCCTCCCGAGCCCGCTGTGCCGGTCGCGGAGCTTGAAACGCCAGACGCCCACAAGTGGGGAACGACCGGCATTGTCGTTCGCGACCGCGACGGCAACATTGCCGCGGGTACCACCACCGGCGGCGTGCAGGCCAAGCGCTTCGGCCGGGTCGGCGATTCGCCGATCATCGGTGCGGGCACCTACGCCTCGAACGACTCGTGCGCTGTGTCGGCGACGGGAACGGGTGAGTTCTTTATCCGACTGACGGTGGCGCGCACGATTTGCGCGCTGGTGCAGTATCGCGGTATGGGCCTGCAGGCCGCGGCGGACGAGGTGGTTCAAAAGCAGCTCGTCGCGATCGGAGGCGACGGCGGCATGATCGCGATCACCCCCGACGGTCAGCTTGCCTGGAGCTTCAACACTCCCGGCATGTTTCGCGCGCGCATGGTCGAAGGTGGGACGGTCCAGCTCGGTATCTACCGCGACGAGCCGTAGCGTGTCACGCCAAACGCTGGGCTAGGGCTTCGTGGTCATGGGGATGCCGGTGGTGGTGCTGAGCGGCTGGCTCTTGGTGGCGTTCAATACCGTCGTACGGAACAGGTCGTACGACGGGCGTCCCATCATGAAGCAGCCCTTCACGGGACACAGAGTCGAATGCGTTTGCGTGGCGCCCTTGCCATTCGCGCCCGGCTGCTCGGAGTAGCCGTCCATCGAATAGATACGCACGCCGGCTGCCGCTTCGGTAGGGTGATCCTTGGCGAAGCTGATCTGGTCGATGTCGTCGCTTTCGAGCGCGATGCGGCTGGTCTGCTTGCCACCCGCGTCGTAAAGGCGAGCCATCAAGGCGATGTGGAAGCGGCTGAACGGTTCCAGGTAGTAGTACAGCACGGCCCTGCCGCCGTTCGGAAGAGGGTCTTTTTCGATTACGATCGACTGCAGCTTGGTGGCACCCGCGTCGTGCAGCGTTTGCAGGTGCGCCAGCACGGCATCGCGATGGGTGGAGTCGCCCTGCTGCGCATAGCTGTGCGCCTGGATGGCGAGTGCCTGCACGTCGTCGGGATCGACGACAAGGATCGGCTGTAGGAAGCTCGTCGCCGTGGCATAGTCGCCGACGTTCACCGCGGCTTCAGCCCCGAATTTCGCGAACAGGGGATTGCCCGGGACGGCCGCGTGCAGGGTTTTGAACTTGGGGAGCGAGTCGGTAAAGTTGTCCTTGCCGAATTCCGCCGTGGCCGCGCTGAACAGCTCGGTTTGCGCGGGCGTAAGGACTGGTGCCGCAGGCGGAGCAGCCGTGTCGGGAGCTTGCGCGCCAGCCCGCAGGCTCGCGGCAGACAAAAGAACCGAAACGGCGATGAGCGCACGTCGCATGACACCTCCAGGCTTTAAACCAGAGTCTACTGCAGCGAAGTGCGCTGCGGGGCGGAGCGCTTAGAAACGCGCGCTCAGTTGGGCGAAGTTCTCGAGCTCTAGCAGCGTTTGCGGCGCGTGTGCGCGGTCGATCACCTCGTGCTCCAAAACCCAGGTAAAGTCATGCGGAATGAAGACCGCGTTAAGGCCTGCTGCCAGTGACGGGTTGATGTCCGACTTCGGCGAGTTGCCGATCATCCAGGTCTTCGCGGGCTCGCAGCCATGCCGCGCCACGACGTCGCGGTAGGCGGCCTCGTGCTTTTCGGCCAGCACCTCGACTGCTGTAAACAGCGGAGCGAGCTCCGACCGGTTCAGCTTGTCACGCTGCTCGGCGTCGCTACCTTTGGTGACCAGAATCAGCCGATGCCGCGCCTTGAGCGCTGTAAGCGTTTCCGCAACGCCCGGCAGCAGCTCAATCTCTTGCGCGGCGATTGACTCCGTGAACGCGACGATGCGCTGGTGTTTATCAGGGGTGACCGGTTCGTCCGAAAGCTGCTCGAAGCAGTCGATCAGGGAGCGTCGGAAACTGGTGAGGCCGTAGCCGAACTTCGCGATCGTGGCGCGCTCGCACAGGTTCAGCCGCTCGCGCACTTCTTCACCGGTGTGCACGCGGTGGTCCAGGTAGGAGATGAACGCGGCGATGGCGCGCTCGAAGTAGATGTTGTTTTCCCACAGGGTATCGTCGGCGTCGAAGAGCAGGGTCTGGTTTGTGAATCGGGTGTCGTTGGCGGGCACAGCCCCATTATAAGAGTTTCGTGGGTGTCTCATCGCTTCTGTGTTTTGGCCGGCGTCCTGAGGGGGTTTATGATGATCGCGTTCACGTCACAGCGGATTTTCGAACTTAGGCGCGGCGCGGCGCGGTATAAGAGGATAGATGATTCCGGCGGTGGGTCAGAAAGTCGGGCCGTATGAGATCCTGGGTCGCCTCGGAAGCGGCGGCATGGGTCTCGTTTTCAGCGCGTGGGACAGCCGCCTGCAGCGCGACGTCGCCATCAAGCTGCTGCGCGACGAGTTCAGCGCGCGCGAAATGCGGGAGCGATTTTTGCAGGAAGCGCGCGCGGCTTCCGGGCTGAACCACCCCAACATCTGCACCATCTTCGATCTCGGCGAGCACGACGGCGACCCCTACATGGTGATGGAGCTGCTGCGCGGTGAGACGCTCCGTTCGCGGATTTTCGCCGGCCCCATGCCGCCTGAAGACATCCTCAAGATCGGTACGGAAATGGCGGACGCCCTGGCTGCCGCGCACGCGCGCGGCGTGATCCACCGCGATGTGAAGCCGGCCAACATTTTCCTCGTCGCCAAGCCAAACAACCGCTGGCAGTCCAAAGTGCTCGACTTCGGCCTGGCCAAGGTCGACTCCGGCGACGGGCTCGATGCTCGCTTTCACATCACCGGCTCGGGCGCGACGGTCGGCACGGTGTCCTACATGTCGCCGGAGCAGGCGCGCGGAGAGATTCTCGACGCTCGCTCTGACTTGTTCGCGCTGGGCGTCGTGCTTTATGAGATGGCCACTGGCCAGGTTCCGTTCCACGGCGCCACCAGCGCTTTGGTGTTCGTTCAACTGCTGAGTCAGCAGCCCGAGCCGGTTCGCGAACTGAACCCGGCGATCCCCAAAGAACTTGAGCGCATCATCTTCAAGCTGCTCGCCAAGGACCGCAACGCGCGCTTTCAGTCTGCCGCGGAAGTCGTCGACGCGATGCATCATGTGGTGCTCAAGAAGAATCTGCTGGGCCGCCATTCGCTCATGAACCTGCCGGGCTGGGGAAGGTCGGGTCCGCTGCCAAAGGCGGGGCCATCGGCAAAGGCCGGCGCTCCCGGCCCGTCGGCTTCGCCGCGCAATACCCCTGTGCGCCCGAAAGCTCCGGACGCGGTGCCGTCGACGCCCCCGTCACCGGTGCTTCCGTCGCCCGTCGTTCCACCGCCGGTTCTGCGTAGCGGGCCACCGCAGGACTCCGTCATACGACCCGTACGACGCGTGGTTTCCGAGCCCCTTGCGCCGCCCTTTCCCAAGCCGCCGATGCCTCCGTCCCCTCTTCCGCTCGCGGTCGAGTCTGGCAGCCGGCCACCCTGGCGTGACGCCCCCTCTTCGCTTCCTTCGCCGCCATCGCCTTCTTTGCCGCCTGCGAGTGCGACGCGCCCGACGGTGGAAGAAGGTCGCGATTCCGGTCCTCGTGCCAGGGAGCTGGAAGCCGCTAAACCGCTTTCGAGACCACCGGCTGGGCCGGTTGTCGCGCTTCCGATGAGCCCGGCGACACCACCGTCCGCGTCGACCTTTCCGAATGCGCGCGGCAGCGAAACAGGAAGAGCACGGTTACCGAGCGAAGGCGGGGAACATCGCTCCCTCACCTGGATTGTCGCGAGCGGAGGCGTCGCGGTCGCGGCGATCCTGTTTGCAATCCTGCATTGGACGTCGCAGCGAGCCGCCGCGCCTGGCAGCGGTGCCCCCGTGCTGATGCTTGCGGGAGCGACGAACACCACCGGAGACAACACGCTCGACGGTGTGGTGCTGCAGGGCCTCCGGCTCGACCTGGCGCAGTCGGCGCGGTTGGATGTGCCGGAAGCGCGCGAACTCCCGGTGGCCATGCGGGCGGCGGGCATCGCCGGCGCGGAGCCCTCAAACCCGGCGGACGCGCAGCAGGTGGCGACCGCGGCAGGGGCCACGACGTTCCTGTTTGCCGGCATCCGCGAAGACAAGGGCGCGTACCACGTCAGCGCGCGCCTGTACGACAGCAGCAACGGCAGCCGCATCGCGCAGGCGGAAGAAACTGCGGTGAGCCGTGAGCATATTGCCGATGCCATCGATCTCGTTGCGATTGACATCCGCAACGCTCTTGGGGAGAACGGCGATGACGTGCGCAACAGCAGCGTGCCGCTGGCCCAGGAAGCGACGTCGAACCCGGAAGCCTTGCAAAGCTACTCGGCCGGGCAGGCCTTTGACGCCGGTGGACGCACGCTGGACGCGATCAATGCCTTCGAGCGGGCCGTTACGCTGGAGCCGAAGTTTACGCAGGCGTCGCTGGAGTTGACGGAGCTTTTCCGCCAGCAACATGCCGATCTCGCCGCTGCCGACGCGGCAACGCAGGCGCGCAACGGGTCGGCTTTGGCCAGCGAGAGGACACGTTCCCTGGCTGCTGTCTCGTATGAAGTGTGCGTTACGGGGAACATGCCGCAGGCGCTTACGCTGCTGGAAAAACTGGCCGCGGCGTACCCGCGAGACCACCGGGTCATCAGCCTGCGGGCGCGTACCCTGCGCGCTCTGGGCCGCTTTGAAGAAGCTCTGGACCTCGCGCAGGCGGAACTCGCGCATATGCCCGCGAACACCCTGGCAATCCGGGAAGCCGAGTTGGCGCTGCTCGCGCTGGACCGGCCCGGCGTGGCGGCGCGTTTGGAAGGCAAGAACACCGCGGCGCGGCGGGCGAGCACCCCCATGCTGATCGCATTTCTGAACGATGCTCCCGGCGGACCCTACGCGGCTTCGCTCGTTGGCGTCAACGATGGGCCGGGCCGAGCATTGCTGTACCGTGCGGAAATTCTTGACGGGACCGGGCGGATGGCGGTTGGCCTGGATGGCTGGCGCAGCTTCGCCCAGGCAGCGAGCGCCACGCCAGTGCTGTCTTCGGCGGCTACGTACGCTCTGGCCGAAGCAGCGATGAACCGCGCGCTGGCCGCGGACTGTGCGACGGCCGCGACGCTCGCGCAACAGGCTTCTTCCCAGCCAATGGGGGAGCGAGCCACATTTGCCGTCGGCATGGCGCGCGGGTTGTGCGGCGACCTTGTAGGCGCGGAACGGTCGCTAACCGATCTCGAGTCGAGGTACTCCGACTCGTTCGCGTCGCGCAACTATGAGTTTACCGACCTGACCGCTCTTGGCCAGATGCAGACTGGCGACGCGATCCACGCTCTGGGCACGCTGCAAAGCGCCCAGACTTACGACCTCATCTCTCCGACAGCCCTGTTGCGGGCCCGGGCGCACAGCGCCAGCAGTCAATGGCCGGCCGCCATTGACGACTTCAACTTCATCCTGCACCATCGCGGCGCAACGACCCTCTACAGCCCAACCATGTACGCCATGGCGCAGATTGGCCTGGCCCGGGCCTATGCCGCAAGCGGCGACGCAGCCAGCAGCGCTGCCGCCTACCGCGCGTTTCTGGCCATGTGGAAGACCGACGCCAACGACCCCCTAAGCACCGAGGCCGCGTCGCACATTTGAACTTTGCTGGCGGGTTTACTTCGCAAAGAGCTGGGCAAGGTCGGCGAAGGCTTTGAATTCCAGCGCGTTCCCGGCGGGGTCCAGAAAGAACATGGTCGACTGCTCCCCCGGCAGACCGGCAAAGCGCGTATACGGCTCGATGATGAAGCGTACGCCGGCGGCCTTGAGCCGCTCCGCAAGCGTGGCCCAGTCCGCCTGGGTGAGCACCACGCCGAAGTGCGGCACCGGAACGTCGTGCCCGTCAACGGCGTTCGCATGAGCCTCAGCCCGGCTGGCCGGCGCGGGCTTGTAGTGGGCGACGATCTGGTGCCCAAACAGATCGAAGTCGATCCATTGCTCGGAACTGCGGCCCTCCCGACAGCCGAGCACCGTTCCATAGAAGTGGCGAGCGGCCGGGAGATCGTCGACCGGGAAAGCGATATGAAAGGGGCGGAGAGGAGACCGAAAAGGCGCGGACGGGAAGGACAAGGAGCAAACCTCGAGGCGAAGTCGCCGTAGCCGGCAGGGTTGATCATACCGGGTCGCCCCCGGTGGCATAATAAGCGAACGGGTAACAGGCGCGGAAGGTTGGCGGCGATCGTACGTGTCGCGTGCAGCGTCGGATAGGGTACGACTTTTTGCCGCAGGCCGTCATTCTTGCCGACACGCAGATGATTTTTCGCACGGGAGCCGCACGGGTTCTCGCCGGCGAAAGCGACCTTTCCCTGGCGGCGCAATGCGCTACGCTGGAGCATTTGCTTGCGGCGATTGACGCGTTCCCACGAGCGGTCGTGCTTTTTCCGGAAAACATGGTCACGGACCTTGACCATCTTCTTGCGCGGATTGCGAAGCGAGATAGCTGGGCGATCCTGATCGTCGAAGCCGGTGCTACGTCGGCGAATGTTCGAGAAAGGCCTGTTGCGGGGGTTCTGCTTCGTTCCGTCGAGGGCAAAGACCTCCTCGCCGGCGTGCGGCAGGCGGCGCTCGGGCAAACATTGGTGCCGCCAGGAAAGCGGGCGCAGGCCGACTTGCCGGACGCCGTAGGCCAACGGGTGTTGCAGCGGCTGACGCCGAAAGAAGTGCAGATTCTCGCGCTTGTGGCTCACGGAGCTAAAAACAAGGAAATTGCCGTCCAACTCGCGACGACGGAACAGGTCATCAAAAACTATCTGCACAGCATCTACGACAAGACCGGTGTCTCCGACCGGCTGGAGCTTGCCTTGTTCACGCTGCATCACGCGGATCTCGCCGCCGCCGCAGAGCGCGCCCGGCAACAACTCATGGAGTCTGGCCGAAAGTGTCTGAAGTAAGCTGACGTTTTCTGCGGCCTGCAACTACAGGCCCATGCGCTGTTCTTCCTCTTCATCGTGCGCGGAAACGACGCCGACCTTCTCGGCGACGGACTTTCCTTGCGTAAACAGCAGCAGGTAATCCGGTCCGCCAGCTTTGGAGTCGGTGCCGCTCAGGTTGAAGCCCCCAAACGGATGCGCCCCCACCATGGCTCCCGTGCACTTGCGGTTCATGTACAGGTTGCCGACGTGGAACTCGCGGCGCGCCCGCTCGAGCTTCGCCCGCGAACTGGTGTAGACGGCCCCGGTCAAACCGTAGTCGGTGTCGTTGGCGATGCGCAAGGCATCGTCGAAGTCCTTGCTGCGCAGGACGGCGAGCACGGGGCCGAAAACTTCTTCCTGCGCCAGGCGGGAGTCCTTTGCGATGTCTCGGAAGACTGTGGGAGCGACGAAGTAGCCATGCCCGGGGGTGTCAACGGCGGTACCCCCCGCGATCAGCTTGCCTTCCGCATTGCCGATTTCGATGTACCGCAGCACGCGCTCAAACGCGGCCGTGTTGATGACCGGAGCGCCATAGGCGTTGTCGGCGGGGTCACCCACCTGAATGGAAGCAACGCGCTTGGCGAGCTTGTCGCAAAAAGCGTCGTAGACGCGCTCGTCCACGATGGCGCGCGAGCAGGCGGAGCACTTCTGGCCGCCAAAGCCAAAGGCCGAGACGGCGACGCCTTCGACCGCTGCGTCCAGATCGCAGTCCGCGTCGACGATGATCGCGTCCTTGCCGCCGAGCTCCAGAATGGTGCGCTTGATGAAGCGCTGCCCGGGTTGTGTGCGGGCGGCGCGCTCGTGGATTTCAAGCCCGACCTTTTTGGAACCGGTGAAGGCGATAAAGCGGACATGCTTGCTTTCCACCAGAGCGCTGCCGACCTCCGCCCCGCCCTGCAACAGGTTGATGACGCCGCCCGGCAGTCCGGCTTCGGTCATCAGAGCAACGAAGCGCTCGGCTACCGTAGGGGCATCCGGTGAGGGCTTCAGCACAACGGTGTTGCCGCACACGATGGATGCGGCCGTCATGCCTGCCATGATGGCGAACGGAAAGTTCCACGGCGGGATCACCGCGCCCACGCCGAGTGGAACGTAGCGTAGCTGGTTGCGTTCGCCCGGAAACTGGATCGGGGTGATCGCGGCGTCGAGGCGCAGGGCTTCGCGGGCGTAGAACTCCAGAAAGTCGATGCATTCGCCCACGTCGGCGTCGGCTTCGGCCCAGTTCTTGCCAACCTCCAGCACCAGCCACGCGCAGAACTCGAGGTGCCGCTCGCGGACCATCCCGGCAGCCTTCACCAACAGCGCGGCGCGCTCCTGCGCGGACCCGGCCGACCATGTCGCGAAGGCTTCCTGTGCGGTCTGAATAGCCGCGTCGATCTCAGCGGGCGTTGCAGCCGCATGCGTGCCGATGACCTGGGCCGGGCGCGCCGGGTTGACCGAGACGACTTGCTCGGCTGCGAGCGTGCCGTACGTACGCCCTAGTTGCGCGGTGACGGCAGCGATGGCCGCGGTCATGTTCTCTTTGATCTGCGGGTCGGCAAAATCGGTAAACGCTTCATTGCGGAAAGGCGGGAGAGTGGCTTGCATGGGGGCCTCTTGGCGCTGCGGGTTGCAGGCTCAGGTGGTGAGTTTTTCGGGCGACTCGGACATTTTCGCCGTGCGGTCCAGCTTGTCCCAGCTAAACGATTTGCCGTCGATAGCGCGCTTGACGGTGCGGATCAGCACCCAGGAAAAGAGCTGACGGTAGGTGAAGCGCTGAATCCAGATATGAACCAGGAGCCAGGCGTCTCCCTTGCTGGCCGGGTGCTTGCGTTCCAGCATGAAGGCGAGAGCTGACGCCGCGAAATCGATCAGCAGGAAGGTCAGGAAGAAGGTGAGCAGTTTGAAGAGGTTGGCCGTGCTCGTGGTTTCCGGGTGGAAGTGCTTGTCGATGAAGTATTGCAGGATGCCGAGCACAAACATCAAGTCGATCAGTGGAGACACGAGTGGCAGCAGGATCTGAAAGATAAGAATGTTGGGTAGCGCGAAGAGGCCCATGGCGCGGTGCCGGCGAATGGCTCCGCGGTGCTTGAAGATAGCCTGCAGAATGCCGAACGACCAGCGGAAACGCTGCCGCGCGAGACCGTTGGCGTTGACGGGAGCCTCCGTGAACGCGAGCGCCTGGTCTTCGTACACCACCTCGAAACCCTGCTCGAGGATGTTCATCGTCAGGTCGGCGTCTTCGGCCACGGTGTCCGGGTGGTACGCGCCACCGGCCTTGACTGCCGAGGTTCGCCAGGCGCCGATGGCCCCGGGAACCACCATCACGACGTTGAACAGGTCAAGAGCTCGGCGCTCGAAGTTCTGACTCGTGATGTATTCGAGCGCCTGCCAGCGGGTCCAAAGGTTGACGCGGTTGCCGACCTTGGCGTTGCCGGCAACGGCCCCTATTTTCGGGTTGGCAAAGTGCGTCACCAGGCGGCCGATCGCGTCATGCGCCACCACGCCGTCGGCGTCGATGCCGACGTAAATCTCTTCGTCGAGATGCTCGAGCGCAAAGTTCAGCGCTTCGGCCTTGCCCCCGTTCGGCTTGGTGAGCACCGTGACGCGACCGGCGGCAATTTCGGAAGCGTACGTCTTTGTGGCAACTTCCAGAGTCTTATCGGAAGAGCCGTCATCGATCACGATCACGCGCATGTTTTTGTAGTTCGACATCAGCACCGACCGTATGGTGCGCGCGATCACCGATTCTTCGTTATAGGCCGGGATCAACACGGCGACACGCGGAAGGTAATCCGGTCCGGCGAAGTTTTTCCGCGTCCGCAGCCGGTCGATCGTGGCGCACAGCCCGATGATGATCAGGCGGCCGCTCATCAGAATGTCGCCGACAAAAAAGACGAACACGATGAAGTGATGGAAGAAGCCGATCAGGAAAAAGGCGACCGAATCGATCCAGGCATAATAACGCTGGCGGCCGGCGAGCGGAGGCATCACCTGTTCGCGGGTCTTGCCGATCAGCTCCGACACAGGAACGATCTCGTAGCCGTGCGCGCGGAGCGCATCGATCAGCACGGGC
>CALMON010000199.1 GCA_937871785.1 uncultured Granulicella sp.
TTGGTGAGGACCACGATGGCGAGCTTGTCTTGCGGGAAGACCACGTTTTCAGAAACGTAGCCGCCGACTTCGCCGGAGTGCTCGAGCATCGGGTGGCCGTTGCGGTCGACCGAGTACAGGCCCAGGCCGTAGTGGGTGTTTTCGCCGGCGCGGGATGTGGCAGGGAGCTGGGGGTCAGATGCAGGTGGGAGGTTTGGGGTCTGAGGCGCGAGTAGGGCTTTGGGCTGCGAAGATCGGAGGAGCGTGGGGGTTTCCATCTGCCGGTAGCTGGCGGGTGAGAGCAGCGACTGATTGATAAAGGTCAAATTCCACTTCGCCAAGGTGCCCGCAGGCATGGCCAGTTCGCCGTCGCCGAAGTACCAGCCTTCGGCTTCGAGCGGCAGCACGCGCGGGGCCTGCAGCGCGATGGACTGGTAACCGAGCGCCCGCAGGCGGTCGCGGTGCGCGTAGCCGTTAAAAGCCTCGGTGGCGGCCGGCGTTCCTGGCGGCACCAGCCCGGCGGGCGCGAGCACGAGCCGCGTGAGAGCCTGCATGTACGGCTCGCCGGTGACTTTTTCGAGGATCAGCGCGAGCAGAACGTAGTTGGTGTTCGAATACTGGTGGTCGGTGCCGGGTTCGAAATCGATCGGCTTGGTCGCCCACTCCATGACAGTGTCGATGGGGCGGTGCGGTTTGTACCAGGCGGGAATGGAATAATCCTGTGGCGCAAAGTCCTCGTAACCGGAGGTCATGGTCATCAGGTCGCGCAGCTTGACGTCGGCGGCGCGCGTAAGCTGCGGGAAATACCTGGCGACCGGGTCGTCGATGCTCAGCTTACCCTGCTGCTGCAGCAGCAGGATGGCCGTCGCGGTGAACTGCTTAGACACACTGCCGATGGGGTACGCCATTTCCGGCGTTGCGGGCGTGTGCGCGGCGATGTTCGCCAGGCCGAAGGCTTCGGTGTAGGCGATCTCGCCGCCAACCACGATGCCGATGGATGCGGACGGCACGCCAGTGTCGCGCAGAATCTGGTTGGTGGTCGCGGCGACCTGCGCTCGTTGCGCGGGGGTGAGTTGGGCCGGCGAGGGGCGCGCGGCGACGACGATCAGGGCGGCAAGGGCGAGGTTGGAAAGCGGCTTCAGCATGGCGATAGCTGAAGGGTAGCACCTGGAAAAAGTCGCGTCCGCGAGACTGGAAGGGTTCAGGGTCAAGCGCCAGCTTGCCGAGCTGGATGGCGAGCGAGAGCGGTGTGACCACCGCGGCGGCGGCGACGATTCTCGGGGGAGGTGCTCGACGTCTTTACTTGCGTCATCAATCGCGATTGCTGTGCGTAAAGACCTGACGGAAAGCTAACGACTTATACGTTCAGGCCTGCTCGGGTTGCTCCCCGGAAGGGAGCCTCTCGCCAACGGCAAAGGCCACCCCGAGGGGTGGCCTTTGTTGCAATCCGTGCAGATGTTAGTTGTTGTCGGCGTCTTCGCGTTCGGCCTTTTTCCAGTTGAGCAGGTCGCCCAGGGTGGTCGAGGACGAGGAGGAGCTTGAAGAAGAGCCGGAGCCCTGCCCCTTGCCGCCACCCTTGTTGCCGCTACCCTGACGGTTCGACTCCTTGTAGCTTTCGACTTCGGCACGGCTGGCTTCTTCGCCAACAGCTTTGATCGACAAGCCGACCTTTTTCTCTTCCTGGCTCATTTTGACGATCTTGAACTCGTGCTCGGAGCCGACTTCCATGTCGACCGCCTTGCCGAACTCGTTGACCGCCTCGGACACGTGGCACAGACCTTCAACACCTTCCGCGATTTCAACGAAGGCACCGAACTGCGCGGTGCGCAGAACCTTGCCCTTGATGACGTCGCCGACGCGATGCTGAGCGAAGAACGTATCCCAGACGTCGGGCTGAAGCTGCTTGACGCCGAGTGACAGGCGACGGTTTTCAGGCTCGACCCCGAGCACGATCGCCTTCACCTTTTCACCCTTCTTGAGCACTTCGGACGGGTGCTTGATGCGCTTGGTCCAGCTAAGGTTCGAGACGTGAACCAGGCCGTCAATGCCGTCTTCGATTTCAATGAAGGCGCCAAAGTCGGTAAGGTTGCGGACGCGGCCTTCGATGATCGCGCCGGTCGGGTACTTGTCTTCGAGCTGTTCCCAGGGATTGTCCTGCAACTGCTTCATCCCAAGCGAGATACGGCGATCGTTCGGGTTCACCGAAAGGATGATCGTGTCGACTTCATCGCCGGGCTTGACCATCTTCGAGGGGTGCTTCATGCGCTTGGACCAGGTCATTTCAGACACATGGACCAGGCCTTCGATGCCCTGCTCGAGTTCCACGAACGCGCCGTAATCGGTGACTGACAGGACGCGGCCGCGAACCTGCGCGCCGATGGGGTAGCGCTCGGTGGCGTCGAGCCATGGGTCAGGCGTGAGCTGCTTGAAGCCGAGCGACACACGCTGCTTTTCCTTGTCGAACTTGAGGACCTTTACCTGAATTTCATCGCCGACGTTGACGAGATCGCGCGGATGCGTCAGGCGACCCCAGCTCATGTCGGTAATGTGCAGCAGGCCGTCAAGGCCGCCCATGTCCACGAACGCGCCGTAATCGGTCAGGTTCTTGACGACGCCGGTGAAGACGGAACCTTCTTCGAGCGACGCAAGAGTGACTTCTTTTTTGGCGTTCTGGTCTTCTTCGAGCAGCTCTTTACGCGAGATAACAACATTTCCACGTTTTTTGTTCAGCTTGATGACGCGGACTTCGATCTCCGTGCCGATGTAGCCGTCGAGATTGCGCACGGGGCGCACTTCAACCTGCGAACCGGGCAGGAACGCCTTGATGCCGATATCGACAGTCAGGCCGCCCTTGACGCGCGACAACACCATACCTTTGACGGGCGTCTTGGTGTTGGCGGCTTCTTCCAGCTTGTCCCACACTTTGTGGCGCAGCGCCTTCTCGTGCGAAACGAGGTAGCCGCCTTCCTTTTCTTCCCGCTCCACAACCACTTCGACGGTATCGCCGACAGCGAACTTGGGCGCGCCGGTGTGGTCGAGCACCTGGTCGAGGGGAATAAGACCCTCGGACTTGAGGCCGATGTCGACGACGACATGCTTGTCCGTGATCTTGACGACCGTGCCGGTGACGACGACTTCGTCCTGCGTCATGGCTTGCGCGGCGTCTTTTTCGGCAGCCTGCTCGAGCTCAAAGCTGGCAAGCGCGGCGGCAAAATCGTCGGCATCGTACTCGGGCTCGGCTCCGCCGGCAGCCATGGCACGGACTTCTCCGGGCATGGAAACCACGGGTCGGGCGGCAACGGGCGGGGCCGCAGATTCGGACGCAGCAGCTTCCGCGGAAACAGCTTCAGCAGAAGCGGCAACCTGCGGAATCGGGTCGGCTAAACCGTGCTGAGCCGTTTCGCCAAAGGTTTCGTCCACGAGCGAGGACGCTGCGACGTGGGTGGCCTCGGCAGGCGCGGTTTCGTGGGTGGAAGGGGTGGAGTCGATGGCGGCCGAGGTGGTTTCAGCCGTCGCTTCGTTGAAAGGGGGTTCCAGTGTGGTGTTCAGGGGTGTGCTCTCGTTGAGGGAAGTTTGGTCGTGTTCGGCCATGGTGTATATCTGCTCCGGTATCCGGTTGTACTTTGTACTCTGTTTCAATCAAACATTTGTGAACAACGATCGCCGCAGACGGAAAGGCGTTCTCCGCTACGGGAGCGGGCGTTCTAAGCGATGATGTCGACGGAGTGGTGAAGCATGTGGAGAAGCGCTGCGACTGGATACCGGACGCAGTAGCTGAAGAAAAAGTGTAGCAGGGAGAGGGTGTGGGGTCAAGAACCGCGAGGGCAAGGGGCAAAGCCGAGGGGTCGGGGGAGACACTGGACCTCCTCGTGCGTCCTTATTGTCCTGGTCCTCTCGTTCCCTTCTTCCCTCCTTCCCCCGTTCCCGACTTATACTGCGGCTATGGACCGGCTCTGGACCCCGTGGCGGTATGCCTACATCAGCGGCGTTGACGGCGGCCAAGTCCGCAAAAAGGGAGTGCCCGAGTCACTTGCGGCGTGGCCAGGCGATCTTCACTGTGTTTTCTGCAACATGCGCGCGGCTGCGGATTGGGCGGTCGAGCAGGGTATGGCTCGTGAGCAGGCCGACCGGGCTATCTGGCTTCTGGAGCGGCACCAGACCTGCTTCACGGTGCTGAACGCGTACCCCTACAGCACCGGGCACCTGATGGTTGTGCCGTATGAGCATGCGGCGAGCCTGGCGGCGCTGCCGCTAGGCACTGCAACCGAAATGCTGCGCGAAGTTCGTCGCGCGGAACGGGCGTTGCGCTCGATATATCGCCCCGATGGGCTGAATGTAGGGCTCAACATGGGCGAGTCCGCAGGGGCCGGGGTCGCCGACCACCTCCATATTCACGCGCTTCCGCGGTGGTCGGGCGACTCAAATTTTATGACCGTAATCGGGGAAACGCGGGTGCTTCCGGAAATGTTGGGGGAAACCTGGGACCGGCTGCGCAAGGCGCTCGCGGAAACTCCCTTGGAGTTGTAGGCCACCGGCGGAGCGGCTCCCTCCCAAGGCAACGCCGGATGTTGCTTATCCGTCTTATCTCGAGTGGGTAGGACACCCCACGTTGCCGAGGAATTCTGCCATGACTGCTTTCGCTTCTCTGCCGCTGAACGATACACCGCATGCAAGCACCAGGCCTTTGCGCGAGCTGCCGCGCCGCACCATGCACGGTGGCACGGGTTGGACCGCGACCGTGGCTGTCGATGCCGTCCGATACCAGCCCCAGGATCAGGAAGCCTTAGTGTCTGCCGCCGCCGAGATCTCCCCGACAGCCCTTCTACAAGGTAAGAGGCGGTTGGCGGAGGAGCCGGAAGACGCTCGAATCACGGGCGGAACACGATCGCTCATGCGGCGTCTGAGTGGGCTCAATGTACGTCCTTTGCGCCCGCTGCTGACTCCGGTACCAGGCCTCGTGTAAGGCTGCTCCCGGCTGCCGTCTGAGCCCCATGCAGCCATCAGCGCCCGACGGCACCATCCGCTACGGCGTCCGATTCTCCACCGGAAGGCGAACGTCTCGCGGCGAGGGTTTTCGGCACTCGGGTAGCCTCGAAGCTGGTGATTTTCCAGCCCCCGCTGGGCAGGTGTTGGAACACCTGAGTAGAGCGAAACATCCCGGTCAGCGGTTTGCCGTCGCTGCTGCCCGAAATCTGGAACAGCGACGTCACGATCGCCACCTGACCGACAATTTTGATTTTGCTGTCCGTGATGTCGAGCTGTGTGAAGAGAGCGCTGCGATTGCGCATCCGCTCAAGCTGCATGGCTTTAGTGTTGATCTGACCGGCGGCGGTAATGCCGACGTAATCATCCGCAAGCAGGCGGTCCATGGCGGTGGCATCGCCGGCGAGCTGCGCCTGTCGCCACTGCTCTTCCAGAGCTTCGACGCTGATGCGAGTCGCGCGTTTAGGCGCTTTGTGCGCGGCAGTTCTCGGCGCGGCGCACGCCACGGGTGTTCCGGCGACGCTCAGAAGAAGCAACAAGCACGAAATAGGCAAGCGGCGAGGCATGCGCATGGCAGGAGAATAGACCCGCGCTTCCCTTCCCGTCAAAGCGACGCGGCCGCCAGGCGTCAGACACGGGCGTAGGCTACTGCGAGCCCAAAGCGCAGAGTCTGTGTCTTTGTCCGTCTAGGCGATGGCGTGCAGCGTTTCGACCTGCCGGTCAAGCATCCTTTGATACAGGCCGCTGATGGCGTGCTGGGCGAAATGCGTCGTGCTGCGGTGGTGTTCGACGGCGGCTTCGTCCCTGTACTGCTCGTAGATCAGCACGGTGCTTTCTTCACCCTCAATCCAATGTGGGACGTAACTGACGCAGCCGGGCTCCTCACGCGAAACGCGTGTGAGCTCTCGGAGCACGTTCTTCATGTCCTGACGGTCGTCAGGGGTAAAGCGGATGCGGACGATGAAGCTGATCATAGGTGCACCCCACGTAGTGCTGTGTTCCACGATCAGTCGTGAGTTCCGATAGACCCCTCACGACGGATCACTGAGACTTCACAACCTCGACTTAGCCGAGAGCTTCTTCGAACGCAGGCAGGTTGATGGTT
>CALMON010000200.1 GCA_937871785.1 uncultured Granulicella sp.
ACTCCGACGACCGCTTCTTGGGCAACAGCACCAGCCGTCGTTTACTTAGAAACAAAGGTAAACAGTTGCGGGTTAGCAGGGTCGATCCGCACCGGAGCGGAACTGCCGACCTGCGACGCGGGCGCCACCAGACGGCTCACGATCACCTTGGTCGAGGCCTGGTAGGGAACTCCCGTTTGCGGTGTGATAGTGCAAGTGTATTTCACCTGCGGGCTGCCGTTCACCGTCACTCCGGTATCGGAAACGCTGTCAATGCGCGCGATGCCGGGAAGCCCGGTTGCCATAAGGCGCTTGCGCAGCATGCGCGGCGCAAAGAACACGCGATACAACACGAAAACCGCGATCAATGGGCCAAGAATCCAAAGATAGCCCAGCAAACCGAAGATTCCGGGAAGGCCGGAGTTGCCGGTGTCGTCGCGCACGGACTTCGACGCGGCCTCGCGCTTGGGCAAAACGGGGTCGGGCGCGACGCCCGGCGTGGGCAGAATGGTGGCTCCCGCGGCCTGCAGCGCGGTACGCTCCATGCGGTATTCCCAGGTGGGGTGAGCGCGCGCCGCGTCGTCCAGGCCGGACACGTTCATGTCAACCATGTACGTTCCATGAACAGCGGTGACATTGTCTCCATTGGCTTGGAGGATGTCGTACACATGATCACCGGCATCGTTTGTTTTCACGAGTGAAGGCTTTTTATCGAAATAAAAAGGCGCACTCTGCTGCATGCTGTGCACGGCGGCTTCATGAGAGCCCAGGTCGTTTACCTCGAGCTCCACTTCAATATCCATACCGAGACTCGGCTTCACATCGAAAACACATTTTCGGCTGCCGGGCACCATCTGCCGAGCTTCGACGGTCGCCTGGTTCAGGGTGACCAGAGCGGCGATGTCATCGGGGTTCACCGCCTTGCAAGGGTCGGAGGACACCTGGGCTGCTGCCGGCCATGCACCTGCAACCGCAAACACCGTCGCCGCCATCCACGTCCCACTTACACGTACGTTCATGTCGATTTCTCCGTGCCGGTCATGGCAGTGCAGTAACCCTGCGTCGTCCCAGTAAAGCTGTGGCCAGCGGAGCGCGTTACTCGCAGGCCTTGAACTTGATGTCGGCCGTCAAGTGGCTGCCATACTTTGTGCAATCCATCACAAGCTCGCCGCTCAACGGCTTGTGAAACTCGCCCATCGTTGCGGAATGCTCTTTGCGGTCGAATGTGAGCGTTTTGCAGCTCGACGAGTCGAGCACAATGCCCTGCATGTTTTTGAACACGTCGGAAGGGTTGCCGGTATTGACTTCCTTCATGGTCATCAACTGGGCTACGTAGCCATCACCGTTCTTGGCGATCATCAGCTCCGCGGGGCCGTTGGGGGCCTGGTCTCGGTGCAGGTTGCGGTCGGGGTCGTCGTTCTTTGGCGCGGCAAACATAAAGGTTGCCAGCTTGCTGCTGTCGCCGTCGAACTCATCGCGCTTACAAAGCGCGGGACTGGCGCTCCACTGACCGAAACCGCCGCCGGAACTGGCGAGATTTCCTTTGGCAGAGAAGAATTGCGGGCCGCAGCCCAGGGTCGTCACGGCGAGTAGGGAAGCAAGGCCCGCGGCGAAACCGCGGCGGGCGAAGGTGGAACTCGAACGGTCTAACATGGACGTTCCTCCAGGAATGCGCTTGCGATAACCGGGTTGGATGCGAATGTTTGCCGTGCAGCCAAGAAATATTTCGTGGCTCTGGCGGGGGCGGCGAGGCAGAGCGGAACGCGGCTGCGCAACCGTGCGGCGGCCCACGGCATCCCAAGCTGCAAGGTTACGGAGGCAGTCGGCAATGTCCCTATGGACGCGTTTGGGTCATGAACTTGTAGATATCATCGAGCTTCCGGACCAGTCGTCCGACATGCTGGTATCGCGCTTTGAGCGTTATCAGGACCAGATCAAATTCGGGGCGCAACTGATTGTGCGCGAAGGTCAGGTTGCCGTTTTCGTCAACGAAGGCAAGCTGGCCGACGTCTTCGGGCCGGGCACCTACACGCTCGAAACCCGCAACCTGCCGTTGCTGTCGACGCTGCAAGGGTGGAAGTACGGCTTCACCAGCCCGTTTAAAGCGGAAGTGTATTTCGTCAGCACGCGGCCGGTGCTCAACCTGCAGTGGGGCACGCAGCAGGCCATTACGATGAGCGTGCCGAACTATGGGCTCGCCACCATCCGCGCTTACGGACAGGCGTCGTATCGCGTTTCGGACGCGACTGTCTTTTTCCGGCAGATTGTCGGCACGTCGTCGGTGCTGGTGACGGACGACCTGCACAACTACCTGCGCGGGATTATCGTAGGCCAGTTCGCGGCGGCGCTGACAGAAAGCAAGCCCTCGCTTGAGCAGTTGCAGGCGCACTCGGCGGACCTCGCGTTGAAGCTGCAGGCCTCCATCAACACGCAGCTTCATCCGCTCGGCTTCGAACTGGTGCAGTTCGTCGTGGAAAGCCTTTCGCTGCCTCCAGCGCAGCAGAGCGAGCTGCTTGAATACAGCCGCTTGAACAACATTGACCTTGGCAAGTTCACGCAGTTTCAGGTTGCTCAATCGATCGGCGACATCGCGAAGAACACCGGCGGATCTGGTGGTGGTGCCGGTGGCATCGGCAACCTTGGCGCGGCGGGTATGCAGATTGGCGTAGGCATGGCGGCGGCACAGCAGGTGATGCGCGCGCTCAACACAGCGTTCCCGAACATGCAGCCCGGCAGCGTCACGGTGATGCCACCCACGGTAACCACCTCGACGACGGCAGCGATGTTTCACGTCGCGCTCGACGGAAAGGCGCAAGGACCGTTCGGCGTCGACAAAGTCGCCGAACTGATTGCCGCCGGCAGCGTTACCCCGGCCACCATGGTCTGGCACCCCGGCATGGCAGCCTGGGCGGCGGCCGGTACGGAGCCCGGTATCAGTTCGCTCTTTGCGCAGGAACCCCCGCCGCTGCCGCCAGCCTAGTTTTCGGAAGCCGCGACTCCGGACTGGTCGTTTCACGTTTTGCATACACTGGCTTTGTGAGTTCCCCTACCGAAAACGCCTTCACTTCTACAGCAACCCTCTACGATCGAAACCGCTCGCGCCTGATCCCCGGCTTCGACAGCTTCTACCATGGCGCCATCGGCTTGGTTCCCGTCCACGCCCAGCGCATTCTCGATCTCGGAGCCGGGACGGGGCTGCTTTCGGCGTTCGTTCGGCAGCAGGTTCCCCTTGCCCGCCTCCACCTGATTGATTTCTCTGCGGCGATGCTCGTCCAGGCCGAAGAACGCTTCCGGGGCGATCCTCTGGTCACCTTCGAGGTGGCGGACTATACGGCGTCCGCGTTGGCTACCGGATACGACGCCGTTGTCTCGGCACTTTCTATCCATCATCTGGAAGATGAAGCGAAACGACGCCTTTTCCGAGCGATCTGGGAAGCACTCGAGCCCGGAGGCGTTTTCGTCAACGCCGAGCAGGTTCTTGGCCCCACCCCCGCGCTCGAGACGCTCTATAAGCAAATGTGGCTGGAGCAGGTCAGGGAGCTGGGCGCGACCGAACCGGAGATCGACGCATCGCTGTTTCGGCAGCGCGAAGATCGTTGCGCTTCTGTGGACGACCAGATGGTCTGGATGCGTTCCGCCGGATTCACTGACGTCGATTGCTGGTTCAAACAGGGTCGGTTTGCGGTCCTGGCCGCCACCAAGCCCTAGTCTGGGGGTGGCTGTCACAGTCGTTGGTTCGGAAGAAGAAGCGACATGCGATAGCCTTCCTGAGTGTCCTCTTCCGCCGCTCCCTCGCCCCACCGAACCGGTGTTGCTCGCTGGCTCCCCTGCGGAGCCATGCTCCTGCTGTCGCTGCTCAGCTACGCGGACCGCAGCGTGCTCGCGATCCTGAGCCCGACGATTCTGCACGATCTGCATCTTTCCGTCACGCAATATAGCTGGGCGATCACCGCCTTTCAGCTCAGCTACATGATCGGCAACCCGCTGTGGGGAGCGTACATGGACCGCGCCGGTTTGTTCCGCGCGGCCATTGTGGCGGTGGCGGTGTGGTCGCTTGCGTCGGGAGCGCACGCGTTTCTGCTCGGCTTCACCGGCCTGTGCGCGGCGCGGGCGGTGCTCGGGTTTGGCGAAGGCGCCACCTTTCCCGCCGGGCTCAAGACCGTCACCGACACCCTTCCCCCGGCGCAGCGGTCGACCGGCCTGGCCGTGGCGTATAGCGGAGGCTCGCTGGGCGCGGCCGTTGCGCCGCTGCTGGTCGTCCCGCTCGCGGCCCGCTTTGGCTGGCGTGCGGCCTTTGGGCTGTCGCTCCTCGTGGGTCTCGCCTGGCTCGCGCTGTGGACCGGCCTTCGCCGGCAGCTTCGGCCGCCTGCCGCAAGCGCTCCCACGGTTGATTCCGCGGGCCGAAATGTCTTTCCGCGCTTCAATCGGCCGCTCATCGCCACGGCCCTGGTGTATGGGCTGGGAGCCTCGCCGCTGGCGTACGGTTTGTATGCCGCGCCGCTTTATGTATCGCGGGTGCTGCATGTGACGCAGGGCGCGCTCGGTCATCTGCTCTGGCTGCCGCCCCTCGGCTGGGAGGCCGGATACCTTGTCTGGGGTCGCGTTTCGGACCTGCGCCTCAAGCGTGGACGCACGGCGCCGCTGCCGTTTTTCGTAGCGTTCGCCGCGGCGGGCGTGGTACTTCCGGGCATTGCGCTTTGCGCGGCCCTGCCGCACGCCGTCGCGCTCACGATGACCGGGTTCGTCCTCGCCATGTTCCTTTCAGGAGGCTTCATCGTCTTTGCGCTGGCCGATGGGCTCCGCCGCCAGCAGGCGTTTGACACCCCGGGGCAGAGCAGCGCCGGATTTCTGGCCGGCTTCTGCATTTCGAGCTGGGCTCTGGCCACCGGAGCTTTGATGCCCGTGCTCGGCAAGCTGTTCGACAAGGGCGACTACGCCGCCAGCCTGTGGGGCATTGCCTGCGTTCCGCCAGTCGGCGTGCTGCTCTGGTGGGGTCTGCTGCGCCAGCCTGCAAAATCGTCAGCGCGGCTACAACCTCCGCGCGTTGACAGCTTTTAAGAGCCTGATATACCTTCTGTCGTGAGGGTTCCCATGAAGAAGTCCGTGCTTCTCGCTGCAGTTCTGCTGATTGCTGTTACACCTGCGTTCGCGCAGAACGGTTGCGTCAACTCCCCTGAAAATCCTACGGTCATCCTGGCGCTCGTCGGCTCTGCCGGAGCTTTCCTGGCATCGGCGCGCTCGCACTTCGGCCGCCGCAAGTAGCTTTCAGGTCACCACGCCCAGCGCTGGTGCCGGTTCAACTCGGCTGGCTTTCAAACCAGAACTCGGCACAAACCGGAAAGTATCTGCCTGTGGCTCCACTCCGGAAGAGGCGTGCGACGTCGTTTTCGTGAGAGAAAACGTGCATGAAGATTGAGCTCCCGCGCTCCAGCTACAGGGAAACTGCTCTGGCCTCAGGCTCCGGCACCTCTCGTAGTTTCACACTTTCGAAAGGCCTTACCCTGTCGCAGTCGGCCGCGCTTTCCGCGTTGCTGTCCGTCGCGGGGGTGTTTTCCATTCTGTCCACGGCCATCTACCTGTGGGGTTTGTGGACGACCGACCCGCTCAAATCGATCGGCGGCCTGATTCCCATCGTCAGCTTCGTGTTGATCCTGCGCGCCTGGCGTTCGATTGGGTGGGAGATGGATGGCGCCTGGTGGGGCCTGCTCCTGCTCGCCGTCACCGTGGTTACGGTACACATTCGCGACCGCGCCATCCTAGAGCTGGTGCTGTCGTCTTCCTGGGCCATTTTTGTTCCGCCCCACTCGCTGGTCGCGTTCGCCTATACGGCGGGCGCCGTGCTGCTGTTTGGCGGCGTCCGCCTGTTTCGAGCGGCGCTGTTCCCTATCGTTCTCACCTGGTTCGTCAACCCGGTCCCGAACGCCTTCAACCTGCTGATCGACCTCCCGCTGCAGCACGCTTCGGCGAAGATCGCCCGCAGCTTCGCGCACCTGCTGGGCCAGCCGCTCACCTCCGACCAGCTCCGGCTGATGTTTACGCCAGACTTCGGTATGTTTATCGCCCCCGGCTGCAACGGCATTCGCGGCGCGATCACCATGGGCTTTATCGCGCTTATCGCCGGCTACGTGTATCGCTTCCGGCTTCGGTTCCATGTTCTTGCCGTGCTCGGCGCGATTTTGCTTGGCTACCTGTTCAACCTCATCCGCCTGTGCGTTCTGGTCCTCTACTATATTGTGGCGCTGCACATCCACTGGCTGCAAAGCCGCGCGGAAATGGGCGACTACATTATTGGCGCGTGCCTGTTTCTGATCGCGACGACCGTGCTTTTTACCGTCATCCTGCGGCTCAGCCCAACCCACAGCCTCCGCTTTCCGGCTCTTGCGCCACATGCCGACTCCGGCAGCCTGCTCGCGCCGAAATCCTTCCTTCCCCGGTTTGCGGCGCTTGCCCTGCTCATCGCGATTGGCAGCGTCAGCTATGCGCGCGCGCTTTCCGACCGCTCCGTTACGCAGGCCACTGCGCATCCCGACGCGCTCGGCCACTTCCCGCAGCATATCGGCGGCTACACCCTGGCGCGCGAGTGGAACGAGTACCTGGTCACCGGGGCGCTGATTTTTTACTGGGCAGACTACGCTCCCGACCACCCCTCGCCGAACCAACTGGAAGGCGGCGGCCGTGTGTCGGTCGGCATTTCGCCGGTGCTGGGAGCGCACGACACCTTGCTTTGCCACTCCGCGCGCGGAGAAGACTGGCTCTGGCACGACTCCGTCACCCTGCCCACAGCGGGCGTGCCGACCAGCTTCAGCGCGTCGTTTTATAACGACGGCGCCACCCAGTATCTTGAAGCCACCACGCTCTGCACCGGCCCCACCTGCGGCCAGTACGCGTCGGCGCGCCAGCATTTCGGTTTCGTTTATAGCCGGCCAGACACCCACACGCTGCTGACGCAAAGCCCGGACCGCCCCATCCCCGTTCTGCTGCGGACCGAAACGACCGACACCGCCATGGCCCCGGACCGTGCGCGCGATGGGCTCGCCGCCAACCTGCGCGACTTCCTCGGTGCCGCCGACCTGGCTACGTTTACCCGAGCCGACCGCCAGCCCTGAAGGCCTTTCACGCTCGCGGAGCGGCGAAGGCGGCCGACGGGAGCCTTCCGGTGGAGACGACCCATTTCGGTCGCGCCGTTTCTGCTCTCCTACTTGCAGACACACAAGATTCACAGACTTCAGATACACTTTCGGATAACCGCTATGCGCCAGATCCTGCTCCTTCCCGCCTTTTTTGCTGCTGCTCTCGGCCTTGCCGGATGCGGAAGTTCGTCGTCGACAACAACGACAACAACGACGACCACACCCACCGCACCGGCCGCGACGCTTTCCTCCACGCAGCTCAATTTCGCCGGCACCCTGGCGGGAACCACGACCGCGGCCCAGACCGTGACGCTGACGAATAGCGGAACGGCGGCGCTGGCCATCAGTGGCATCACACTCGGCGGCACCAATACGTCCAACTTCACGCTGACGAACGGTTGCTCCGGCTCGCTGGCCATCGGAGCGAACTGCACGTTTTCCGTCACCTTTTCCCCTACCGCTTCGCCCACCAGCTATTCGGCGACCGTCAGCGTCGTGACCAATGCGGCCACCGCCACCCAGACAGTAGCCTTGGCGGGAACCTCGCTGACGCCGGGCGCCACGCTATCGACCACCGGTCTCACCTTTGCTGGAACGGCCCCCGGAGCCAACAGCCCCGCGCAAACCGTGACGCTCACGAGCAGCGGAACGGCTCCGCTCACCATCGGCAGCGTCACGGTCGGCGGAACCAACGGGTCGAATTTTACGTTGACCAACGGCTGCTCGGGCACCCTGGCCACTGGCGCCAGCTGCTCCTTTTCCGTGACGTTTGCCCCCGGAGCCTCGGCTACCGCCGGCACCGTTGACATCGGCGCGATCAACATCATCACCAACGCGCCGACATCACCGCAGGCCGTCAATCTGATCGGCACCACGACAGCCTCGGCCGCGCCCACGGCCATCCTGTCGTCCACATCGCTCACCTTCCCGGCCACCGCTTCCGGAGCGACCAGCCCTTCGCAGACGGTAACGCTGTTCAACACCGGCACGGCCGCTCTTACCATCGGCAGCCTCACCCTGGGCGGCTCCAATGCGACGAACTTCACCCTGACCAGCGGCTGCGCCAACACGCTGGCGGCCGGTGCGAGCTGCCCGATTTCCGTCACCTTCTCCCCGGGCTCCGCGATCGCCACAATCGCGTACAGCGCCGCCATCACCCTGGTGACGAACGCCACTCCCGCCACCCAGACCATCAGCCTTTCGAGCAGCAGCTCCGTCTCGTCGCAGTGTGCCGCCACCGTTCCGCGCAAGGCGAACCCGAGCACCACCAGCAACTACGCTGGTTCAACGTTCACCGGGAAAGTGCTTGCCGGAACCACCCCCATGATCGGTGCCAGCGTGCAGCTTTACGCTGCGGGAAGCGCTGGCAACGGGTCCACGCCGATGGCCATCGGCTCTTCCACCGTTACCGACGCGAACGGCGCCTTCAGCATCACGAAGTCGTATACCTGCCCCTTCAACCTATCGACTCTGTACCTGGTGTCGACCGGGGGCAAGCCCGGCGCGACCGGCACGGCCAACTCAGGCGCGGTTCTGCTCAGCGTCCTCGGCACCTGCGCTTCGGTCACCACGGGTACCAGCTACGTCGTCGACGAAGCCACCACTGTAGCGGGAGCTTACGCCTTGGCGCAGTTCCTCGTTCCTGGCGGCAAGGCCGGCGCCAGCTCCACCAACTTCCTCGGCCTGCAACTGGCGGCGGCCAGCGCGGCCAACCTCGTCAATCCGCTCACGGGAACCTCCCCCGGCGCCACCTTTCCCGCCAGCGCAACGCCTCCTTCTGCGCTGATCAACACGCTTGCGGATGTGCTCAACGCCTGCGTCGTGGGCGGCTCGTCGACGACGGCCTGCACGCAGCTGTACGCATCGGTGGGCAATAGCGTTTCCGCACTGCCCACCAACACGCTCGACGCGGTGCTGAGCCTCGCGCTCAATCCCGCTGCCGGAAAGAGCCTGTACACCTTGTCG
This sequence comes from uncultured Granulicella sp., assembly GCA_937871785.1. Taxonomy (GTDB): domain Bacteria; phylum Acidobacteriota; class Terriglobia; order Terriglobales; family Acidobacteriaceae; genus Granulicella. Next base: position 9,075 of record CALMON010000200.1, read on the forward strand.
CAGACGTCCACGGCCTACACCCCGGGGCTTACGGCGGCGCCTACCGACTGGACCATGTACATCACCTACACAGGCGGTGGCATGAACGGCCCGTCCGGAGTCGGCGTGGACTCGACGGGTAACGTCTGGGTCGCCAGCTACTTCAACGCAGCGTCCTACTTCACCAACACCGGAAAAGCGGTGTTCCCCACCGGCATCACCGGGAATTACTTGCAGGAGTCTTACGGGCTCGCCGTCGATCAGAGCGACAATGCCTGGATTCCGGACGAGCAGGGACCGTATGGCATCAACAGCGGCATCGGCTCTGTAACGGTGTTGAACACGGCTGGAAGCTCGGCGGCAGGTGCCACGGGATACTCGGCTGGGGGCATCAACTTCCCGGTTGCGGACGCGATCGATACTGGCGGCACCACCTGGGTGGTGGACTACGGAAACTCGCACGTCACACTGCTGAACCCTTCCGGCACACCGATTTCCGGTACCTCCGGCTACGCCAGCAACCTGTTCGACTTTCCCGTTGCCGTGGCTGTCGACGCCAACTGCTACGGCTACATCGCCAACCAGAGCAGCAACACAATCACCCGCGTGGCACAGGACGGCAGCAGCTTCACGAACTTTGTCGTCGGCAGCGGTGCCTCCGGGGTCGCCGTCGATGCCGGCAATAACGTCTGGTCGGCCAACTACTACGGCAACTCGGTCGGCCTGCTGGCGGCAAATGGAACGGTTGTTTCAAGCAGCTTGTCCGGTGGCGGCATCAACCATCCGCAGGGAGTTGCCATTGACGGCAACGGTAACGTCTGGTTGACGAACTACCGCGGACCGGCTCTCACCGAGCTGTCGGCGGCGACGAGCACCTCCCCTGGAGCAGCGCTTTCGCCCTCGGTCGGCTACGGTCCAGACGCGAACCTGCTGGAAGCGTTTGGGTTGGCGATCGACCCGAGCGGCAACATCTGGGTCACGAACTTCGGCAACAACACGCTGACGGAGTTCATCGGCATCGCCGCCCCGGTCAAAACGCCGCGGTTCGGACCAGTCGTTCAGCCGTAGTCCGCATCCACCCTCAGACAGCAAGAGCCCGCGGCGATCCCGCGGGCTCTCGCTCGTTTACACGGTTGCTGGACCGCCGTCGTGTCTGCTGTCGGGCGGTTCCGACCTCAGCCCAGGATGACAACCTTCAATAGCCGAGCTACACCTGTGGAGAAAACGGTCTAGTTCAGCCGGAACCGCTCCCGCATAAGGCGCTGGAAGCGCGGCTTCCAGATCAGGTCGTAGGCAAGCTCCTTTTCAGGAAACATCCGCAACGCTGCGTTACGCGCTTCGGCGATCATCCGCGACGCTTCGTCCAGCGTCAGTGAGCTGTCCTGCGCAACGGTCTGCATCACCAGATCCATCATGAACTGCATTCGCCGAATCTGACGGCGCTCCACTTCCTGAGCGTCTGCGGCTGTGTCCGGGGTCACAGGGTCGTTGCGAATCGCTTCCGGTTCCATGGCTCGACTCCATTTCTCCAGATTGGATGATTGTTCCATCAACCGCGAACCAAGCGCGATGGCGGTGAAACGGCAAAGCCCCGGCCAGGACCGGGGCTTTGCAAGAGCACTCAGGTGAGGCGCTCGGTTGGCTGATCTTACGGGTTGACCAGCGAGCTGGAGTGCTCGCCATTGGCAGCCGTTGCAACACACGAAAGCTGATTGCCCGCGGAAAAGGCCGTGTTCTCAATCGCTTTCAGGGCGCCGGTGTGTGGGTCCAACTGGGCACCAGAAACCGAATTGTCCAGGTAGTTGGAGGTGTACAGGTAGATACCCAAGGCAGGTTCGATGGTGACACAGGTCGGTCCCGTAGCGACCGTGGTACCGTTCGTTCCGGCAACTCCCGAAGGTTGACCGCTTGCCGGATCAAGAACATAGGTTCCCACCGTGCTGGCACCGTAGTTAGCGGTATACAGGTACTTGCCACGCGGGTCGATCGTCACGTTTACGGGGAAGAACCCCGTCAGGAACGGGGCGTTCACCATGGCTGTGAGTGTTCCCGGTGAAGTCGAGCCGATAACGTTATATCCGTAGAGCTGGTTCGTGGCTTTGTCCGTCACATACACGAAGCGCGACGTGGGGTCCTCAACAATGCCACTGGGGCTAACGCCTGCCGAAAAGCCGGTAGCCACTGTTTTGTTGCTGACCGTCGTGATCGTCGTTCCGGGAACAGGGCTCAACGCTCCGGTCGTGGTATTTTGCGCAAAGCCGAGAACCTGCCCCTGCGCCGTGCCGGAGCTGTTTGTATCCGCGTCGACCACATACACAAAGTGCGTCAGGGCGCTGGTCGCCACACCCACGGGATTGTTTCCGACGTTCTGCGTCGTCGGTGTACCGAGGCTGTTGTCACTGTTGATCGGGAAAATGGTTACGCCGCCGGGGCCGGGGGACGCCGGTGTAAAGCCGTTCTGGTAGGTGAACGTCACATACAGGAACGCGCCGGCCGGGTCGATCGCGGCCGCGGTCGGATAGCTTCCCGTGATGTTGTACTGGTGTTGGCCGTAAAGCTTGCCATCGGTGCCGATGGCCAACTCGGTCACCTTGTTGTCCTGGCTGCCACCGATCACGTAGATGAACTTGCCATTCGGCGCCGTCACGATGCTGACCGGGTTCGTCAACTGCGACGTAAACGGCGAGCCGGCAATCTGAGTCAGCGAACCAGTCTGGTAATCCACGTTGAACGCCGACACGCCGCCGTTCTGCGCTGAAACCGCGTACACATACGCCACCGTATAGTCGCGGCTGCAGGCCGTTATGCCGAGCCCGGTAGCGAGGGACACCATGGTGGCCAATGCCGCGCGGCCAATCTTGTTACGCTTCATGCGCTTTCCTTACGTCGAACCGGGGATTCCGGCCCTTGTTGGTCCAGCCGATGGGGCCGGAACGTACTCGTGGTTCCACCACCCCGCCTTGGGGGCGGGAGTTAGTTCACGTTGCCGCTGATGGCCAGGCACTTGGCGACGCCGCTGGCAGGGAACGTCGACCCGCGTGACAAGCTCGACAGTTCGCCCGTCGTCGAATCGATGACCTTACCGGTCACCGTTCCGTCGTTCTGGTTGGACACATAGATGTACTGGTTGGTGGGGTCTTCGACCATGCACACCGGGTTAGAGCCTACCGTGTAGGGCGAACCCGCAATGGCCTGCAGTTGGCTGGTCGATGCGTTGATCGTGAACGCCGAAATCGAGCTGAAGGGTCCTGTCGGTGTCGGATTCGCGGTTGCATTCAGCACATACAGGTACTTGCCGCTGTTATCCACCAGCGAGTAAACCGGGTTGCTGGTGCCCGTGATGTTGTTCACGACGCCACCGGTCAGCGGCGTCAGCGCGCAGCTTGCACCCACGGTGTACGGGAAGATTCTGTTCGAAGGCCCATCTGTCATGTAGATGTTGGCGCCATTGCCGTTGATCGAGGTCAATCCACTCGCACCGACGATCGAGATTTCGCCGCTGGTCGTAGTTGCCAGCACGCCACTGGTGCCAAAAGCGTAGGGGAATACCGCGTTCTGGGTGGAATCGAGCGTCAGCAGACAGCCGCCGGCGGTCTTCATCATGATGGGCGCCACGCCGACGTTGAAGTAAGGGATGCCGGCCGGAAACGCCGTCGTCTTCACATTGGTGTTCACCACCAGCGTCAGGCGGCCGGTGTCCGCATCGGACGAAAACGCCGTGATCGAGCCCACGCCAGAGCCATCGGGGGAAAAGCGATCCAGCACATAAAGGTATTGGCCGGTACCGTCAAACTGCGCCCACACGGGAATTTGGCCCTGACTGGAATACGTTTGCTGAAAGGTAAGCACGCCGTCGTTGCCGACGCTGTAGAGCGAAATGCCGCTCGAGGTTGCCTTGGTTTTCGCGTCGCCGCCCGTGCCCTGGTTGATCACGTAGACGAATCGTCCGGCGGCCTTCACCACGATCGACACCGGGTTCACGCCACCCGAGCTGTACGGCGACCCGGGCGACTGCGTCAGGTTGCCGGTAAAGTCGTCGATCTTGTACCCCGTGATCTGGTTGTACTGGTCGCCCAGAACCCACATAAAACCGACCGTGCCGCCGCCGCAGGCGGTCATCCCCAAACCCAGTGCCAATGCTGCAAACGTAGCCGTGGCTACACGGCCAATCGAACGAAACTTCATGCGCTTCCTTTATGCCTGCCGACTGCCGCGACCCAGCCCGCGACGTACAGCCGCGGAAGAGAAGGGTAGAACATGTCTCGGGAGGAGGTACCGAATCCTGCCCTTATTGTAGAGACTACGAGCGCTTTATGCCACTTTCGTTCGCTCGCAGCACCGTGCCCGTCGTATGGCTTTCCAGCGAAGGGACCTAGTTTTTGTTTGGACTCCGCCGCCGCCAAAAGGTTTGGGACCCCATACTCAAAAAAGCAAACCCGGGCCGAAGCCCGGGTTCCGTCAGCGTTCCAACGAGCGGTGCAGTCCCTTACCAGGTGCGGCAGCCGCCCGTCGCCGGCATCATCGGCTGGCCGGCCTTGCAGCCGAACGCCTTGCCGAACTCCTCGAAGTTCTGCACGGTACCCTTGACGCGCCATTCGCCGGAAGAGTGCGGATCGGTCTTGGCCAGCACGCGCGCGGACTGCTCCGTCTGGTTCTGGCACCAGATCTGTCCGAACGAGATGAAGAAGCGCTGCGCCGGCGTGTAGCCTTCAAACGTGCCGTTCACGCTCAAGGGTTCGGAAGCCGCTCCGGGGACGGCGAGGGTCGCCTGCAGCGCCTGGAAAGCGATCCGGATGCCGCCATTGTCGGCCGTGTTTTCGCCCAGGGTCAGGTGCCCATTCAGGTTCTGCCCGGGAGCCACCTGGAAGCCGTCGTATTCCTTGGCCATGCACTCAGTGCGCTCGTGGAACTTGGCCAGATCGTCTTCGGTCCACCACACCCGCACGTTGCCATGGAGGTCGTACTTCGAGCCCTGGTCGTCGAACCCGTGGGTCATCTCATGGCCGATCACCACGCCGATGCCTCCGAAGTTCACCGCCGCGTCCTTCGTGGCCTCATAAAACGGGGGCTGCAGGATGCCGGCAGGGAAGTTGATATTGTTTTGCGGCGGGTTGTAATAGGCGTTCACGGGCGGCGGCGTCATGCCCCACTCCGTCGGGTCGACCGGCATGCCGAACTTTGCCAGGTTGCGCTTGCGCTCGTAGGCTCCGGACGACATCACGTTGCCGACCAGGTCGTCGCGCTTCACCACCACGGTGGAATAATCCTTCCAATGGTCCGGATAGCCGATCTTGTCGGTGATCGCGTCCAGCTTTTTACGCGCTTCCACCTTGGTCGTATCGCTCATCCAGGGCAGGGTTTGCAGGTCGGCGGCCATGGCGGCTTCAAGCGCATGCACCAGCTTTTCCATATTTTCCTTGGACGAACCGGGAAAGTTCTGCTTCACCCAGTCCTGCCCGACGGCTTCGCCCAGAGCCATGTCCGTCATGCGCGTGCAGCGCTTCCAGCGGGGCTGCTCTTCCTTTTGCCCATTCAGCGTGCGGTTGAAGAAGTCGAAAGTGGGTTCTGAAAACGACTTGCTCAGCAGCGGCGCTTCGGCATGGACGGCGTGCCAGCGCAGGTAGCTTTTGATGGCCGTCAGGGTGCCGTGCGAAAGCTCGTACTCCACGGTGGTCACGTACTGCGGCGAGCTGACGTTCAGGGTCTTGGCCGGCAGGCTGATGTCGTTGAAGTAGGCCTGCCAGTTATAGTCCGGGCTCAGCTTCGTGACTTCCGCGACGGTCATGATGTGGTACCGCTTGGCGGGGTCGCGCAATTCGACGCGGTCCATCGAGCCCTTGGCCAGCTCATACTCGATCCAGAATGCATTGGCGGCTTCGGTCGAGGCCTGCTCGGGGGTGTCGCCGATCAGCACAAACATCTGCTTGATGTGGTCGATGTACTGCTCGCGAATCTTCTGGTAGCGAGCCGATGGGTTCAGGTAATAGTCGCGGTCCGGCAGCGTGATGCCGCCCTGTCCGGTCGCGGCGATCTGCTGCGTGCTGTCCACCTGGTCCTGGGTGATGGCGACGCCGAAAAAGGCGCCGCCGCCACGCCGGTCCTGCTTGGCGTTGAACGCCGGCAGGTCGCGAATGCTGCGCAGGGCGGCGATGGAGTCAAGCTGTGGCTGCAAGGGCTTGGCGCCGAGCTGTTCTACTTTGTCGGTGTCCATGCAGGCGGCAAAATAGTCGCCGTATTGCTTCTGTAGCGGCGTCTTGGGAGCGTCGGCGGCAGCCTTCAGCTCGCTGTACAGAAGGTAGTTGTTGTAGTCGGCGAGCTCGTTGAAGCGGCCCCAGCGCACCTGGTCGGACGGGATAGGGTTGTTTTTGTTCCAGTTGCCGCAGGCGTACTGGTAGAAGTCGACGCAGGGATCGACTGTCTTATCGATGGAGGTCAGGTCGAAGATGACGGGCTTCTTCGGAATCGACGTGGGTCCCGGAGGCGTATCGGTTGCGACGAAGCTTTGCGCGCCGCAAACACCGGCCGACAGCAGAAGCAGGGAAGAAAGAATACGGATGCGCATAGATCTCCTCGGAAACAGGCCCAGGCAAAAGTGAAGGATGCTGCCAGCATACGCCAGTACGGACGTGTGTGAAAGCTGTGTGACCTGGGATTGTGAAAGGAGACGAAGGGATGATGCGAAAAGTCTCGCATTCTCAGTTGCGGGAATCGCTGGCCGAAATCATTGCGGTCGGCAGCAAACGCCAGGCAGGCCCGTATGTCCTGCTCGGTGAGCTACGGGAAAGTCACGCAGAACCTCTATACGTCATGCTACCCGCAAGGTAGTAGAGCACGTCGGCTACGGTCATGCGCAGACCGACAACCGCATGTTGTCGTCGAGGGGAACGGCTGGCATCGTGCCGCGATCGTCCTTCCCACCCCGTAGGTTTCGGCTACGACTAGAAAACCTTCAGATGAATGGTCAGGTATTTCTTGGGGTCCTGCCGGATGGTCGAAACCAGCGTCGTGCTTTCGCTCAGCAGCTTGTTCAGGTTGTCGTAGGCGGCCGGGTCGGTCGCGAGTTTGCCCAGGGTTCCCTTGCCGTCGTTCACGTTGCTCAGCAGTGTGTCCAGCTTGGTCACGGTGTCGTTCAGCTTGGCTGCAAACGCCGGGTCCTTGGTCAACAAGCCGAGCGTGCCGCGACCTGCGTCGGCTTCGGCCATCAGCGAGTTTGCGTGCTTCACCGTCGCGTTCAGGTTGTTGTACAGCGAGTCGTCTTTGAGCAGCTTGCCCGCCGAACCCTGCCCATTGTCCAGCGACTTCGCGAGCGAGTCCAGCCGCCCGGCCGCGTCGTTCAGCCGGTTGTACAACTCCTCATCCTTCAACAGCTTGCCCACGCTGCCGTGGCCGCTGTTCAGGCTGGTCGCCAGCGTATTTAGCTCCGCAATCGTGCTGGTAGCCTTGTTGTACAGGTCAGGATTTTTGAGCAACTGCCCTGCCGAGCCCTGCCCGCTTTGCAGGCCGTCGACGATCTTGTCCATCTTCGACAAGATCACGTTCAGGCTTTCGATGGTGCCTTGCCCGGCCTTCACGACCGATTCGATACTGGGCGACTCCAGCGTGCGGATTTCGTCGCCGTTCTGCAGCTCCGGCCCGCTCGCCACCTGGCTGTTGATGTTCACCACCGTATCGCCCAGCACGCCGATGGTGGACAGCGAGGCCTTTGAATCCTTGAACAGGCTGGCGTGAAACTTGGGATCGAGCTTCATCACCACTTCGACCGGAGTGAGCTTACGCGCCGGGTCAGTCGACACGATCACCTTGGTCACTTCGCCGATCGTGACGCCCTGCAACTGCACCTCGCCGCCCTTCTTCAGGCCGGACGAGTTTTCGAAATACGTGTGCACGATCAGCTTTTTTGAAAACAGGCTCATGCCCGAAGCGCTGGTCATCAGAAACAGCAGGGCAATCAGCAGGCCGGTCGAGACGAGCACAATCAGACCCACTTTTAGCTGCGACCACTTCACTTCCTGTTGACTGGGCATGCGCTTCCTTTACTCGGAAAAAGGCGATCAATGGTCTGCAAAGGGGGATGGCTACCTGTCCATGGTACCAGCGCGGCTTGTCTTCAGTTCGCCCTGCAGATGTCAAACTTCGATGCTTCGTGGTTCGGGAGTGATGCAGGAAAGCGCACGGGCAGGGTGCTTTGGCCACCGGGGCGTCGAGAACCAAGCGCTACGGCATGCCGGAGGCGTCCTCCGCGATGACGACCGCCATCGCCATCGTGCGGGTGTGCGTCAGGCTGAGCGACAGCCGACGGATGCCCAGACTCGCTCCGATTTCCGCCGCGCGGCCGTGCAGCCGCAGTTCCGGCCGCTGCCCGCGCTCGCGCGTCACTTCAAATTCCTTCCAGCCGACGCCGCGGCTGATCCCCGTTCCCAGCGCCTTGGCCCCGGCTTCTTTGGCCGCAAACCGCGCCGCGAAGCTTTCCGCCGCGTTTTTCTGCCGTGCCCGGCAATAGGCGACTTCGCCCGGGGTAAAGACCCGCGCCAGAAATTGCTCGCCATAGCGTTGGAGGCTGCGCTCAATGCGCTCAATCTCGATAAGGTCCGTTCCGATACCCACTACCATGCTGGCAGTGTAGAGCCTTTTCCGCTGATCGGGTATTCCGCCCTGCTGCGGTCAGTCGCCTGCGCAGGCACCGTCGTTGCCACGCATCGCAACACCCCTCACGCCGCGCTGGGCGCGCTCCGATACCTACTTTGAGCCGACAAACTATGCCGACAGACCTCCACTTCGCGCCGCTGCCGCATCCCGTTCCGCCACCGGTCCCCGCGCTGCTGGCCCTGGCGGCCTTCAGCTATGAAGACCGCCGCGACATCCTTCCCGCGCTCTCGGAAGCCATGGCCCTGTGCGGCTGTTGGCTACTGGACCGCAAACCCACCTCGCTTACGCAAATGGAGTTTCGTTTCGAGCTGCAGCTCCATGCCATCGTCGAACTTTACGCCGCCCTGATTGCCGCCGGTCTGGAGCTGACACGCGGAAGCCATCTTGAGCTGACCGCGCTGTGCACGGTGAGCAAGCACAGCGGAGCGCCCGGAGGTTTCGGCGGCCTCGGCAGCGTGGTGACGGTGGCGCTGGAGGTCACGTTTCTGGACGAGATCACGCTGCCGGCCGTGATGGGCACGGGAACCGCCCATGCCTGACGGCCTATGCCGAACGGCATAGGCCACACTCGCGGGCGTTACAGGTGCGGACGCAGCTTGAATTCCCCAACCACCGCGGCAATGCCGATGGCGGCAAGCCCCAGCGTAATCCACGTCAAACGCGCCGCCAGATCGTTGCGGCGCGTTTGACGCGCCCACACAGGAATGTTGGTGAGCGCGCTGGTAATCGAGCTCAGCACGGCTCCGGTAGCCGCCAATTGCGGGGTCAGCTCGCCGTGCGCCGAAAGGTGCGCCGCCGCCGCGGCGGTTGAGGCCGATGACACAGTTCCGCCGATCAGCGAAACAACAAGAAAGCCCGCGCCACCGAAGTAGCGTTGCGCCAGGGTGCCTGTGACCTGGATGGCTAGAAACATGGCGCCGAAGCGCAGGATCTTGCCCATCGAGACCGGCGAGTCGAGGTCCAGCTCGGCCGGTTCGGTTTCTTCGCGCGGCCGCAGCCGCCAGATGCCGAGCACCGCGGCCAGTCCCATCAGCAACAGCGGCGCGGCGGCCAGCTTGCCTGAAGCCGGAGAAAAAAGCCCCAGAATCACGAAATTGCGCAGAAACATCGCCAACACCGTCAGCAGGGAAAGCGTGATGCCCATCGAAAGCGCATTCGCGCCCTCGCCGGTCACCCAGCTCGCCAGCTCCGCGATGGTCGCGGTGGAGTTGACCAGGCCACCCAGCACCGCCGCGTAGTACAGGCCTCGCCGCGCGTACAGGCGCAGCAACACATAGTTCAGGAAGCCGATGGCAGCCACGGCGATGACGGTAATCCAGGCTTCGCGCGGGTTGATGAGCGAGTAGCGGTCGATTGAATGGTCTGGCAGCGCGGGGTAGATGACGAAGCCGATCAGGCCCAGCAACACGGCCGAGCGCAGCTCGCCGGAGCTGACGCCGCCGGTGATACGCTGAAACTGTTCCGATAACGACAGCAGCATGGTGATGATGATGGCCGCCGACACCGCCGCAAAAAACGGCGGCTGGCTGAAGCCGATCAGCATGCCCAGCAGCGCCGTGCTCACGAGCGCTATCGAGGTCGTCAGCCCAAGCTGCCGGCCAGGGGCCTTGTTGGCGCTCGGCTTCAGGCTCACGGCCAGGGTCAGGATCGTCACGACGCCCATGCCTTCGATCGCGAACGTCGTCCCCAGCAGCGCGCAAAGCGTTCCCAGTAGGCTCGTCAGCGAAAACGTCCGGATGCCGACGCCCTTGTGCTGCGACTCGCGCTCAAAGCCGATCAGCATGCCTACGGCGGCAGCGACGGCGAGGCGTAGCGCGATCTGTTGGGCGTTGAAAGTCAGGTTCATGGGAGGGGCGGTAGTCAATCATTCTAAATGGTCGCTATGGGAAAGTTTCAGCGGGCAGCAAAGAGCTGAAGAGCATAGGGGATGAGGCGAAGGCAAAACTCCTTGCCCGCACCTTTTGCTCTATGCTGTACGACACCCTTGCAGCCGAGAATAATGAGGAGGGACTTCCGCCATTTCGATGTGTGGCACAAAGCGCACGCTTTCAGCTTATGCATGTACTGCAAACAGAAGACTTCCCCGAGCCGAAACCCATGGTCCCGCCGCCACCCTCCGCAGAGGCTCTGCCGGCCTGACCATGAAGATCGCCGAAGGCTGCGAAGAGGATTTGGACCGCGAGTACGCGAGCTGCCTTCAGCACGCTCGTGGCATGGGCATGGACGTTGAAGACGAACTTCTGCTCGCCCGTGACCTTCAGTTCATCAAAGACGATACCCAGGAACGGTCGCAGGCCCATATAGTTGCGGTGCGAAAGATGCTTTCCGGTCTCATGCGCTCCATCGCGCTTTGATACTCTTGAAAGGTTGACGTAAGCACACAGGAGAACCGCATGGCCACCGCCACATTGCAGCAGACCGAGTATAAAGTAGCCGACATTACGCTCGCCGACTGGGGACGCAAGGAAATCACCATCGCTGAGCAGGAAATGCCCGGCCTCATGTCCATCCGCCGCAAGTATGCCGCGGGTAAGCCTCTCGCCGGCGTGCGCATCACCGGCTCGCTCCACATGACCATTCAAACGGCCGTGCTGATCGAAACGCTGGTCGAACTCGGCGCGACGGTTCGCTGGGCGAGCTGCAATATTTTCTCCACGCAGGACCACGCCGCCGCCGCCATCGCCGCCGCGGGTGTGCCCGTGTTCGCCTGGAAGGGCGAAACGCTTGAAGACTACTGGTGGTGCACCGACCAGGCCCTGAGCCACGAAGGCGGCAAAGGACCGCAGCTCGTCGTCGATGATGGTGGCGATGTCACGCTGCTGATTCATAAGGGAGCCGAGCTCGAAGGCGGAGACCGGAGCTGGATCGACGGTCCGCAGGGCTCGGTCGAAGAAGAGGTCGTCAAAAAGCTGCTCGTCAAGACGCTCGCTGAAGCTCCGCAGCGCTGGACGGCTGTGGCCAAGGAATGGCGCGGCGTTTCGGAAGAAACGACGACCGGCGTCCACCGCCTGTACAAGATGCTGGAGCAGGGCAAGCTGCTTGTGCCCGCGATCAACGTCAACGACTCGGTGACGAAGTCGAAGTTCGACAACCTGTACGGCTGCCGCGAGTCGCTCGTCGACGGCATCAAGCGCGCCACCGACGTTATGATCGCCGGCAAGGTCGCGGTGGTGTGCGGGTTTGGCGATGTCGGCAAGGGATCGGCGGCCAGCCTGCGTGGGCTCGGCGCGCGCGTGGTGGTCACGGAAGTCGACCCCATCAACGCGCTGCAGGCCGCCATTGAAGGTTACGAAGTCACGACGATCGAAGAAACCCTCGGCCGCGGCGACATTTACGTGACCTGCACCGGCAATCTCGACATCATCACCTTCGAGCACATGAAGCTGATGAAGGACCAGGCCATCGTCTGCAATATCGGTCACTTCGACAACGAGATCCAGATGGCGGAGCTCGACGGCGACAAGACCGTCACGCGGTTGAATATAAAACCGCAAGTCGATCAGTACACGTTTTCAAACGGCAACAGTATCTTTGTGCTGGCGGAAGGCCGCCTGGTCAACCTTGGTTGCGCGACCGGTCACCCCAGCTTTGTGATGTCGGCCAGCTTCGCAAACCAGACGCTGGCGCAGCTTGACCTGTGGGCGAACAAGGACAAGTACGCGGTCGGCGTCTACATTCTGCCCAAGAAGCTGGATGAAGAAGTTGCCCGCCTGCATCTCGAGAAGATTGGCGTCAAGCTGACGACGCTTTCCCCCAAGCAGGCGCAGTACCTCGGGGTTCCCGTTGAAGGCCCCTACAAGGCCGACCACTACCGCTACTAGCGTCTGCTCCTGACTCGGAGGCTCTTTGCTCAGGGCTATCCATCACCGGATGCAAACTGATCGCTGCACGAAAAGGTCGCCATCTCTGGCGACCTTTTCTCGTTTGCGCTATCCGCAACTACCGCGCGGCGGGAGGAACGCCCGGGTCGGTCCGCAGATTGTGCTTGTCGTTGTAGACTCGCCTGGACTCCGTGTTTTGCTGCCGCGCCAGCGTGTGCCGGTCCTGCGACGTCAGGTGACCGTTATCCTGCGCGCGCATTCCGCGCTCTTCCCGATTGATGCCGTGTTCCTGGTGCTCCAGGTGGGCGGTTTCGTGCGGCGTCAACTGACCGCTGCGGGCACCCTGGTGAATGCGTGATTGCTGATTGGCCTTGCGGGCGTTGATGTCGTGCCGCTGGCTGTATGTCGTCTGCGCCAGAGCGGAGAAGGGGAGAGCGACGAGGGTGGCCGAAAGAAGAAGCGTCTTGAGGTTCATGGCAGTGTCCTTTGCCCCCAAATCATGGGCGGGGCGGCTTTCTGCGCTGGTGGTTTGGATCGTGCTGCCACCGCGTACAGAAGAAAAGACACGGGTATAGCCGGACGTGTTGCGCCGTGATCAACAACTATAAAGTTGCGGTCTGAAACACTTTTCAGGCAGGAATCTAGGCCGAAGGTGAATCGAAATCCGGAGCGACGATCGCCTGGACGCCCGGCGTCGTCGTCACCTGCTGATCGATCAGCACCAGCGTCCGCACCGCGCCCGCAAGGTACCCGACGGAAGGTCCGGTCATCAGGGTCACGGTGGTCGAAACCGGAACCGTTCCTGTCGGCACAACGGCGATCGCGTAGGTTCCCGCCGGCACATTGATGTAGCCTGTGTTGCTGCCGAAGTTGACGTTCGTCACAAACGGCAGCGTCGTGGTCAGCTTGCCGGTGGAAGGCACAAGGTAGATATCCACCGCGCCCGCCCGCGTCGCCTGATCGACCACCCGCACCGAAATTTGCCCCGAAGGGGCTGGTGTCGACTGATCCGTCAAGATTGTTTCCTGCAGGTTGGCCGCCACGTTACCCACGATGGCGGTGTACTGCTTGGTGCTGCCGAATGTTTGTCCCGCCGCCACGAGCGTGGTCTGCGTGTTCGCCTTCAAGGCCGAGACCGTATAGCTTCCCGGGGCCAGCGCGACGTACGACGTGACCGTGCCGAAGCCGAGATTGTAGGCGATGGCGGTTTTGTTCTGGTACACGTCCAGCCCGGGAGCATCGACGGAAGCGTCGATCACACGAAGCTCCGCCGCGTTGCTGGTACCGACATTGATGCTTTGGCAACCGGGCAGGCCCGCCAGCAGCAGCCCCAACAAGCCGACTCGCAGGATGACACCACGCACAGGGAGACGCGCCAAAAGCGGCTCGCAACGCCGGGTCGTCACGGGTTCGGCAGTCAGGCGGTCGGTCGGCGAGCGGTGCATACGCAGGTGGTCCATAGGCAAATGGTTCCCCAAAGCGGCAGTGCGAGGAGACATGACTCACTTTACCCGATTTTGGTACAAAACACCCGAACCAAAGCCGCCACTCCCCCATTTCGAAATCGCGCCTGTGGAGATCGCGTACCGAACTCCACGGCAGGCTACTTTTTTACCTGCTTCGCGATCACCAGGTCCTTGATCTTGTCGTAGGTGGCCTGCGGGATGATGCCGCGCTGCGTCAACTGCGTTTTCGCAGTGTAGGGCCGGCCTTTGACGATGCGGTCGGCGTACGCGTCGCCGATACCCGGCAACGCTTTCAACTGGGCCGGTGTGGCGGTGTTCAGGTCGAGCAAGGGAGCCGGCGCGGTCGCCGTGGCGGCAGCTTTTGCGGTTTGCGCGGTCGACACAGGAAGGGCCAGCGGGGTCGAAAGCGCGAGGGTGGCAGCGGCGAGAAAGCGGCGAAAGGCGTGCATGGGCGATCTCCGTTGGGGTAGTCGACGACAAGTGATGGAAGCAGAGCATACCATTGAGAAGCCCTGTGCCGGAAGGCACGCGCGTCTAGGGGCGAACGCTGCTGCACGTGCAAACCCTACACCTGGAGGTCGAGCATGCGACTTGTGAAGCAATTGATTTTCCTAATGCTTTGTAGCGGTGGCACGATCGCGGCAGAAGCACAGACCGGCTCGGTAAACGGGTCTCAAACCGAGGCCGTCACCCGCCCTCCTTTGCCTCGCGGTCCGTTCCGCATTTCCGGCGGGGTGATGGCCGGGCTGCTGCTGACCAGGGTGGACCCGGTCTACCCGCCCGACCTGAAGGCTGCTGGCGTGCAGGGCACGATTGAGCTTCGGGCCGTCATCGGCAAGGATGGCTCGGTCGAAACGCTGGAGGCAATCACTCCCGGGCCGATCCCTCTACGCGATGCGGCACTCGCGGCCGTGCGGCAATGGAAGTACCGGCCTTACCTGCTGAACGGGGAGCCGGTACAGGTCGACACGGTCATCCATGTCAGATTTCAGATCGAATCACCGCCACCCGGAGCCTGAGCCAGCAACGCCGTTAGGGTGCGACGTAGCCGGCCATTTGCTCCGCATTCAGCATCTGCCCGTCGCGCATGTTCAACGTCCGGTGAGCGATCTGTGCGGCTTCCGGGTTGTGCGTGATCATCAGCACGGTCTGGTTCAGCTCGCGGCTGGACTCGCGCAGCATCCCGAGCACGGCGTCGGAGTTTTTGGTATCCAGATTGCCCGTTGGCTCGTCGGCCAGCACGATAGCGGGCCTCGTGATCAGCGCGCGGGCGATGGCGACGCGCTGCTGCTCGCCGCCTGAAAGCTCATTGGGGCGATGGCCGAGCCGTCCGCGAATGCCGAGCAGCTCGGACAGGCTGTCGAGCAGTTTTTCGTCGAACGGCTTGCCGGTGGCGGCGATTTCATGCGCCAGGCGGATGTTTTCCTCGGCCGAAACCGTCGGCAGCAGGTTGAAGCGCTGGAACACAAAGCCGATGTGCGCCCGCCGCAGCCGCGTCCGCTCCGCATTATATAGATTTGAAAATTCGTCATCCTTGATGTTCAGCTATCGTGTCGTCGGCGACGTCTGGCCGCCGAGAACGTAAAACAGCGTCGACTTGCCGGACCCGGAAGGCCCCACAATGGCGATGAACTCGCCGGGAGCGACGGTGAACGAGACGTCGCGCAACGCGGTTACGTCCAGTTTTCCGGAGCGGTACGTTTTTCCAACATGCTGGGCTTCAATAATCGACGTCATGGGCTCGCCCTAGTCTACCGGATGACGCTTGCCGAGGCGTTCTCGGCCCCGGATTGCGCGATTTGTCGGAAGAAGACCAAGCCCTGACTCACAACTCACCACTGACGACTCAAAACTGACCCGTACACCGAATCACGTGGTTTTCACAGGGGTGCCTAAAGTCACAGCTCCCGAGATCGCAGCGTACCCGTGGGAAAGCCCAGCCCTAGAGCCCAGACCTGGAGCCCAGACCTAGAGCCCAGCTCTAGAGCCCAGCCTAGAGCCAAGCCCTATCCAGAAGCCATGGCGGATGCTGCGAAACAGTGCCCGGGAGGCTCTGATTCCGTCCGAAGCAGGTGGCCTCGCTACCCTCAGCGGCTCAAGCCGCACTCATTATGCAAGCTTTGGGCGACCGGTAAACCCGTCGCCTGACGAAACAAGGACGTCATCAAAGCCTTTCTAGCCCTGCTCGGTTTCCAGCAGCCAGCGCTTGCGTTCGACGCCCCACCGGTAGCCGGTCAACTTGCCGCCCGCGCCCACCACACGATGGCACGGCACCACCATTGCCAAGGCGTTGGCCCCGCAAGCCGCGCCCACGGCTCGAACCGATTTTGGCGCGCCGATGGCTTCTGCGATCTCCGCGTAGGTTCGGGTTTCGCCGCGGGGAATCTGCCGCAACGCCCGCCAAACCCGTTGCTGAAACGCCGTCGCCCGCACGTGGAAGGGCAGGGCCGACGCCGTCGGGTTTTCGCGCAGATGGCTCAGCACCGAACGCATTTCGGCACCGAGGCCCCCATCGTCGCGCCGCAGCACGGCCTGCGGAAACCGATCGCGCAGCTCGGCCGCCGCTTCGCCGTCGCCGTCCGCAAAGAGCACCGCGCATAGCCCTCGAGCCGTGCTGCCGACGAGAATTTTGCCGAGCGGCGAGTCTGCCACCGCGTAGCGAATCGTTTCGCCCGCGCCGCCGTCGCGCATGGCTGTCGGGGTCATGCCGAGCGTGGCGTCCGCATCCTCATACAAGCGGCTGCCGGAGCCGAAACCCGCCTCATACACCGCGTCCGTTATGGGAGATTTTGATGCTGGCCTTCCCGCCTCGTTCAGCGCGGCCGCCTGGCGCGCGCTCACCCGTTCGCGAAACCGCTCCTTGCGCTGCTCGCGCGCGAACTCGCCCGGCGTCACCCCGAGCACACGCTTGAACCCGCGCAGCACGGCGAATTTACCGACACCGGCCACTTCGGCCATTTTGTCGAGCGAAACCCGGGAGCCGCGGCTTCCGGTCTGCGAAGCCATGTAGTCCGCCGCGCGGGCGATCGCCTCCGCCTGCGGGTCGGCTTTGGGCTCGACGCGGGCCGGATCGCAGCGCAGGCAGGCGCGGAACCCCGCCGCTTCCGCCGCTGCGGCAGTCGGATAGAAGCTTACGTTCTTGCGCTCCGGCCGACGGCTCGGGCAGCTCGGCTTGCAGTAGATGCCGGTCGATTTGACGCCATAAAAGAATTGCCCGTCCGCGCTCGGGTCGCGCGCCAGTACCTGTTGCCATGCCTTGCCCGCAAACACCGCCGGAGCCTGTTGTTTCGCCATGCCGCTCGTCACCTGCCTGTAGATATTGTGCATCGCAGGCGCGCCGCGCACACTCCGCCGGTTGCGGCCGAAGTGTGTTTGCTTCCGTTTACCTCAGCCGTGCAGCTTTTGGTGCCACGCCCAGGCGCTGGCAAGAATGTCGTCGAGGGCGGGGAACTCCGGCTGCCAGCCCAGATCCTTCTGCGCCTTGGCGCTCGACGCTACCAGCACCGCCGGGTCGCCAGCTCTTCGGCCGTGCATTTCGACCGGGATTGGCTGGCCCGTCACGCGTCGTGCGGCTTCGATCACCTCGCGCACGCTGAAGCCCTGCCCATTGCCCAGATTGTAGAGCGCCGAAGGCTGCCGCTCCAGCGACCGGAGCGCGAGCAGGTGCGCCCGCGCCAGGTCGCCTACGTGAACGTAATCGCGAATGCAGGTGCCGTCGACCGTCGGGTAGTCGTCGCCATAGATGCTGATGGCGGCGCGCCGTCCCAGGGCCACGTCGAGGATGATGGGGATCAGGTGCGACTCCGGCTCATGCGCTTCGCCGTACGCGGCCATGCTGTTTGCAGCGAGCGCCCCCGCCACGTTGAAGTAGCGCAGCGTCGCATAGCGCAGCCCGTGGATGCGCCCGAACCAGCCCAGCATCTGCTCCACCAGCAGCTTCGACTCGCCATAGGCGTTGGTTGGATTAAGCCGCGCGGTTTCTACGATGGGCGACGTTTCTGGCTCGCCGTAA
Source organism: uncultured Granulicella sp. (assembly GCA_937871785.1). Classification (GTDB taxonomy): domain Bacteria; phylum Acidobacteriota; class Terriglobia; order Terriglobales; family Acidobacteriaceae; genus Granulicella. The sequence goes on from CALMON010000200.1 coordinate 26,999, forward strand.
ACGGCCGCCGTGGAGCTGAACACCAGACGGTCGGTCCCGGTTTCAGCCAGCGCGCGCAGAAAAGCGAGCGTTTTGGCGGTATTGGCTTCAAAATACAGGCCGGGTTGCTTCATCGACTCGCCCGCTTCAATCAGAGCGGCGAAGTGAAACACGCCGTCGAACCGGGTTTCGGTCAGCAACCTCGTCATGGTGGCGGCGTCGGCGATGTCGGCTTCCACCAGCCGTGCGGCGTCAGGTACTGCTCCCGAGCGCGAGTGACAAAAGTTATCCACGATCGTGACCGCGTGACCCGCCGCCAGCAGGAGCCGCGAAAGCGTGCCGCCGATATAGCCGGCGCCGCCGGTAACGAGATAGTTCTGAGGAATCATAAGAATGCGTCGAGTTGCCGTGTGGAGGCAGGCGGAGTTCACCTGCGGAAGCGTCCAGGAGCTACGATCGAACTCGAACTAGGTGTTGTTGCACTTGTCGTACCCGATTTCATGCGGTGCCGGCCAGACGAACGTGCCCGTCTTCTTATCCACGCGGATAAAGGCGCAGGTGGGCGCGTTGTTCAGCTTTGCCGCCACGATGATGCCGGTGCCGAACGTCCCGGAGCCTTCCGTTTTGGAAATCTCGATCACATGCGAGGTGATCGGCCCTTTGACCGGCGACTGGGTCGTCCAGTCCTCGGTAAAGCGGCTGACGGGGTAGTCGGGGTCGTTCTGGCCGTTGTTGTAGATGCCGTAGGCCTTTGCGTAATCTTTGGCTTCAAGCGCGGTCAGGAACTGGTTGACCTTGTGTTCCGCGGGCATATTGCTAAAAAACCAGCCATGCCCGGCGACAAAGCCGCTGACGCCGAGAACGGCGGCAAGCAGAATCGCGGCGAGCGTGCCGAAGATCAGGTTGCGCTTCAGCCGGTCGCGGCTGGGGTCGTAGGCGGGCGCGTCGATGAGTGCCATGGGGTAAGTCCCTCGAAAGTATTAGACACCGCTTGGAGCGAAGCAGTTCCCCCGCAGCGTCGGCAAGTTGATTCTAGCCGACGGCTCTGCGACGCGAACCAAGGGCGGAAGGGGTTGGATCGGTGATCTGCGTCGGTGATCTGCGTCGGTCATCTGCGGCGGTTAAAGCCGGGCCGTTCGTTATGACGCCCGAACGCGTCCGGAAAGTGCTCGAACTCGGTCCCGGACGGGAGCAGGTAGACCGACAGGAGATCGAAGCGTAAGACGACGCGGTCGCGCTGCGCCCGGGGAAGCTGCCGCAGGTAGGCCGCTGCGAGTAGCCGCAACTGCCGCTTCTTATCCGCATCGACAGCGGTTTCGGCGGGGGCGAAGTCGCGCGCGGTGCGGGACTTCACTTCGAAGATCACCAGTGTCGGTGCGGGCTGCGTGCGCAGGTCCCAAGCGACGAGATCGAGGTCGCCGCGCACCGTGGCGCTGGTCCAGCGCTCGGCAACGACGGTGTAGCCGAGCCGCCGGATGTGGAAGAAGGCAAGTTGCTCCCCGCGCATGCCGGTAACGAGGTGCGGCGGCAGTTTGCTGGGCGGGGCGAAGCGCTGCAGGGCTGCCAGCGTGCGCTGCTGCAGGTTCAGCCGGCGTGAGGCCGAATCCAGGGTGCCCACATTTTCCATCTCTAGCGATCCCAGCGTTTGCCAAAGGCCGGCGCTGCAAGGAAAACATTCGCTTCGTCAGAGGAGATGATCAAGGACCATGGTGCGAAAGCGTCTTCTGCAACTTCAATCGCCCGCAGCGTTTCAGCATGGGTGAGAGGCACCGACAGGTTGTACTCCGCAGACTGCCGCAGTTCCTGCAGAACGACAAGAGCCCTCGCCCTACGAAGATCGCTGGAAATAGGTGCGCCCATAATGGCAAGCAGTTTTGCCTTTGTTACGGTTGCGCTGAACTGAGTGCATACGTCCCGCCTCTTTCCTACATCGCGTAGCCGAACACCTTTGGGACCCGGGACAGTGTTCACAGCCTCCAGCACTCTCGCGGAGAGCGAAAGGAGTTCGGGAGGCGGAAGGGGTTGGGCGACCGCGGCCATGGCTTCACTATACCGCCGCTCCAGCCTGGTGGAAAAGCCTCCGCGATATACTTGGACGTGCGCACACAGCACAACCTAAATTCCTATCAGCAGAGGTCGCGGTTTTGTCGGCAAAGTACATCTTTGTAACGGGCGGCGTCGTGTCTTCGCTCGGGAAGGGCCTGGCCGCGGCGTCCATCGGCTGCCTGCTGGAAGCGCGCGGTTTGCGCATCAACATGATGAAGTTCGACCCCTACCTGAACGTCGACCCCGGCACCATGTCGCCGTTTCAGCATGGCGAGGTGTTTGTCACCGACGACGGCGCCGAAACCGATCTCGATCTCGGCCACTACGAGCGCTTCACCCACGCGCACCTGAGCCGCGACAACAACCTCACCACCGGCCGCATCTACGAGCAGATCATCACCAAGGAGCGCCGCGGCGACTACCTCGGCAAGACCGTGCAGGTCATTCCGCACGTCACCAACGAGATTAAAAACGCGGCCCGCAAGGTGGCCGCCGGCGGCGACGTCGATGTGGTTCTCGTTGAAATCGGCGGAACGGTTGGCGACATCGAATCGTTGCCGTTTCTGGAAGCCATCCGCCAGATGCGGCAGGAGCTTGGCCGCGAAAACACCTGCTTCGTTCACATGACGCTGATCCCCTGGATTGCCGCGGCGCAGGAGCTGAAGACCAAGCCGACGCAGCACTCGGTAAAGGAGATGCTGAGCATCGGCATTCAGCCCGACATCCTGCTTTGCCGCGCCGACCGCGAAGTGCCGGAAGACATGCGCTCGAAAATCGCCGCGTTCTGTAATGTCGAACCCGCCGGCGTGATCATTGCGCGCGACGTTCCCAGCATCTACGAGGTGCCGCTGAACCTGGCGCAGCAGGGCGTCGACGCGCTGGTGCTGAAGTATCTGCATATCGACGCAAACCCCGCCGACCTGAGCAAGTGGCAGGGCATCGTCCACCGCGCCTACAACCCCAAGGACGAGGTCGTGATCGGCATCGTGGGCAAGTATGTCGAGTACGAAGACAGCTACAAGAGCCTCAAAGAAGCGCTGGTTCACGGCGCGCTGGCTGAAAACCTGAAGCTGCGCGTGGTGTGGGTCGAAGCCGAAGGCCTGGAGGTCGACGACTACGCCACGCAGCTCAACGGCTTCGACGGCATCCTCGTCCCCGGCGGCTTTGGCAAGCGCGGGATTCAAGGCATGTTGAACGCTATCCGCTACGCCCGCGAGCAGCGCGTGCCGTACTTCGGCATCTGCCTCGGTATGCAGACCGCCTGTATCGAGTTTGCGCGCAATGTTTGCGGCCTGGCCGGCGCCAACTCCGGCGAGTTCGACTCCGCCACGCCGCACCGCATCATCTATAAACTGCGCGAGCTTACGGGCGTCGAAGAGATGGGCGGAACCATGCGTCTGGGCGCGTGGGAATGCGTGATGGAACCCGGTTCGCTCGCCGCTCAAGCGTACGGCGCCACCACGATTTCCGAACGTCACCGCCATCGCTACGAGTTCAACCGCGAGTTCGAACCAGCCCTCACCGCTGGCGGCCTCAAGCTCACCGGCACCACCCCCGACGCGACGTATGTCGAGATCGTCGAGATCCCCGGCCACCCGTTTTTTCTCGGCTGCCAGTTTCATCCCGAGTTCAAGTCCAAGCCGCTCGAACCGCACCCGCTGTTCCACGCCTTCGTCAAAGCGAGCTACGCCACACGCGCTCCCGGCGGCCTTGCCGCCGAAGTCGTTCCGCCCGCTGTGTAGTAGGCTTGTCGCATCATGAACACGCCGAATCCGCTGCCTAGTTTCGACCAAGCAGATTTCGCCCGCGCCGATTACGCGAATGCCCAGGCGCCGCCTGACGCCTGCGCGTATTGCTATCGCGGTCTGCCTGGCGAATACTATCGCGTCGACGGTCACCTGGCCTGCCCGCAATGCGCGGGGCACACGCAGAGCCTTGTTCCGCCGGACTCGCATAAGGCGTATTCGAAGGCGCTGCTCTACGGCATGGTAACGGCGGCGCTCTGTTGTATCGCGTACGCGCTGCTGGAAATGACCGGCTTCATGATCGGGTATGTCGCGATCGGCGTTGGCTGGGCTGTCGCCAAAGCGATGATGAAGGCGTCTAACGGTCTCGGCGGGCGCCGCTACCAATGGACCGCGATGCTGCTCACCTATGCGGCTATCTCGATTGCGTTTATGCCGGTCATGTTCAAAGCCATCAATAACAGCCGCGCCAAGCACGCGACGACATCAGGACAAACCGCAGGCACGCCAGCATCCACGCCCAACACGCCTGCCACTGCTGGTACCGCCCCCAAGCCGGCGGGCGGCTTCGGCAAAGCGATTCTGGCTATGGCGCTGCTGTGCGCCATCGGCTTGTTCTCGCCGTTTCTAAAGTTTTTCTTCAGCGTCGGCATCGGCCTGTTTGGCTTGTTCTTTCTCTTCATCGGCATGCAAACCGCCTGGCGGCTTACCCGGCGCACGGCCGCGGTCATCGACGGCCCTTATGCAAGCTCCGCCACCATCCCGTCGCTCTAGAAGTCTCCTCTTGTAAGGTATTGTCGCCAAACTTTGTCATGCTCCGCCCGCGGCAAAAGCCTGACAACTCAGATGAGGGAGCTACACAAAGTCCGCTACGCCGGTGGGCCCTTTCGCTGTCCGCTTAGGCGCCGCCGCGACCGGTGCGGTATCATTCGGGCACCATGTCCCTCACCCCTCCCAGCTTCGATCAGGCCGAATACACCCAGGTTCCTCCGCCGCTGAGCCCGCAGCCGCTCGAACCGGCTGACGGCAGCGCCTTTGCCAAGGCGATCGTTTTCGGGCTGGTTGGCGTGGTCGCGGGAGCCCTGATCTACGCGGCGTTCATCCTGATCACGCACATCCAGATCGGCTATCTTGCCATCGGCGTCGCCTACCTGGTGGCCAGGGCGATGATGGTCGGCTCTGGCAACCGCGGCGGGCGCAACTATCAGATTGCCGCCATCGTGCTGACGCTGGTTTCGGTCGCGCTCGGCAACGCGTTCATGATTCTTTGGAGCGCGCATAGCGACCAGGGCGCGTCCCTTTCGCTGGGCAATCTCATGGTGGCCCTGCCGTACGGCTTTGAAGAGCCGTTTTTGGAGTTCAAGGACAATGCCTTTGGCGGCGCCATCGGCATCTTTATCCTGTATATCGGGCTGCGCGCCGCCTGGCGTATGACTTCCGGCCTGCCGGGAGCGTCGCAGCATCCGTTCCGGCGGTAGGGCGCTGCCGCTCGAGAGAATGTTTCGCTTCAGTTTGACACGTCGCTCCTATTTACCCGTAAAGGTCCTCTATGCGCCTGGCTCTCTGCTCCCTTCTACTCGTCTCGCCTTTTGCGGTTTCTTGCGCGGCTGCTCAAACACCCATCACCCTGGCGGTCGACCTCACCGATGCCCCGCGGAAAATTCTGCACGCGCAGGAAACGATCCCGGTGCGGCCCGGGCCGATGACGCTGGTCTATCCGAAGTGGATTCCCGGCGAGCACGGTCCGACCGGGCCCATCGACAATCAGGCGGGGTTCGTCATTTCTGCGAGCAACGGGAGCGGCAACGGGCAAAACATCAAGTGGGAGCGGGATAAGGTCGATATGTACGCGTACCACATCGTCGTGCCCGCCGGCGTGACGTCGCTCAACCTCAAAATGGACTTCCTCGCCACCGCCGCCGCGCAGGGTTTTTCCGCCGGCGCCAGCACCAGCGCGAACCTCGCGCTTCTATCGTGGAACTCGGTCGTGGTGTATCCGGAGGGTGCTAAGGCTTCTGACGTGATGGTTTCGCCCTCCATGACGACGCCAGGAGGTTGGCGCTTCGGTACGGCACTCGAAGTTGACAATGTAACCCATGGCCCAGGTTGCTTCGCCCGCATCAACGACGGCCAAACGTTCTGCAGCTTCAAAACAGTCTCGCTGGAGCAACTCGTCGACTCGCCCGTCCTCGCCGGCCGCTGGTTCCGCGAGATCCCCCTCGCCACCGACACCACTCCCAAGCACTATCTCGACCTCGCCGGCGACGGCCCCGAAGACATCGCGCTTTCCGACGAGCACATCGCCCAGTTCTCGAAGCTCATCCGCGAAACCGGCGCGCTCTACAAGTCGCGCCACTACGGCAGCTACCATTTCCTCGTCACGCTGTCCGACCAGGTGTCGCACTTCGGCCTCGAGCACCACCAGTCGTCCGACGACCGCGTCGAGCACAACACCTTCACCGACGACAGCGCCTTCATTGCCAACGGCCTGCTGCTACCGCACGAGTTCACCCATAGCTGGAACGGCAAATATCGCCGTCCCGCCGGGCTCGCCACGCCCAACTACCAGGTGCCCATGGAAGGCGACCTCCTTTGGGTGTACGAGGGGCTTACCGAATACCTGGGCGACGTACTCGCCGCGCGCTGCGGCATCTGGTCCGCGCCTATCTACACCGCTCGCCTGGCGACGGTGGCCGCGTACCTGACCGACGCGCGCCCCGGCCGCACCTGGCGCGACCTCCAAGATACCGCCACCGAGGCGCAGATTTTGTACAACGTCGGCGGAGCCTACGACAACTATCGCCGCGGCACCGACTACTACGATGAAGGCGAGCTGCTTTGGCTCGAAGCCGACCTGCTGATTCGTTCGAAGACGAAGGGAGCGAAGTCGCTGAACGATTTTGCCGCCGCGTTTGAAGGCCTTGGTGGCAACACACCACCAAAGGTGGTGACGTACAAATTTGAGGACATCGTCGCTGCCTTGAATGCGGTCGTGCCCTACGACTGGACCGGTTTCCTGCGCTCGCGGCTCGACTCGAACCAACTCCACGCGCCCGAAATGCCAGGCCTCAACACGCTTTCCGGCTATAAGCTCGTTTATACCGATCACCCCAATTTCTGGTCGCAACTGAGCGAAGCGCAGGCCGGCACCATCGACACGCGCTACTCGCTCGGTCTGCAGATCGGCCCCGACGGCCGCGTCGGTGACGTGATTGTCGGCGGCCTGGGGGACCAGGCAGGCTTCGGCCCGGGGATGCGGGTGCTCGCCGTCAACGGCCGTGGTTATAGCTGGTCTTTGCTGCGCGCCGCCATCAAGGAAGCGCAGGGAAAAGGTCCGGCCATTGAATTTATCGTGGAAAATACGGGATACTACAAGGTCATTCGGCTCGACTATCACGACGGTGAAAAATATCCCGACTTCCAACGCGTGGACGGCACCCCGGCTCGCCTCGACGATATCTTGAAGCCGATGACGAACTAAATCTTCCTGCCTGCAATGTAGGTCTTGTTTTCAATGCCGAAAGCCAGACCCAGACCATCCCAGGCCGAAGGCCTGGGATGGTCTACAGAAGAGAACAAATCGCCATCCGTGCGGTTCTCTTCTACACAGCCGCTCCGGGCTCGGCAGTAACATGGTCCGGAATATGACCTGCATCCTTCAATTGTTTTTCAGCGACAGCCGCATGAATTTCCGAGTTTATTTCCGCCCCTGCCAGTAAGGTTAAACCAGTAACATAGAACCACGTCAGCAGAATGATCACGGCCCCTAGTGATCCATAGGTCGCTGAAAAACTATTGAAATAGTGCAGATACAGCCGAAATCCAAGCGAAGCAATAAACCAGAATAGAATGCCGATAGCCGCTCCCGGAGTCAGCCAGTGCCACTTTTTATTCTGAATATCCGGAGCATAGTAGTAAATAATTGCAAACAAAAGCATCAGCAGAGCCAACACAACGATCCATGCGGCGATCTTAAGCAGGATAATTTCTGTGCTTACGAGATAATGATTCCAATGTTGAAGCCGGATTCGCTTTACAAGGTAATCGGTGGTCAACAGTGAACCCAGCGTCAGCAGGATCACCATACTGAGCAGGACCGTCACCCCGATCGCCTGCAGCTTGGCCTTCCAGTATGGCCGGGTCTCTCGCACCTTGTAGACGGTATTCGCTGTGTCCTGAATGGCCGCGAAGCCCACGCTCGCCGACCAGATGGCGGCCATCAGTCCAAATACAATTTTCCCGCCAGTCGCCGACTGCGCCGTTTGATTGAACGTGTCCAGCACAATCTGAAAGGCCGATTTAGGAATCACAATCGACAGGTAATTCAGCATCGCGAGGTACACAGTGGACGTCGTTTTCGCGAGCAGCCCCAGGATGCTCGACCCAAACACCAACGTCGGGAAAAGCGCGAACAGAAAATAATAGCCAAGCTCGGCGGCACGCGAAACCAAGTTGTCGTCTATAAACGAGTTCGCTGTCCGCTTCAGCACGACCCACGGCGAAGCTCCTTGAAAGTCCCACATGTTGTGTACCGGCGACCGCGACACCTCATTCCAGATGCGCTGGCGCAACGGGTCGGCGTGGGCCACCGTGTGGTCCTTCGAATCCATGGGAGCTGCAGCGGGAACGCCGCCGCCAACGCCACCACTTCCACCTGGGGCAGGCGTTTCAGGCATGATCGTCGACTCCGGAGGCCGTATAGCGCGTTTGCGTAACCATACACGCTCAGATGCAGACGGGTGCCGCGGCGTCGGCTGCCATGAAGCCGGCTCGAAACCTTACGCCTGCCGGTGCATCTGTACGTATGTAGACGCCAACCTTACGATGTCCGCCCGCCCCCATCCTCGCGTTCTTACAAAACTTCGCCAGCTTTGGCGGCTGGTCCGCGAGTCGCACGCGCAACCGATGACCGGAACGCCGCGCCTGCCGATCACCCCTGTGGACGGTGGGAGCGCCATCACTTTCATCGGCCACTCGTCGTTTCTTGTGCAAATGGCCGACCAGGCAGTGCTGATCGAACCAGTGTTAGCCACCCGGCTGATTCTGCTGCGCCGCCAGCGCCCCCCCGGCTTGCGCCACGCGGACCTGCCGCCGCTTGACGCCGTGCTGCTGACGCACGCGCACATGGACCACCTCAATCGCCCATCGCTGCGCGCCGTTTGCCGCGAAATGCGCCGCCGCGGTCTGCCCGCGCCGGTGGCCGTCGTGCCGCGCGGGGTCGCCGACCTCGTTCGCCCGCTCGGCTTCCGCGCCGTCCATGAGCTCGATTGGTGGCAAACGCAGCCGCTTGGTCCTCTCATGATCACCGCTACTCCCGCCAAGCACTGGGGTGCGCGGATGTTCCGCGACACGCACCGCGGCTTCGGCGGCTACACCCTGGCCGCGCCCGGCGCGCCGACGATCTACCATTCCGGCGACACCGCCTACTTCGGCGGCTTCCCGGAAATCGCCGCGCGGCTCCACCCGGATATCGCGCTTCTGCCCATCGGCGCTTACTTTCCGGATAGCTACCGCGCCGTCCACACCAGCCCTGAAGAAGCGCTACAGGCTTTCCGCGAACTGGGCGCGCACACCATGATCCCGATGCATTTCGGCACGTTCCGCCTTGGCCGCGAGCCCATGTCCGAGCCGCTGCCGCGCCTGTTGGCCGCTGCCGCCAAGCTCGGAATCGGCAGCCACATCCGTCCGCTCGAAGAGGGCGAAACCAGGCTGGTTTCCGTCCGCATCCCGCAGGCGCAACACTCACACGTGCGACAGACGGCGTCGGTCTGACTGCCACAGGGGCGCTGGCTCCTTCGTAAGCCTCTCGACCGGAGCCTGCTGCGTCTAAATGATTGTGCCGAGAGCGCAAGGAGTCACCATGACCCGCACCCTTTTCCGTTCCGCCGCCTTTGCCGCGGCTTTCAGCTTCGGCGCGCTTCTTGGCTGCGAAGCCTCCGCCGCCACCGGCCCTTTGCCCGCGCCGACGGCCGACGCCCGTCTGGCCTCCGCCCCCGCGCGCGAAACGGCGATCTTTGCCGGCGGCTGCTTTTGGGGGACGCAATCGGTGTTTCAGCGGGTGAAAGGCGTCGTTGCGACGACTGCCGGCTATGATGGCGGCGCGGCCAACACCGCGACGTACGACCAGGTGACGAGTGAAACGACCGGCCATGCCGAATCGGTAAAGGTCGTCTATGATCCATCAAAGATCACCTACGGGAAGCTGCTGCAGATTTTCTTCTCCGTCCATGACCCTACGACGCTCAACCGGCAGGGGCCTGACCGCGGCACGTCGTACCGCTCGGAAATCTTTACCACTACGCCTGAACAGGCGAAAGTCGCGAATGCGTACATCGCGCAACTCACGGCGGCGAAAGCCTTCAGCAGCCCTATTGTGACGAAAGTCGAAGCCAACAAGGGTTTTTACGACGCGGAAAGCTACCACCAGGATTACGCCACGCTGAACCCGGATAATCCGTATATCGAAGTGTGCGACCGGCCAAAAATTGACATTCTGAAGAAGCAGTTTCCCGACCTGTTCGTGGACTACAAACGCAAATAGCGATTCGGGACGAGGGGTCCTGGGGGCCGGCGCTTCGGTGCATCCCCTTACGAGTCATGACGCAAGACTGGGGTCATACCTGACAGACAGGGCAATACACCGTCGTCCGGCCGCCGACGATAATCTTCTTGAGCGGCTTCGCGCAGTCGAGGCAAACCTCGCCCGCACGCCCATACACCTTGTGTTCAAGCTGAAAGAACCCTCGCACCCCGTCCGCGTCCACGTAGTCCGACACCGACGACCCGCCTAATTCGATCGCTTTCGCGAGCACCTGCTGCAGCGATGCATGGAGCCGCACCAACTCCGCTCGCGTCAGCTTACCTGCGGGCCGCCGCGGCCGAATGCCTGCGCGGAACAGGCTCTCGTCAGCGTAAATGTTGCCGACGCCGTGCAGGATCGACTGGTTCAGCAGGGCGGCTTTGATGGCCAGCTTGCGCCCCTTGAAGAGCTTCGCAAATTCGGCGACCGCGACCGTCGTCGGCTCCGCCCCGGGTCCCAGATAGCCACCTTCCGCGCGCACGACGGAAAGCCGTCCAAATCGCCGTGGGTCCACAAACCGCACTTCGCGGCCATCCGCGAGCGACAGCACAGCGTGGGTATGCGGCGGCAGCGGCACCTCCGGTTGCGAGACTAAAAGCCGCCCGGTCATGCCGAGGTGCACCAGAAACTGCGCCGGGTGACCCTCGCCGCCTACGGTATCGCCTTCGTCCTCGCTGCTGCCGCTGTTCTCGCTGCCGCTCTCGTCTTCGCTTCCGTTGTCTTCGCTTCTGCTCTTCTGGTTGTCCCCCCGCAGCGCAGCGGAGGAGTCTG
>CALMON010000201.1:0-916 GCA_937871785.1 uncultured Granulicella sp.
CGTATCGGCTACATAGAATCAGCGAGGCTTGTTCTTTGACCGGAAGAAACGGTTCATCGCCGTCGCCGGCTTGCGGCCTGAACAAGTCGGCGGCCTGCGGCATCGCAGCTTGCGGCAGCTCTCGTAGCTCTCGTAGCTCTCGTGGCTTCTAAAGATGGACCATTCCAATCGTGCGTAGGCTGAAACGTCTCAAGGCCGCGTGGCAGATACGAAGCGAAGTTTCCGTTAGGATTGGTGGGAGACTCCTGCAATGTCAACTCTGCTCCTGTAATCCTGTGAGGCGGCACCTTTGTACCCCATTTCCGTAAGACCGAAGCTCTTCCGCATGGCCGTTTCAGGATTGCTGTTGACCGTGGTGGTCGTGGCCGGCGTAGCGCAGACACGAGCCACCAGCAAAGCTGAGGGCTGGCCGGCGTACGGCGGAACGGTAGCCGGGCAACGCTATTCGGCGGCTAACCAGATTACGCAGGGGAACGTCGGCCAGCTCCAGACGGCGTGGGTGTTCCATACGCACGCTTTCGACCCGCCGTCGGTTCTCGATAAACGCGCCTCCACGGAAGCGACCCCCGTGCTGTGGAACGGCCTTCTATTTGTGGAAACACCGTTCAACGTGGTGTACGCAGTCGATGCCGCTACGGGCGTGCAGCGATGGGTGTTTGATCCGCATGTGAAGCGCACGGCAGACGTGTACATTGCCGCTTCGCGTGGCGTGGCTCTTTGGCATGCCCGCGTTCCGAAGCCGGGTCTTTGCAACGATGAGCGCGTGGTGATGGCGACGCTTGACCGTCGGCTCATCGAGCTCGACGCCGCCACCGGCCGCGCCTGCCCCGGTTTCGGCGCAAACGGCACCGTCGACCTCCTGCAGGGCATGCACGTGGCGTTGCCGCGCTTTCTGCTGTACACCTCGCCACCGACG
>CALMON010000201.1:926-4322 GCA_937871785.1 uncultured Granulicella sp.
CACCGTGACCGACAACCAGGCGGTTTTCGCCGCTTCCGGAGAAGTGCGCGGCTGGGACGTCGTGAGTGGCCGGCAGTTATGGGCCTGGCAGCCCGTCCGCTGGACGGCCAACCAGCAGGCCCCCCAGAGCGGGAGCGGCAACGCCTGGGCGCCGCTCGCTGCCGACCCCGACAACGACCTGGTCTTTATCCCGACCGGAAGCTCCTCAGTGGACTTTTACGGCGGTCAGCGCGTCGGCGACAATCGCGACGCCGACTCGATCGTCGCCTTGCAGGCTTCCACCGGAAAACGCGTGTGGGCCTTTCAGCTGGTGCACCACGACTTATGGGATTACGACACGCCCTCCCAGCCTCTGCTCTTTACGTTCCGGCAGCACATCCCGGCCGTCGCCATTACCACCAAAACAAGCATGGTGTTCGTCTTCAATCGGCTGACCGGCGAACCCCTGTTTCCTATCGAAGAGCGCCCCGTTCCGCCATCAAGTATCAAGGGCGAAGTCGCCTGGCCTACGCAGCCGTTCTCGACACTACCGCCGCTCACGCCGCTCCAGTTTTCTGTTTCCGACCTGCACCTGCCCACCGCGGCGGAGCAGCAAAGCTGCGAAAAGCAGGTGAAGGGTCTTGAGTACCATGGTCTATTTACGCCGCCCAGCGAAAAAGGAACCCTGGTCTACCCGGGCAACATCGGCGGCGCCAACTGGGGCTCCTCGGCCTTCGATCCCCAGACTTCCACGCTTTATACCCGGGTCAGCAGCGTGCCGTTCGTCGTCGAGGTGTACGCGCGTCCGTCGGACGGACACTGGTACAGCCAGAAGCTGAACAGCTTCCGGCGGCGCTTTGTCCCTCTCTGGATGGGGGGCCTGCCGCAAAGGCTTGACGCGCAATACGGCACGCCGGACGGCGGTGGGTCGACACGAGATGAAAACCCGATGGAAGGCACGCCCTATGTGCTGTCGCGAGAAGGCCTTGTGACCACCAGCGGAACGCCCTGCGGACCCAAACCGTACGGCTCGATTGTGGCTCTGAACCTCGACTCCGGCAAGAAACTCTGGACCGCGTCCAATGGCGAAATGGACGCCAACGGCTCCGGCAGTCCCGGGGTTGGCGGCGTGATCGCCACGGGCGGCGGCTTGATTTTCGGCGCGTCGTCCAACGACGGTCTGATCCACGCGTATGACTCGGCCACCGGCCGCATGCTTTGGCGTGCCCCGCTGCCGGCTCCGGCCAACGCCACGCCGATGACCTACACCGCGGGCGGGCGGCAATTTGTCGTCATCGAAGCGGGAGGCCACGGCTTCCTGGGCGGCGCCAAATCCGATGCGGTGGTCGCTTTCGCCTTACCTTTACCAGCAACTGCCCCGGTGACCAAAGGGAAGGCGAAACGGAAAACCGGGTCCGGGTTATGAAGTCACAACTGCGAAACATCGCCTAACTGCTAAAATCTGCGGCATGGCCTCATCTCACTTTGTGCCAACCGACCGGGCGGTCAGCGGCGGCGAAGCATTGCCAAAGGCGGTACAGCGCTGTTTCTTCCTGCTGGCCGGGCTTTGGCTGCTGTGGTTTGTTGCCTTCGGCATCGCGCATGGGGTAATGGGTCTAGGCTACCCGTACGATCACCTGACCCTGCCGAACGGTCACCGGATGGACCTGCTGGGGTTTCTGACAAAATGGCCCAAGCTGCACACCGCGGCGTTCTACACCGACAAACGCGACGTTCCTTTCGAGTATCCGGCCCCCGCCGCTTTTTGTTACCAGGCTCTTTATAGCACGGGGCACTGCTACGCCGCGTACGTCGCGATCGCGGTTGTCGTCGTCGGGTGCGCCGCCGTTCTGCTTTCGCGTCGCTTGCTGGCGCTGCACCTTCGCCCCTATGCGGTTGCCGCTGTGGTCACGGCCATGTTCGCTTTATCGTATCCCCTGCTGTTTACGTTGGTGCAGGCCAACATCGAATTGCTGATTGTAGCGATCTGCGGCGCGGCTCTTCTGCTGTACCTGCGTGGGAACTACTTCCTGTCGGCTGTGTTGCTGGGGTTTGCGGCGTCCGTAAAGATATTTCCGTTTGTGTTCCTCGCGCTGTTCATTCCGCCCAAGAAATACAAGGCCCTCGCCTGTGGCGTGCTGACGATCGCCCTTTCCACCCTGGCGGGGCTCAGCTTCCTCGGTCCGACCATTGCTCTGGCGAGCCAGGGCATTTCTGCAGGACTGCGGGAAAATCGCGCGTCCATCATTCTGTTCTTCGATCACCAGAACGCCGGCTTCGATCACTCGTTGTTCGGTGTAGTCAAGCGTGTCTTCAATCCGAAGGCTCTCACCATGACCTTTCCGGACCATGTACTCACCGGATACATGGCGGTCGCGGCTCTTTGCGGCTGCGCCCTGTGGTTCTTCCGGATACGCAAGCTCCCGATCCTCAACCAGATCGTCTGCTTCAGCCTGGTCGTCGTCGTTCTGCCACCCACATCCTACGACTACACGCTCCTGCATCTGTATCTGCCCTGGAGCCTGCTGCTCCTGTACGTCTGTGCCGCCGCGCGCCAAGGGGCCACTGTGCGCGAAGCCGCGACGACGCTTGTCCTGTTCGGCGTGGCGTTTTCACCCTTGAACGAATTCATCTACAAATCGTGCTCATTCGCCGGGCAGCTCAAGTGTCTCGTGCTCCTCACCATTTTGTATCAAGCGTTACGCACGCCATGGACGCTTGAAACCAGCACCTACGGCGGGCTGCAGTCCAAGGCGGAGTAGCTGCAAAAGAGTGCGCCCAGCAAATTGGCGCTCAGAGCTGCTTACGCAGAAAGGTCCGGGCTTGTGCCCGGACTTTTCTGCTACAAACGTGTCGACTCCTGCTTACAGCCGGCAGATCAGCAGTTCGCGCTCATAAATCATCTCCGGCGGCAGATGGTCGTGCAGCAGCAGAAACAGTTCTTCGTGGCCCATCACTTCGCGCTTCCAGGCTTCGCGATCGACGGTCTGCAATTGCTGGAACTGCTCATAGCTGAAGTCGAGCCCGTCCCACTCCATGTCGTTGTACTTCGGCGTCCAGCCGATAGGCGTTTCCTTGCCGCGAACGCGTCCGCGAACGCGGTCGACCACCCACTTCAGCACGCGCATGTTTTCCGAGTAGCCGGGCCACAGAAACTGCCCGTCCGGTCCCTTGCGGAACCAGTTCACATGGAAGACCCGGGGCGTCGAGGTCAGGTTACGCTGCATCCGAATCCAGTGCCGGAAGTAGTCGCCCATATGGTAACCGCAGAAAGGAAGCATGGCCATGGGGTCGCGGCGCACCGTGCCCACGGCGCCGCCGGCGGCTGCCGTGGTTTCAGAGCCCATCGTCGCCCCGGTATACACGCCCGCCGACCAATTGAAGGCCTGGTACACGAGCGGCATCGTCGTCGGTCGG
>CALMON010000202.1:0-663 GCA_937871785.1 uncultured Granulicella sp.
AAGAACTTTTTTCCAACAATGCGCCGACGCTGCCCCCCGATTACGCTGCTGTCTGTGGAGCGATCGAGCGTGTGAGTCCGATCGACAAGGTCATGATGCTCGCGCCGCTACTGGAAGAAGCCAACCCTAAGTGCTTCGACCTGACCCCGAAGGCTTTCTATCACTCGAGCGCGGCCGCGTTGCGTTGGGTAGCATCCACCATCCGGTCACCACACGCACCGAGTGAAGAGCCGATTCACCTTGTCGTCGCGCACAGCGCCCGCCAAGACGACGCAGTCGCCGATGTCGTGCGCCGACTGCTGGTTCTTTCCGTTGACAATGAAGTCGACCCGGTAACCCTGGCTGTTCGAGCGGCGGCAAATATTGGCATCACGCCTTATCGAGTTATTATCGCCGGGCTGATCGCGGCGGAAGGTCGCCGCGGCGCCTACGGCCGTATGCAGTTAGCAACCCGCTTTCTTGATGAGATCGTCGGGGGCGCTAACCCTTCCGGAGCCATCCTCTCTCGCCTCAAGAGCGGCGAAGCGTTGCCGGGCTTCGGTCGCCAACGCTACGGCGGTAGAGATCCAAGAGCCCTCTCCATGATGAGAGCCTTTAGAGAGCAACTCGGGCATCTCCCCGAGGTCGAGCGCTTTCTCCTGGCTATGGAGGTTGCGACTGAGG
>CALMON010000202.1:684-2993 GCA_937871785.1 uncultured Granulicella sp.
TCTTCTGGTGAGCCGCATCGTGGGCCTTAGCGGCCGTGACGCAAACCTGCTTCGCCTGGCTCGCATCACCGGATGGATCGCCCACTCCGTTGAGCAATACGCTGAACACGAATCTGTCAGTCAGAACAGCCGGTATAAAGGGCAGCTCCCCACCTAGGATGTCTGGTTTATGTGGACGAGATGAATCAAGATTGACAGTTTCATCGTATTGGGTCGAATATAGCTCCTACTAAGCGAGGACGCGCCATGGATTTGCTTGATGGCCGGCCGCAATCGGGGTTCTATGTCCGTCACACCCACAATCAAGCCTTTCAGCACCATCCGCGAACCCAATCTCGAATATCTGGCTCGCGCTCTTCCCGAGCAGGCGCTCGATCCCGAGCTGCCGATCATTGATAATCACCACCATCTCCTGATTATTCGCGGACGCAAAGCTGAGAAATTTGGCAAGCAGAGTCAGTATCTGGTGGATGAGTTTGCCGCTGACATCGCGGAGAGCGGCCATAACGTCATTGCCTCGGTGTTCATCGAGTGCGACCAGATGTATCGCGCTACCGGGCCCAAAGAGATGCGGCCTGTTGGTGAGGTAGAGTTCCTGGTTGGACAGGCCGCCATGGCAGATAGCGGCGACTTCGGTCCAGCACGTATCGCGGCAGGCATCGTGGGCCAGGCAGACCTCAATCTAGGCGACGCGGTCGCTCCTGTGTTGGAGGCGGAGATTGCCGCCGGCAACGGGCGCTTTTGCGGCGTGCGTCACTCGGGCGGGTTTGCCGATGACCCAAGCATCCGCAACAACGCCACGGCCCGTCCTGGGCTGTACCTGGATGAAACCTTTCGTCGCGGAGTCAAGAAGCTTGGTGAGTTCGGCCTGACGTTTGACGCCATGGTGTTCCACCCGCAACTGCCCGATGTGACCTCTCTCGCCAAGGCATTGCCGGAGGTGACCATTGCTCTCGGGCACTGCGGAGCTCCGCTTGGTTCCGGCAAGTATGCCGAGGACAAGGAAGGCGTCTTTGCCACCTGGAAGGAGTCCATGACGGAACTGTCGAAATGTCCGAACGTCCATGTGAAGCTGGGTGGCATGACGATCCGGTTAGCGGCCTATGACTTTCGCGTCCTCAATCAGCCTCCGACCTCAACAGAACTGGCCGGTCTTTGGGGCCGCTATATAAGCACCTGTATCGAGCTGTTTGGGCCGGAACGCTGTATGTTCGAGAGCAACTTTCCGGTAGAAAAAATGGGGGTGCCCTACGGCACGCTTTGGAATGCGTTCAAGCGCATCAGTTCCGGTGCTTCGGACTCGGAAAAGCATTCTCTCTTCAGCGATACGGCAAGGCGCGTTTACCGGCTGAATGTCTGATCGAGCAGCACGCATCATCGACACGCACTCACTTTGCAGCATTAGAGGACAAAATGACGAACAATCAAACGACCGATGAAACCATCATCATGGTTCCAACGGGCATGCTGGGTGCAGGCTTTCTGCAGGAGCATTTGGATTACGGCATTGCGGCCGGTGCGCATGCCATTGCATTCGATTCCGGTTCGACCGACAGCGGCCCGGCTTACCTTGCACGTGGCGTGTCCAAGATGAACCGGGAAAGCATGAAGCGTGACCTCGAGATGGCGATGGCCGCAGCGCACAAAGCGGGTATCCCGATTCTTGTGGGCACCTGCGGTACGGCCGGAACGGATTCAGGCGTCGACTGGACGCTTGACATTACGTTGGAGGTCGCCAGAGAGCTTGGCATTACGCCAAAAATTGCGTGTCTTTACAGTGAACAGAAGGCCTCGGTTCTGGTGGAGCGAAATGAGAAAGGCGACATCACGCCGTTGCCGCCGCTCGGTCCTGCTACGCGCGAAATGATCGAGTCCTGCAACCACATCGTCGCTCTGATGGGTCCTGAGCCTTATATTGCCGCCTTGCAGGCCGGGGCTGATATCGTCCTTGGCGGCCGCACTACAGATACTGCAGTGCTGGGCGCCGTCGCCATCATGCGTGGGTCTGGAGTTGCACAGGCTTGGCACTCAGCCAAGATTGCGGAGTGCGGAGGCCAGTGTACTGAAAGCATGCGTGCCGGCGGCGTACTCATGCGCGTTGGCACGGATTATTTCGAGATCGAGCCGCTCAGTGTCAAGAACTCCTGCTCGCCGCGGACGACCTCTGCCCACATGCTGTATGAAAGCAGCAACCCCTACCTGCTCACAGAGCCAGGTGGCGTCCTTGACGTGACGAACGCCGTTTACGAGCAGCGGGATCCGCGTATTACCCGCGTCACTGGGTCCGTGTGGAATCCCAAGCCTTACAC
>CALMON010000203.1:0-19015 GCA_937871785.1 uncultured Granulicella sp.
AGTGGAAGGAGAACCCGAAAGCAGGCGTTCGTGTGGACGCTTCGGCAGCTTCGAGGTGGGCGAAGAGGCGGCTCTCCAGGGTCGGGGAGGGCTCGGCGTCGCGCAGGCCGGCGAGTGTCCGGTCGATGAGGTGGTCGGCGGTCGTTTGGGGAGGGCGAAGCGGCTCGTTCAACGGGAGCCTCCTTTTTCGAGTCGGGCTTTGAGATGGGCGCGGGCGCGGAACAGCAGCGCGCGGACGGCAGATGGGGACTTGCCGGTGATCGCGGCAACGGCGGGGGTGTCGAGGTCTTCGAGCGCGGTCAGAAGAAGCACCTGGCGCTCAAGCGGGGGCAGCGCGTCGATGGCGCGCAGGGTGCGCCCGATTTGCTGGGACTCCGCGAGCGCGGTGTCGGCAGGTGTAGCGGCGGCGACCAGCGTGGCGGCGAAGAGGTCGTCCATCTGGTCGGGACGCAGACGGCGGCGGCGGTCCAGCGCGAGGTTCCACGCAATGCGCACAAGCCAGGGTCGCAGGTCGCGGACGGCGGGGAGTTTGTGCCGGTGTTCGAGGACGCGGACGAACGTGTCCTGCACGGCATCTTCAGCTTCCGCGCGGTTGCGGAGGACAGAGTGAGCGACGCGGAAAAGCAGCGCGGCGTGGTCGGCGACAAGAGCGGCGAGCCTCGGTTGCGCCTCGTCGCGTCCTTTTGTTTCCGAAGCCCCGAAGCTCGCCAAGCTGATTCCGTCCGTCACGTTGACCTTCTACAGGGACAGACGAGGGAGAAGGGATTGCGCTCGGATTTATTTCTTGGAACAGGGCTTGAGAACAGGCATCAGGGTAAGGGAAAGGTCCAGCAGGGAGTACGGTCTGACGTAGAGTGCGATCGCCGTGCAGACACCTCGCCGCTTCAGTCTGTCCCTAATCCCCTGGTCCCTGTCCCGGCCTTTACGCCCGGACGGCCCACTCGCTGGCGGCTTCGTTGCGAGCGAGCAGGGCGGAGGGTTTGGCGTCGAACTCGTGCACCCATTTGACGACCTGGATGACGTTGTCGACCGGCGTTTCGGGGACGATGCCGTGGCCAAGATTGAAGATGTGGCCGGGGCGTCCGGCGGCGAGGCGGAGAACCTCATCGACGCGGGTCTTGAGGACATCCTGCGGCGCGAAAAGGGCGATCGGGTCGAGGTTGCCCTGCACGGCGGTGCCTGAACCTACGGCGCGCCAGCCTTCGTCAAGCGGAATGCGCCAGTCGAGGCCAAGAACATCGGCTCCGGTTTCGCGCATGGCGGGGAGGAGCGACGCGGTG
Source organism: uncultured Granulicella sp. (assembly GCA_937871785.1). Taxonomy (GTDB): domain Bacteria; phylum Acidobacteriota; class Terriglobia; order Terriglobales; family Acidobacteriaceae; genus Granulicella. The sequence goes on from CALMON010000203.1 coordinate 1,281, forward strand.
TCGACGCCGAAGTAAATCACCGGGACTCCCTGCGCGCGAATGCGGCGGATGAGTTCGGCGGTGGGGCCCAGGCAGTACTGGCGATAATCCTGCACGGAAAGCGCTCCGGCCCAAGAGTCGAACACCTGGATGACGTCGGCGCCGGCGGCGACCTGCTGCGCGGCGTAGGCGGCCAGCAGGTCGACGAGTTTTTCCATGAGGATGGGCCAGGCCTGAGAATGCGGGAGCGGTGCAGGGGAGCGGTGGGTTCCCAGGCCGCTGGCATACATCATGCGCTTGGCTTCAATGTAGTTGCGCGAGCTGCCGCCTTCGATCATGTAGCTGGCAAGCGTAAATGGCGCGCCGCAGAAGCCGATCATGCCGAGCGTGTCGCCGTCGGCGCGGGGGCCGCTGAAATGGGCGGCTACTTTTTCAATGGCACGCGACACATACAGCAGATCGTCGACGCGGTCGGTGCGCAACGCGCGCACCTGCTCTTCGGTGCGCAAGGGGGTGCGGACCACGGGGCCTTCGCCGGCAACGAAGTCGAAGTCGAGCCCCATGGGCGTCAGCGGCAGCAGGAGGTCGGCGAAAATGATGGCCGCGTCGACACCGAGGCGCTCGGCGGCGGTGATGGTGACTTCAGCGGCGATGTCCGGAGTACGGCAAATATCCAGCAGCGAATGATGGCGGCGGATGGCCATATACTCCGGCATGTAGCGTCCCGCCTGGCGGAGAAACCACACGGGGGTACGGTCGACGGGCTGGCGCAGACAAGCGCGAAGGAACCGGGAAGATCCGGTTGCGGGAAGAGCTGCTTCAGGGTTGGGTGGGGGGAGACTCACACCTTTGAGCCTAGCATCAGCGCCGGCTTCTGGCCGTCCGCGAAAGAGCAGCCCCCGTACTTGCACGTGGCGTCACGGCGTGGAATCACGGGAGCGAGGGCTGCAGGGTCTGGCGGACGTGAAAGGAACAAGCGGGTGGTCGCCTACTTTCTGTCGGCGATCTTGCTGTGTGAACGGGCGGGCACGCGGTACGAGATCCCGAAGGAGTAAAGAGTCGGTGACAAGGTGTAATCATCGCCGTTGGGCTTCAATGTGGCCATTTTGCCGAGATTCCAGTGCTGACTGGAAGCGTCTAACATGACCTGAAAGGTTTTGTAGGCGTCGACATTGATACCGACAGCGCCGGTGATCACCGTTCCGCGGTCCGGGCCAAAGCCGAGATAGTGGTTGTACTTCAGGGTTCCACCGCCCACCAGAATCGCCGCATACGGATGAAACCGATCGCGGAAGTCGTAGGTGCCCCGGAAGCCGCCGCCAAACGATTTGTATGAGATAGCGTCGCCGGTGTTGTAAGTCGCGCGAGCTTCAAGGGACGGAGCGATCCTTTTGAACAGGAAGCGGGTGTAGTTCACGCCGATGATGGCGCCCGTGTTGTTGATGGTGGCTTCGCCAAAGTCGGGTTTGACGTAGGAATAGGCACCATACGCGGAGAGCTCTGCCGTGCGGGAAGCCCCTGGCTTGGCTTGCGCGTGTGCAGACGCCGTGCCGATCAGGAATGCCGCAATCGGAAGAACAACGCTGAAAATAGGCCCGAGGTGTCCCGCTTTATTTGCGGCTGCCATTGCATTCTCCACAATTCTTGAACTTGGTTGATCCGTTGGAGGGCATGTGACCCTGGAAGGTTGAGTTTGCGAGAAGGAGGCAAGTGGAACAGTATGGTGTATCCATTGTAGAGACTTCATCGCTCGACTGAACACCAAAATTGCAGCAAGCCCGAGAAAGTTGTAGATGCCTTTGATGGCAGCGTCGTGGAGCCGAAGGGACTGACTGTAGACTGTAGCAGTCCGTTGGACCGCGTGAGGCGAGGATTTTCCTGACGACTCTGCCTTGCCACGGCGTTGTACACTGTTGGGAAACCTGAGACGAGATGCCAGAAACTATGCCGAACTACCTTGAACTGCCGATCGGGGCAAAGTGCCCGGAACTGGTGAACTGCGTTATCGAGATTCCTCTCGATGGCATTACGAAGTATGAATACGACAAGGACCTTCATGTGTTCCGGCTCGACCGCAACCTGTATTCGCCGGTGCACTACCCGGGAGATTACGGCTTTATACCGAGCACTCTGGGCGACGACGGCGACCCGCTCGATGTGTTGGTGCTGGTGGATACGCCGAGCTTCCCGGGCTGCGTGCAGACTGTACGTCCTATCGGCGCGTTGGATATGATCGATCAGGGCGAAGGCGACGAAAAAATCCTTTGCGTGGGTGAAGGGAACCCACGTTATAAAGACGTTGCGAATTATTCGCAGATTTACCCGCATATCCTGAAAGAAATTACGCATTTCTTTTCGATCTACAAAGACCTTGAAGGAAAAAGTGTTGAGGTTCGCGGATGGCGTGACGCCGCGTTTGCCCGCGAAACCGTGATGCGCGCGCAAAAGGCATTTGTCGACGCGAAGGCTGCGAAGGCCGAGAAGGCGTAAAAAAAAACCCGGTTGTCCAGGAAAAAGTTCGAATGGAAGGCGAGAGTCAACTGACTCTCGCTTTTTGTAGTTGACTGTTTTTGGGTGGAGCGGCACGCACAACCTGCTCTCAATTACGTTGCACGAGCGTTTTGGCGAACAATGTTCGCTACGGCGTACACGAGCGACCCCAGTACGCCAACCATCGCGGCGAACAGCAAAGCGTTGATGCCGAGAACAGTTTCGCCGCGCGCCGCCCATAGTGCGAAGGCGATGAGCAGCGCCGGCCCGACGCCTACGGCAACAGCGCCGGCAACGCCTCCGGGAATGCGAAACGGACGGGCAAGGTCAGGTTCTCGCAGTCGCAACACCACCAAAGCGATGAGCTCCAGCAGCAACGCCGCGCCATACAGCACGAGGTCGATAGAGATAAGCCGTTCAAAGCTGAAGCGCAGCGCCAGCGCCCAGATGCAGGCACAGGCCACGATGCTGACGGCGGGAACGCCGCGACGGTTTTCGCGTGCGAACACCGCGGGCAGCAAGCCATCTTTCGCCATCGCGTAGGGCACACGCGAGTAGCTCATCATCAGCGGATTGAACATGCCGGCGCCATTGATCATGCCGCCAAGCACGACGGCCAGTCCGAGCGCGGGACCGACGATGGTGCGCGCGGCATCGGTCCACGCTCCGGTCGAAAACTGGTCCGCAGCCAACCCGGCGAGCCCGACCGCGGTGAGCGGAACGATGTAGGTAACGGCCACGAGGATGGCTGAGCCGACCATCGCGCGAGGATAGTTGCGCTGCGGGTTGCGGACCTCCTGCGCGACGGTGCTGGCGTTGTCCCAGCCCATGTAGTTCCACAGCGCGACGCTGACCGCGCCGGCCATATCGAGGTTGCTGACCGGGTGCAGAATAGCTCCGGTCCCCACGCCGTGCCAGCGCCAGAGCGCCACGGCCACAAGCACGACGAAGGGTGCCAGCAGAACGCAAAACAGCGCCACCGAGCTTTCGCCAACGGCTTTGGCACCGCGCAGATTCCAGAGCGTGCAGCCGACCACGACCGCCAGCGCCCAGAGTGTTCCGCGATAGCCGGCAGTCAGGTGAGGAGCGACGCGGCTCAGGTAAAGCACGAACGTGACGGGATAGATGGCCATATCGAATACGCTGGCCGCGAGCGAAAGCCACGCTTCCTGGAAGCCCCAGAAGCGGCCGAGAGCGCGGCGCACCCAGACGTAATAACCGCCTTCTTCCGGCATGGCGCTGGCGAGCTCGCCGACCATCAGCGCGGTGGGCAGGCTCCAGACAAACGGGATGACGGTGAGCAGAAGAAGCGCGCGGCCGTAGCCGGCTTTGCCGAGGATGTCCTCAAGGCCGTAGGGGCCTCCGGCAACCATGAAGTAGGTGGCGCCTATGAGAGGGAGAATGCGTAGTTTGCGGAACGAAGCGGAGCTGGTTATTTTAAGGACCTCTTTTCTGGCCTCAGGGCCGCCGGGGCTGCGAGCAGGCAAGCAGCGGGCCGGCTGAACTCTGAATGTACTGCACAAGCAGGCTTGCGCAGGCTATAATTTGCGTATTACCTCGCTGGAGAGTTGGCCGAGTGGCTGAAGGCGGCGGTTTGCTAAACCGTTATAGGACCAAAAGTTCTATCGGGGGTTCGAATCCCCCACTCTCCGCCACAACTTCCGAATGTTTGCCCCTGAAGCTGACAGCGCCTCCTCGGTGCTGGGCTCGCCGCTCGCCCGAGCGTACCCCAAATCACGGCTTTGGCATGGACCTGGTGTGCAAAGCCATCGTTTTGCCACAAGCACCTTGACAGGCCTTGTGGCGACGCGTGGTAGCTTGCGGACGCCCGACTCAGCGGCCCCCGAACAGGGGCCCGTGAAAGTGGTACGCCAGTCCGAAGGACAGCACCTGCGGGTTCAGGCTTTTGGGAGGGAAGTTGTTCCACCGCTGGTACTCGTAGTCGACGACCCGGATGTTCAGGCCGGGTTTCAGGCGAAGGTCGAAGCCACCGCCGAATGACTCCACCGTGTAGCCCAGGTTGGCGATCTGGAAAGACTTGCCGCTCGCATCCTGCGCGGCAAAGTTGAAAATCCCGCGTCCGATCATGACTTTGGCGTACGGGACGAATCTGTAGCGTATTGGGTACAGGTAGCGGCCGCCGATCTCAAACGTACGCTCTGAAAGCACGGAGTCGGCGCCGGAAAGCTGGTGCACGTCGAACTCGATGCCGTAGTGCTCGCGCAGGTCGAGGTCCACATACGCGCCATAGCCGCGCCAGGTGGCAATCCCACCGGGCTGCGACAGGTTGTAGATATCGGACGTGTAGTCCGGCTTGGCTATTGAGAAGTCGACGCCTACTTGCAGATCGGCGAAACGGCTTGCCGTCGGCAGCGCCTGCGCTTGTGCGGCCGTGGCACCGGCGAATGCGGACAAAAGGAAAAGAGCTTTACAGGCGAAGGTCATGCCGGGTCCTCGGTACGTTGTGTCTTCGGCATGGGGCCTAGATCACCTTCCTGCGGATGAGCGCAGGGCTTCAGTTGTCATCCTCCGCCTAGCGAAGGATGACAAAGTTCACATAGATACCGTGAAGAACGGCTAATACCGTATGGCGACGTTCAGGGTGTATGTAGCGGTATGCGTGATCATGCCGTCGGTTGCGGTCATCGTGTAGGTGTAGGTGCCCGGGTAGGTCGGGTTGGCATTGCGATCCGGATTGCGGTCGCCGCAACCCAGGGTGGCTCCTCCGAACAGGCCTGCGCTCAACAGCAGGACGGCGAGGTTTGGCAGCGAAGCTTTGCGGCCCCGGAAGAGCAGAAGGCCGGCGGTGAGGATGACGAGCATCGCGAGCCCCGGATGATGCCGCAGAACGAGCCCGCTATAGCCGATCACGGTGTACTGCGACGTCGTGGTAATGGTGACCGGCACGACCGTGACGGCAGTCACGCTCGGCGCGGACGTTTGCGGGATGCAGGTGGACCCGGTAGCCGTCGTGGCGCAGGAAAGCGTGACCGGAGCCGCATAGCCGCCGAGAGGCGTCAGCGTGAGATTGAGCCCGACCGTGTAGCCCGCAATGGTTGAGCCCGATGTGGGCGCGGCCGAGATCGAGAAGTCTACGCCGTTGCCAGTAAAGGCGACGACGATGACCGGGTACTTCGTATCGTTGGTGTTGATGGTAAGCGAGCCGGTGCGGGTGCCGATCGCCGTGGGGGTAAACGTGACTGTAATGGTGCAGGTGCTGAGACCGGGAAGGTTGGCACCGCATGTAGTGGTGTAGGTGTAGTCGCCGGCAATCTGGAAACCGGTCAGCGCGATCGACGCCGCCGTGTAGTTGGTGACGGTGAATGTTTGCGGCGTGGCCGAGTAGCCGATGTCGACGTTGCCGAAATTCAGCGAAGCGACGGAGGCTTCCACATCCGCCACGCCTCGGCCCGCGAGAGTGGAGGTCAGCGTTCCGTTGGCGGAGCTGGTCGACGCGACAGTGACCGTGCCGGTGCGCGATCCCAGGGCTGTGGGGTTGAAGGTCACGTTAATAGTGCAGCTTGCGTTCGCCGCCACCTGCCCGGTGCAGGTGGTCGAGCCGACGGCGAAATCACCCGTCGTCGACACCTTGGTGATAGACAGCGCAATGGCGCTGGTGTTGGTCCAGAGAAAGGTTTGTGCGGCAGAAACGACGCCGACGATCGTGTTGGGATAGGTCGTCGAAGCTGGTGTGAGGATTGCCGTTGTGGGCAGGCCGGTTCCGGTGAGCGACGCGGTTAGCGTTGGGTCTGCCGTTGTGGAGTTTGTCACGGTGAGCACGCCGGTAAGAGCGCCGCTGCTGAGCGGAGCGAAGACGACCGAGATCGCGCAGCTTGCACCCGCCGCCACAGTAGCGCCGCAGGTGTTGGTCTGCGTGAAGTTTCCCGTCAATGTAATGCTGTTGACCGCAATGGCGATGGCGCTGGTGTTCGTAAAGGTGAACACCTTGGCCGCCGACAGGCCACCACCGGCGTAGATGCTGCCGAACGCGGCCGACGCTGGCGTGAGGGTCGCGGTGGTGTCGAGACCGGTGCCGGTGAGGGTGGCCGTGAGGGTAGGGTCGGACGTTGAGTCGTTCGTGACGGTCAGCGTAGCGCTGCGCGTGCCAATGGCCGTGGGAGCGAACGTCAGCGTGACGGTGCAGGACGCGCCCTGCGCCAGTGACGTGCAGTTGCTGGTCTGGGTAAAGTCCGACGCGTTGGTCCCGCTGATGGCGATGTTCGAAACGGTAACGGTCGACGTGAAGGTGGTGGTGTTGGTGACGGTGAGCGTCATCGTGCTGCTGGCGCCGAGGTCGAGACTGCCGAAGTTCACGGTTGTGTTGGAAAGCGCCGCCGTCGTGGGAACGGGAGGGATGAGAAACGCGACGACGAAGCCGTCGTGCGGAGTAAGGCCAGCCGGGGTAGAGGCGCTGTTGGCGTTGATGGCCGCGAAATCGGTCGTGAAATGCGGCTGTGTGACGGTAGACACGTAGCTCGCGAGCGAGGCGCTGGCCGTTGCGCTGTTGGTGACGGTGTTGCTGGCCAGAATGTGCTCATAGACCACGGCGTCGCCACGCTCGATAAAGTTATACCGCGATGTGGACGCAACCGAAGTGACGAAGTCCGTCAATGGAGCGGTCGTAGCGGTCGGCACAGAAAGCGTGACCGTGCTGGCTGCGACCGGGGAGCCATCGACGATGCCGGTCACGTCGACGTAGCCGTCGCTGTACTCGAAGGCGTTCAGGTTGCCGGCCACGATCACGTCGCTTCCTGCGGTCTCGTAGCTTTGCACAAGCGCGGAAAGGTCGGCTGCCTGCGCGGCACGGTGCGCGCGGATGTCAGGGCCAAGCGTTGCGTCGCCGATGTTGTCGCGCGGCGTTAGATGGACATTGATCACCGTAACCGGGTAGTTCTTGCCGACGCGGACAAACTCCGCCTGTAGCACCAGGGGCGGGCGCTCCCACAGGGTGGCGGACCCACCTGACGCCGTGGTGTACGTGGAGCCTGCTTCCACCTGAGTGACCTTGTCGGTGACCAGCGTCGTGGAGTTGACCAGAAAGCCGAGGTTGAGGCTGTTCGCATCGCCGCCGGGCACAAGGTAGGGCCGGTAGGTGACGCCGCCCAGCGCGTTTACGGAGGTGGCCAGGTCGGTTAGCGTCGGGAGGTCCTGCACTTCCTGCAGGGAGAGAATGTCGGGCTTGCCGAGAGAGTTGACGATCGCCTGGGAGGCTTTCGAAAGCCGCGTCGCGTAGGCGGCGGCAGTTACGGCCACTGATCCCGTGGTCGCCCCGGTTGTCGAGTAGAAGCGGTTGAGGTCCAGCGTGCCCACGTGGAAATGGGTGCTGTCCGCCGCTGCCGACGTGGTAGTGGCCACCGTTCCATTCACCGTGCAGACTGAGGTCGGGAAGATCAGCAGCCGGGCGTAGCCGAGAGTGTAGTCGATCAGCCCGATGCCGGCCGTGGCGCCTACCTTGATGTTGGCGCCGGTGGTACAGGAAATACTCTGGCCGACCGTGATGTCCACGGCGGTGCCGCCGAAGGTGGTGGTGTCGATCAACACGCGCTGCGCGTTGCCGCCCCAGGTAGCGACGGTGGAAGGCGCGGAGGAAGGAATGTACTCGTCGCCAGCGATGCCGGCTGATCGGAAGATATGATTGTTGGTCCCTGTGTTGGAACTCAACGTGGCCCAGAACTGGCCGGTGGAGATGTCCGTTTCGGTCTGCTCGGCCAGGGTTCCGGTGGCCGGAGCGACCGCATAAAAGGTGGCGGTCGTGGTCATGCCGGTGTACTTGAGCGCATCGCCGAACTGCGTAAGAACACTGCCCACGCTGATGCTTTGCGTCATGGTGCCGTTGGTGGACGTGACCGTGCAGGACGTGGGGAGGAGGCCCGTTCCCGGGGTACCTGCGGCGGTGATGTCCGCGGGGACGATGGAATTTGCCAGCACCACTTGACCGGCGATGGTCACGGTGGCTCCAACCACGGCGCAAGCCGGGTTGAGGCTGGCCAGGTTGAAGACGGGCATGCCTTCCGCGGTCAGGATAATGGAGTCCCACGAGTTGCTCGGCTCCGAAATGTACACGCTCCCCTTGAAATCGCCAGAGCCCATCACACCGACCACAATTCCTGAAACCGAAACGGTTTGACCGTAGTACGGAGAGTAGGGCAGCGTTTTTGTGGCGGCTGTGCCCACAACCGGGTTCGCGCCGGCCACCATAATGTCGTGGATCTGGACACTTGTCTGCGCTTTGCCTTGGCGAGCGGCGATGCCCGGAAGAAGAAGCAGCAACAAAGCAAGGGTGAAGCGCAGCGTAACGGAAGGGAGCGACTCTGGTTTCGGGAGCATAATTCGTCCTTTGCGCGGCGAATAGAGCGCCGGCAGAAAAGTGGTGTGCGCGGTCAAAGTCGAGCGGTTGACATGGTGGAAGACGGGACTGGCTTGCTTGCGGGTTACAGTGCGGGTTCTTTGCCGCAAAGGTTTTTTTTAGCTGTCTGTAACCCGAACGGAAAAGCACCGTCGTCTATTTGGACAAGATGCGAATCGCTTTGGAAACCTCTATGATGTACCCCGGGACAGGTGTGAGTGTCGTTACCGAACTGGACGATATCGACGCTCTCGTCGCGCAGTATTGGCCGCGCGTGCTGCGGTATGTCTCTTATTCGATCAACGACGCCGACCTGGCGCAGTCCATTACGCAGGACTGCTTTCTGAAGGCCTTCCGGGGCCGCGCGTCCTTTCGCGGAGACTGCGCCGTCAGCACCTGGCTTATCAGCATCGCCAACAATCTCATCCGCGATCAGGTTCGGTTGAAGAAATTTCAGTTCTGGCGCAAGGCGCAGGCCACGGCGCTCGACGTGGCGGAGATGGCGTCCGTTCTGCCCTCAGGCGAGAGTTCTCCGGAGTCGAGACTCATGGTCAACGAGCGGACCGAACAGGTCAAAGCGGCTCTCGACGATCTTTCCGTAAACCAGCGACGCGTCTTTCTGTTACGGTTTTTTGAAGGGATGGATCTCGAAGAGATTGCGCAGACCACGGGCATGCCGGTCAATACTGTAAAGACCCATCTGCATCGCGGCATCAGCACGATTCGGGCGAAGTTTGGAGGCAAGGCGTGAAGAGCTTCGATACAACGTACCTGAAAGGCCACCTGACGGATGAACAATTCGCCGAGTGTCTCGACGGCTCGCCCCTTCGCTCCGACCTGCAGGCTCACCTCGGTCAGTGCGAGCCGTGCCGCCTTGAAATGGAGCTGTTTCAAACTTCGGTAGCGGACCTGAGCGCGGCGTCCCTCCAGTGGAGCAGGGCGCAGCCGTTGCCGAGCCTTCGGCCCCTCGTGGCTGCACAGGCGAAACGGTCACTGGTGATTTCGCTGCAATGGGCCGTGGCGGCCATGTTGCTTGTCGGCCTGGGCGTGCCGGCGTATGTCCCTACGGAGGGGCAGAATCATGCGAACAGGTTAGTAAGAGCGCAGCCGGCTGCCGCCGATAGTGAAGGGGAGAGCGCGAGTGATACCGCGTTGCTGCAATCGGTCAACGTAGCGCTGGCCGGAGCGGACCCCTCGCCCTTGCAGGAGTATCGATTGGAAGCGCCGGGATTGAAAAACACGTTACAAGCATCGGCGACTACCGTGAGGGCACAATGAAGCACGGCTGGCTCAGCTTCGTTTTCAGCGGTTCGTTGTTCATGATGGCGGGTGTTGCCGCGCATGGCCAAGGGCCCGGCGGTGGCCGGTCACCCGGTGGTCCTCCGGGAGGCCGAGGGCCGGGTGGTCCTCCAGGAGTGGGCGGCCCCGGCGGTGCTGGTGGCCCCGCCTCAAATAGTGGTGCCTCCGCGGCGTCGAGCCCCGCTGTGAGAAGCAGCGTTCGAACCGCCAACGGGATCAAACTCGGCCCCCCGGGACGATGGTGGGACGACCACGCTGTCTCAGCGACGATTGGCCTGCGCAAAGACCAGCAGAAGAAAATGGATGCTATCTTCGACGCCAGCAAGCCAGCCATCATCTCGACCTACCAGACGTTCCAAAAGGAGCAGACGAACCTGAACGCGGTCAGTTCCGCCTCTCAGGTAGACAAAGCGAAGATGTTTGCCGCCATCGACGCCGTAAATCAAGCCAGGGCCGCGCTCCAGAAAGCCACCACGGATATGCTGCTGCAGGTTCGGCAGCAGCTTGACGCAGAGCAGATCGGAAAGCTGGAAAAACTGCCGTAGCAACAGACCTTGTGTTCAACGAGTGGCTGTGCCGCCCGACTCAGCCTCTTTCAGCGCTCGGTCGATGAGCGATTCACGGCGGTGCAGCGGTGTCCCTTTCCACACGAAAGTGACCCCGGTTGAAACCGTGTCAAGATGCAGCCGGAGACTGCGATTGTACGATCCGTTCAGCATCAGTCGCGACGTGAGCGGGACGTACAGGGTCGTTGTAAACCCGTTATCTTCATTGACCTTGCGACCGCTTACGACGGCGCGGTCGGGAAAACCGGGGCGCGTGAGGAGTGTGTAGGTCTTCTGATCGCCGATCGGCAATTGCTCATACGCCGCGGACTGGAGCGACAGGTTTTTCGGCAGCCACGTCACGACGCCTGCCTGGAACAGGCCAAGCGGACCGAGCGCCGTGTCGTCCTCGGTGACCAGGCGATTTTGTAGACCGGACGAGTCGCCTCCGCCCACGTCGGCGAACACGCCGGTCTGACCGAAATAGCGCTCCACCCGTTCATCCAGGCTGAACGTGACGCGGCCGGTCCCGAGACCGTCCGTTCGATTGCCGCTGGGCAACGTAAGGGCCACGGTCGAAAGACTCCGGTAGGCACCCGGCGTAAACACGGCGTGCGCTTCAAGCAACGTGTCGCCCAGGTCGCCCCCGGTGAAGGCCGGCGTCGTTGAAGGATTGGGACCGGTGCCCTGTACCTGCGTGTAGCGGTAGGGATAGATAGACAGGCTGACGTCAGCCGAAAAATGCGGCGAAACCTCACAGCTTGCGAACGGGGTGAGAACCATGTACCAGCCAGTCGAAGAGTCGTGCACTCCGGCTGTGGAGATCCCGGCGTTCAGACGGTCTACCGTGGACTGCGCGCCAAGCCTGTGGGGCCCGGACGCAGTCAGACACAACAATCCAAGCGTACGAAGGAGCGAGGAAGGCAAGACAGAATCTCCAGTTCGAGTCTATCTGTTTGTGCCTCCAAAAATGTCTCTGGCTGTGCAGAGCAAACGGACTTGTTCGCGCCTTCCGTTTCACCAGCCCTGGTTGAGCCCAGGCTAGCTCGTGAAGAGATCCATCAGCGCTTGTACACGCTCTTTGTGGCGCTTGGGAGGAAAGCGTTTCGTTCTTGTCAGCTCGGCCATACCATGCAGACTCGCCCAGAAAAGCTCCGAAAGCGCCTCCGGGTGCGAGCTCTGCTCCGCGAAGATCGCTTGAATTTGCAGGAAGGCGAATCGCATTTCCTCGGGGGTTCCTGCCGCATCGAACGGAACGCTCAGACTGAGCGCAAACATGGCTTCGTACAACGTGGGTGAGGAGGCCGCGAAGTCCAGGTAGGCGTTCGCTACCGACTCCACGACACTCCCTCGTTTCGGTTTCTTCCGCGCTTTTTCCAGCGCCAGGCCAAGCTCCTGAAAGCCCTCCGTCGCCACCGCCGTGAGAATCCCTTCGCGGCTTCCGAAATGAGCGTAAAGAACGGGTTGGCTATAGGAGATTTCGTCAGCCAAACGTCGCACGGTCACGCTCGCCCATCCTTCCGATTCGGCGATGTGGCGCGCGGCACCGATAATTTGCGCGCGACGCGCCTGTTTGTCCCGCAGCTTTCGTTCTGCAATCCGATTTTGTCCTAAAGCAGCGTCCATGTGACTAGGATAGCGGTGCTAGATATTCTTTGCAACATGTTGTAGTTTCATTCATCTAGTGTAGCGTTGCTAGGTTCTGAAGCAAATAATGCCGTATTCGATCTACGCTGTTTCCCGCTGCTCTGTGTGCGCCGGCGCTCTCCAGTTTGTCTGATCTTGTGATCGAGAGTTGCCGCGCATCGAACGTCCGCGCTTTTGTATTTGATTCCCGTGCGATGAAAGGCTTGCCCATGCACCTCTTCCATGTGATCGTTGTGCTCTACGTGCTTCTGCTGGTAGGCGTTGAGTTTTCCGTTTCCGCCTTTGTCAACCCCAGCGCGTGGCGTCTTGACGCCGAACCGCAGGCCAGATTGCTCAGTCATCTCGCTGCCGTGCTTGGTAGAGTGATGCCATTCTGGTACGCTGGCGGCCTCGTACTACTTGGGGCGGAAACCTGGCTGCACGGGCACGAGCCGGGCTTTGCCTTTCTGCTTACGGCCAGCGTGATCTGGTTTTTGACGACGCTGCTTACGATTTTGTTTTTGGTTCCCTTGAACAATCTCGTTGTCCGGGGAGGCCCTGGCTGGCAGCGAGCGCATCACCTGTGGGACACGAGACATCGCTTCCGTATCGTCGCCCTAACGATTGCGGGCACCTTGCTAACCTACGTCGTCGTCTGCTGACGAGCACGGTCCATCCTGTGTCTGTGCGCAGAAAAGGTTCCTATCTTTTCGCTCCGCTGCTGACAGCACGTCCCACCAACAAGGAACACTCCCGCTCCTGCAGCCAGAAGATCAATGTGCCCTGAGGGACATACCTTCAGATTGTTCCACGACGCCCGTGCGGGAGAAGTGAGGGGCTTGGAGCCCGACACCTCTCCCCAAGATGCTTGCACAGGTTTCTCGGAGCGCTTAGGCGACGCCCTTGCCACCTGTTACGCCGAACACCTCTCCCGTAATGTAGCTGCCCTCCTGCGAGGCGAGCAGGACGTACACGGGGGCGATTTCAACGGGTTGTCCGGGGCGGCCGAAGGGAACTTCTTCGCCCAGAAGAGCGAGCTTGTCGGCAGGCTGGCCGGTCGGCTGGATGGGCGTCCAGAAAGGACCGGGCGCGACCGCATTGATACGTACGCCTTTCTCCATCATCTGCTTCACCATGCCTTTCGTGAAAGCGACAATGGCGGCTTTGGTCATCGCGTAGTCGATGATGCCGTTGCTTGGTTCAAAGGCCTGGATGGACGCCGTGTTGATGACCGACGCACCCGGCTTCAGCAGAGGGAGCGCCGCCTGCGTGATCCAGAAAAGGGAATACACGTTGGTCTTCATCACCTTGTCGAAGTCGGCGGTCGTGACGTCGAGCAACTTGTCGTGCGAAGTCATCGTGCCGGCGTTGCAAACCAGGATGTCGAGCCCGCCGAGCTGTTTTTCCGCAGTCTTCACCATTTCGCGGCAGAAGCTTTCTTCGGAAATGTCGCCAGGAAGAGCAACCGCTTTGCCGCCGGCCTTTTCGATCAGCGCGATGACCTGCTTCGCGTCGGGTTCTTCGGCGGGCAGATAGCCGATAGCGACATCGGCACCTTCCCGCGCGAACGCGATGGCCACGGCGCGTCCGATGCCGGAATCCGCGCCGGTGACCAGAGCTTTACGGCCCTTGAGCTTGCTGCTGCCCACGTAACTTGACTCCCCGTTATCCGGCTGCGGGTTCATCTCTTTTGCCAGTCCCGGCCCGCTTTGGTGCTGCGGCTTGAACGGTGGCTGCGGGTACTGCTTACGCGGGTCCTGCATTTCTAAACGATGTTTGGACATATCGGTCTCCTGCAGGCTTGGATGCATGCCGCCGCTCCACGCAAAGCCGGGGACGCTTGCCGGAGCCTCCGTCGCGTCCCGCGGCTTGCCGCGCCACCGTTGTTCTTCCTGTCGAAACGATTCAGCCGTTCCCGTTTCTTTCCGGCGAACGTGGCATCCTTATAGAGAGCATGACGTCCGTCCCCAAAGCAGACCGGAAAGATCTCCTTGCCCAGGAGCAAACCGCAGCACAGGCCGCAGCGCACGCAGCAGGTAGCCGTGTTGGCACTCCGCTGCTTCGCTTTGAGGCTGTGGTGAAAGAGTATGCCAGCGAAGGCAGCCCCGTGCGCGCGCTGGACGAACTGACGCTGGACGTTGCGGCCGGCAGCTTTCTGGCACTGATGGGACGTAGCGGTTGCGGTAAATCGACGCTGCTGAATCTTGCCGGGGCCATGGACTTTCCAAGTAGCGGCCGCGTTCTGCTGGATGGCGTCGCGACCGGCGGTTTGGACGATGCGGGGCTCACGCGGTTACGGCGGGAAAAAATCGGCTTCGTCTTTCAGTCGTTCCAGTTGCTGCAAACCTTGAGTGTGGCGGAAAACGTCGAGCTACCGCTGCTGCTCGCGGGTAGAGCGCAGGCGCGGCCCCGAGCGCTGGAGCTGCTTGAAGCTGTAGGGCTCACAGAGCAGGCGCAGCGGCTGCCGCACCAGCTGTCCGGCGGTCAGATGCAGCGCGTCGCCATTGCGCGTGCGCTGGTCCACAGCCCGGTACTTCTGCTGGCGGACGAGCCTACGGGCAATCTGGATACGACTACCGGGGACGCCATTCTCCAATTGTTGAAGACGGTTTGCCGCGAGCGGCAAACGACGATTCTGATGGCTACCCACAGCATGGAAGCGGCGGCGTTCGCGGATACGATCGTGCGGCTGCGTGACGGTCGCGTCGAAAGCATGAGCGGCGCCCCGGCCGGCATGGCTTCGAGCTGATATGGGCTCCGCTGCGCTGCTGTTTCGCCTGATCCTGCGTCCGATGCTGCGCGAGCGCGGACGCTCACTGCTGATCCTCGTAGCAGTGGCGCTTGGTGTGTCGGTCGTGCTCGCGATCGATCTGGCCAGCGGAGCGGCGGCGGGGTCGTTCCGGTCGTCGATGCAAACGCTTTCGGGCGACGACGATCTGGAAGTGGTGGCCACCGGAGGCGTTCCGGAGGCAATCGTCGGCAGGCTGGCGAGATTGCCGTACCCGATCCGCATCAGCCCGCGCATTGAAAGCCACGCGGCTGTGGGGAGCAGCGGCGAGACCGTGCCGCTGATCGGCCTGGACCTGATCGCCGAGGCGAATCATCACGCGGGCGAACCGGTGGCAAAAGCCTGGGATCAGGATGGTCTGCAGCATATCGGCGATCTCGACGCGGTGTGGGTGACGCGCGGTCTCGGCAGGAAGACTGGCGATCACCTCTCGCTGCTGATCAACGACACGACACGCGACTTTGTGGTTCGCGGGGTGATCCCGGAAACCTCGCAGTTGGGAACGGACGCGGTCGCGATGGACATTGCCGCGGCGCAGGCGGCGACCGGAGAAGCGGGACGCGTCGACCGCATCCTGATCAAGGTTCCCGAGCATGGCGACGTCGAAGAGTGGCAAACAAAGCTGCGGGCCGCCTTGCCTGCCGGCACGGAATTGCGCGCGCAGGGCAGCCAAACCGACGCCAACCGCAAGATGCTCTCGGCGTTTCGCTGGAACCTGCGTGTTTTAAGCTACATCGCCGTTTTGGTTGGGTCGTTTCTGATCTACAACACGATCTCTGTGTCGGTCGTGAGGCGGCGGGCGCAGATCGGCACGGTGCGGGCGCTGGGGGCGAGCCGCCGTGCGGTGCTGCTGGCGTTTTTGGCAGAGGCAGCAGTGTTTGGACTGCTGGGGTCGGCGCTGGCAGTGCCTCTGGGAAGGGTGATGGCGAGCGGCGCGGTGCAGCTGCTGTCGAAAACGGTGGACGCGCTCTATATTTCCAGCCGACCCGGCGCGCTGACCATTTCGGCGGCCTCGTTGCTGCTGGCGTTTCTAGTGGGGACGGGCGTGACGCTGGCGTCGGCGCTGTCTCCGGCGCTTGAAGCATCGCGTGTGTCGCCGACCGAGGCCATGGCGCGGGGCGCGCGGGAATACGCCGTGCGGGTGGCGCGGTGGCGCGACCTGCTTTGGGCGGGGGTGCTGGCGCTTGCGGCGGTAGCGGCGTCCAAGGCTCCGGCCATTGCGGGCAAACCGTTTTTTGGGTACCTGGCGGCAATCCTGCTGATCGCGGCCTGCGCGCTGGCGGTGCCGATGCTGGTGGACAGCGGGCTCGGTGCGACGTCCGGGCTGTTGCGCCGGATGCTTGGCGTGGAAGCGTTACTGGCGTCGCGCAGTCTGGCCGGATCGCTGCGCCGAACTTCCGTGCTGGTGTGCGCGCTGGCCACCGCGATTGCGATGATGACTTCCGTCGCGATCATGGTGGGGAGCTTTCGGCAAACGGTGATTACGTGGCTCGACACACAGTTGCCGGCCGACCTGTACCTGCGTCCGGCGGGCGATCCCGCCGCGGACCGGCATCCGACCATCGCGCCCGAGCTGACGGCGAAGTTGGCGGCGCTGCCCGGCATCGAGGCGGTAGGCCGTTTTCGCGCGTACGAGATTGAATACCAGGGGCTGCCGGTGACGGTCGCGGCGGTGGATATCGCCTCTCCACGGTACGACTCGACCTCCGGCTTTGCGTCGGGTCGGCCGCAGCAGGTGGTGATGCGCGAACTCGCCGAACCCCGCACCGTGATGGTAAGCGAGCCCTTTGCGAACAAGCACCATGTGAAAGCCGGTGACACGCTGGTGCTGCCACTGGGCGAGCAGCGCGTGCCCCTGCGCATTGTCGACCTTTTCTACGACTATGCGAACGAGCGTGGCTACGTGATCATTGCGCGGCAGAACATGCTGATGTACCTGCCTGACCAGGCTGCTTCTAACCTGGCCGTGTACGTGCAACCGGGAGCCGATCTCGAGACCGTTCGCCGTGAAATACAGCAGGCAGCCGTAGGTCGCGACATCCTGATTTTTTCAAACGCACAGCTGCGGCATGAGGCGGTGCGGATTTTCGACCAGACGTTTGCGATCACCTACGCGCTCGAAGCGATTTCGCTCCTGGTGGCGGTAATGGGCCTTGCGGGAGCGCTGCTTTCGATCGTCTTCGACCGCCGCCGCGAGTTCGGCCTGCTCCATTACCTGGGGGCCTCCACCGGGCAGATTCGCCGGCTCATTCTTACCGAAGCGGGGCTGATCGGCATTTTGTCGAACATCGCCGGTCTGGTGCTCGGCGTAGCACTTTCGCTGATCCTGATCTTCGTCATCAACAAGCAGTCGTTTGGCTGGACAATCCGCTTCCATTGGCCGGTCGGCCTGCTGCTGGGAGCGCTGACCGGGGTGTACGCCGCGACGGTGCTGGCGGGGTTGTACCCAGCGCGTGTCGCGCAGCGGCTGAACCCGATCGAGGTGGTGCATGAGGATTGACGTGCGAAATCTGGCATTTGCGCTGACACTGGCCCTTGTCGCTGTGGGGTTGCAAGCGCAGCAAACACGTTCCGCGCCGGAATCGCCTTCTGCGCAGCAAACATCACCCGCACCGCCGTTTGTTCCCGCGCAGGCAGGGTACGCATACAAGTTTCCGCGCGA
>CALMON010000203.1:19115-23752 GCA_937871785.1 uncultured Granulicella sp.
CCGCACCGCCGTTTGTTCCCGCGCAGGCAGGGTACGCATACAAGTTTCCGCGCGATCACTTCAACCATCCCGACTACCAAACCGAATGGTGGTATTACACCGGCAATCTGCGCGCGAAGGATGGCCGCCGCTTCGGGTTTGAGCTGACGTTTTTTCGTGAAGGGGTGTCGCGGAGCATGCCG
This sequence comes from uncultured Granulicella sp., assembly GCA_937871785.1. Classification (GTDB taxonomy): domain Bacteria; phylum Acidobacteriota; class Terriglobia; order Terriglobales; family Acidobacteriaceae; genus Granulicella. The sequence goes on from CALMON010000203.1 coordinate 19,298, forward strand.
CGCTCCGCGTGGGACGTGCGCGATGTGTACATGGCGCATCTGGCGCTGTCGGATGTGACCGGAAAGCATTACTTCGAAAGCGAGCGGCTGAACCGCGCGGGGCCGGGGCTGGCGGGCGTGGATGCGGCGTCTCAAACAGTGTGGAACGGCAATTGGCGGACAGTGATCGACTCCGCTGCGCACCATGTAAGCGGGACTGGCGACGGCTTTTCGATCGACCTGAGCGCCGTGCCGCAAACCGCTCCGGTGATCCACGGCATCGGCGGCATCAGCCAGAAGAGCGCCGGTGCGGGCCACGCGTCGCACTATATTTCATTCCCGACCATGAGGACGACGGGCACGGTTACGCTTGGCGGAACGACATTTGCCGTAGATGGCGACACCTGGATGGATCACGAGTTCTTCACGGAGCCGATGGACGGGGGAAACGTCGGTTGGGACTGGCTGAGCCTGCAACTGGACGATCATACGGAGCTGATGTTGTACCGCCTGCGCCGCAAGGATGGCAGCGTGGACCCGTTCTCATCGGGAACCTACATCGACCGCGATGGCAAGGCGATGCACCTGGCGCTCGGCGACTTTACAATGATGAAGTCGGGCGAAAGCTGGAAGAGCGACAAGACAGCAGCGACCTACCCCCTGGCGTGGAAGGTGACGATCCCCGGACTGAAGCTGCAGCTCGACATGGCGACGCCGCTTAAAACGCAGGAGTTTGTCAGCCGCTTTGGGCCAAGCTACTGGGAAGGTGCTATCGATATTTCCGGGCGGCGAGGGGATGCCCCGGTGCGCGGGGAAGGATACCTGGAGATGACGGGGTATTCGGATAGCCGCAGTCCGTTGGTGTCGAGGTAGCGTTACGCTGTAGCAAGTGAGAAGGATCGTGGCGATGGCGGCTCTGAAGCCCGAATGAAGGCAACGCGTTGTCCGGGACCTAAGGCCCCTGCGCCCTCCTAAGCCAAAACAAGGTCTTACAATCAGGGTCACCAATGCACGCTCTAGTACGCCAGGGCGACGCCGTCGGCGCGCATCTCGCTGGCTGCGGCGTACACGCGGTCCGTCCCTTGCTGGCGGTGCTCGATGCACTCGTACCGCCCGAAGCCGCCGTCACTGGCAGCCATCGGCCAGCCAAGAGCGACCAGCGCCTTGCGCGTTTCCGCGGGCACGCCGGACTCCAAACGCAGAATGCCCAGCGGGCCCAGGCCGGCGGAGTCTTCGCCCATGCTTTGGGATGAGCCTTCATGGTGCCAGCGAGGGCTGTCGCCGGCTGCCTGCACGTCGAGCCCGTAGTCGACGCGGTTCAGGATAATCTGCGTTTGCCCCTGCGGCTGCATGTCGCCGCCCATCACGCCGAAGGCCATGTAGGGAGCGCCGTTGCGGGTGGCAAAGCCGGGGATGATGGTCTGAAAAGGGCGCTTGCCGGGAGCGTAAATGTTGGGGTGGCCGTCCTGGAGCGAGAACAACTCGCCGCGGTCCTGGAACATGAAGCCAAGCCCGTCCGCGACCAGGCCGGAGCCCATGCCGCGAAAGTTCGACTGGATCATAGAAACCATCAGGCCGTCGCGGTCGGCGGTAGAAAAATAGGTCGTGTCGCCGTGGCTCGGGGCCTGGCCGGGGTAGACCGGGGTCAAGATGCGGTCGGGGCGAATCAGCCGGGCGCGCTGCCTGGCGTAGTCCTTGGAATTGAGCCAGTCGATCGGGATCTTCGCGAAGTGCGGGTCGGCGTAGAAGCGCGCGCGGTCTTCATAGGCGAGACGCTTGGCTTCGGCCTGCATGTGAATCGATTGCGGCGACTGAAACCCCATGGAGCGCAGGTCGAACTGCTCAAGGATGTTGAGCATCTGCAGCGTGGCGAGGCCCTGCGTGTTGGCCGCCATACCGTAGACTTCGACGCCACGATAGGTGGTCACCAGCGGGTCGAGCCACTCGGCGTGGTGCGCGCGCAGGTCGTCCTCGGTCAACCAGCCCCCGATGCGGCGGAAGTACGCGGCAATGGTCGTGGCAATCGGGCCGTTGTAGAACACGTCGCGACCACCGGCCGCGATCAGCCGGTAGGTGCGGGCGAGATCGGGGTTGCGGAAGACGTCGTTCTCATTGGGCGCTTTGCCGCCGGGCATGTACGTGTGGACGGCGTTCGCGGTTTCTTCGACACCGGCGCCTGGCCGCAGAAAAGCCGCCATATTGCGCTTCAGGGCTGCGCCGATGATCTGCGGCACGGGCGTTCCCGCCTCGCAGTAGCCGATGGCGGGCTCGAAAAGCTCGCTCCACTTGAGCTTGCCGTAGCGCTGGTGCATGGTCCACCAGCCGTCCAACGCTCCCGGCACTGAAACGGTTACCGCGCCCACCCTGGGGAGCACCCCATTGACGGCGCGGGAGCGTGCCGTCGCGAGCGAAAGCGCCTGCGGCGACTTCCCGGAACTCGCCATGCTGACGACTTTTTTGAGCTTGGGGTCCCACAGCATCGCAAAACAATCGCCGCCCAGGCCGGAACTTACCGGCTCGACGAGCCCGAGCATGGCATTCGCGGCGATGGCGGCGTCCACCGCGGAGCCGCCTCGCTTGAGCATGTCGATGGCGGTTTGCGTGGCGAGAGGATGCGCGGTGCCGGCGGCACCGGAGCAACCGAGCGCGGGGGAGCGGCTCGAAAAACTGGCGCCCGAAGGCCGGTCGCCGGCGTGGACATCGGGCCGCAGAAAGCGCTCGTCGCCATCGCCCTGGAATTTTGCAAGAGCGTCGTTGCCGGCACTCGGGGCCTGCTGAGCGAGCGTGCGGATCGACGGAACGCTGCCCAGCGCGGCAAGCGGCAAGCTCCTGAGAAATGTACGACGGCGCATAGTCGACCTCGGGTCAGCAACGGACGACGCTTCTGCGCCGGCAGGGTTTGCCGACGGGAGAAGGGGATCGCTGTCGATGAAGATGTAGGGTATCAGAATTGCAGCGAAACCCCTCGCGACGCCGGTGCCTGCTGGGCAGCGGGGTTTGCTGGTCTTACAAACGGGAGGTCTTCCAAGGGGGCCCATTCGTCACGCGACGGCGGACACCGTATTCTGACGAAACAGACATCATCAGAACGCCCCAAGGAGTTTCGCATGAACCTACGCTTCGCCCTTCTTTTCGCCTTTGCCGCGACCACGCTGGCCGCCGCGCAGGAAGCGAAGCCGGCCCTCGCGCCCGAACGGCACGAGTATGTGCTGCACAATTTCCAGACCGAGTCTGGCGTGGTGCTGCCCGAAGCGCACCTGGTGTATGGGACCTATGGCCACCTGAACGCCGCGGGCGACAATGCCATTCTGCTGCCGTCGCACTACATGGCCAACCTGCGTGGTTACGAGTGGCTGATGAAGACCCCGCAGTACCCGGCGGGGGCGCTCGACCCCGGGCAGCTATTCCTGGTCACGACGGAGCTTTTCGGCAACGGGCGCAGCTCGTCGCCGTCCAACACGCCCGAGCCGTTCCACGGGCCGCGCTTTCCCGTCATGACCATCCGCGACAATGTTCGCGCCGTGCATCAGATGCTGGTCGAGGAACTCCACGTCCGGCACTTGAAGGCGGTGATCGGCTTTTCGATGGGCGCGCAGCAGGCGTTTCAGTGGGCGGTAAGCTATCCGGGGTTTATGGACCGGATCGTCGCCACCAGCGGCACGGCCAAGACCTATGGCCACGGCATCGTTCGGCTGGAAGGGCAAATCGCCGCGATCGCTGCGGATGAGACATTCCATAACGGCGACTACACCGCGCCGCCTGCTCGAGGGTTGGAAGCGTTTGCGGTGGTGTGGACCGGTTGGCTGTACTCGCAGGAATGGTGGCGGCAGGAGCTTTGGCGCGGACGCGCTAAGCCGGGCACGACTCTCGCGCAGTACATCGACGACATGCGGCACCACTTCATCCCGGGGGCGGATGCGAACGACCTGATCCTGCAGATGCGCACCTGGGAGTTGAACGACGTGGGCAACACTCCGGCTTCTGAGGCGGGAGCCGCGGCGGCCGACGTGCACCTGGCGTTCGCGGGCAACGAACGGGCTGCGCTCGAGTCGATCAAGGTCCCGGTGCTGTTTATGCCCTCCGCGACCGACCTGTACTTTCCGGTGACAGACGCGCGCTTTGAAAGCCAGTCGATTCGCGCCGTCACGTTGCTGCCGATTCCGTCGCTGTGGGGACACCCGGCGGGCGCTGGTGCCAGTACGGCGGACAAGGATTTCCTGAACAGCCACATCGCGCTATTTCTGGCAGGAAAGCCGGTCATAGGCGAAGCGGTGACGGGGGCGGGGGTTTTGCCGTAGGCTTTGAGTGAGGTGACGACAGCGTCAGGAGTCGCCGTGTGGTAGCGTACTTGAACGACAACTTTGGCGATGGGGTTCGCCGATACCGCAAGGGCAGGTTGCCCGCGCTGATGACTCCTACATTCTGTAGGAGGTCCCATGTCTGAAGGTCAAGCACCCGCCCAACCCTTGAATCCCG
>CALMON010000204.1:0-10810 GCA_937871785.1 uncultured Granulicella sp.
GGGAGCACCGGGGGTGGACTGCTTGCGGAACAGCTCGGTGAACTGGTCTTCGCGGAAGTTGGGGACGTGCGGCACGAGATCGACGCGGGCGAGCTGAGGCGTTTCGGCGCGCTGCGCAGTGTCGAACAGGATGTACTTGCCGTCGGGCGACCAAGCGATGTGCGAGGCGTTCTGGCCGTTGGCCAGGAACGTGATGGGCCGCGACTCACCGCCGGTGGCGGGAACGACCGCGAGGTTCGAGAAGCCGTTGGTGCCGCTCGGGAGGTAGACGATCCACTTCGAGTCGGGCGACCAGGCGACGGCGGACCCGCCGAAAAAGTCGATATCACCCTTGGTGAGGACCGTGTCTTTGAGGGTCGCGACGGCGAGGACGTGGAGCTCTTTGCGGTTGCGCAGGTAGGCGATGGATTTGCCGTCGGGCGACCATTGCGGGCTGCCATCGATGTCGAGACCGTGGGTGAGCGGCTTTTCGGTCGAGCTGGCGAAATCGTACAGGTAGAGGCTGTCGCCGCCGTCGCGCTCGGAGAGGTAGAGGAGTTGGGTTGAGTCGGGCGACCACTGCGGGTCGGATTCCGCGGCCTCGGTGCGGGTAAGCCGCTGGGGTTCGCCGCCGAGCTTGGCATCGCCGGCGAAGATGTCCCCGTGGGCGGCGACGGCAACCTTGCGGCCATCGGGCGAGAGCGCCAGGTTGGACCAGGAAGAGAGCTGGGTGTGAGTAATACCGGCGGCGCTGGGCACGCCGCGCAGGGCGACGCGCACTTCAGCGGTTTTACCGGAGCGGGTGTCGAGCTTATAAATATTGAAGCCACGCTCAAACACGATGGCGGAACCGTCCGCGGAGAGGGTGGGCCAAAGACAGCGGCCGGACTTGTAGGTCGTAATCTGTTTCGTGTTGCCGGTAGCGGCGTCGGCCTGCCAGATGTTTTCAGAACCGGATTTGTCGCTCATCATATAGAGAGACTTGCCGTCGGGCGCCCACATGGGCCAGGCGTGCTTGGCGTCGGCGGGGAGCAGCCGATGGTAGCCGGCATTCCCGGCGACGGACTTCAGCCAGAGTTCGGTCAGGTCGATGTGCGCGTGGCCGTTGCGCCACCACTGGCTGGCGGAAATGCCTTTGGCGACAAAAGCGATCTGCTGGCCGTCGGGCGATGGTGTGGACTCGAACTCGTACAGGTAGCGTTCGCGAGACACCTCCAGCGGTGTCCCGCCTGTCGCGCGAACGCGAAAGATGTCGCCCTGGCCGGCGACGTCGTTGGCGGAAGACGTGAAGTAGAGCCACTGGCCGTCATGCGACCAGGCGTCGAGGTTGGCGGCGGAATCCGAGAAGGTGATGCGCTGCAAACGCCCGGTCGCCAGGGTAAGAACGTAGATGTCGTTCGCGCCGGTGCGGGTGGAGTTGAATGCGATGCGGGTGCCATCGGGCGAGTAGAGCGGGCGCGACTCTTCGGCGGGATCGGAGATCAGCAGGCGCGCGTCGCCGCCCGTTGCGGGTACGGTCCAGATGTCGCCTCCAGAAGCAAAAGCGATTTCCTTGCCATCGGGTGAGATCGCCGGCTGCGCCAGGGAGGGCTTCGCGGCGGGAGATTGCGCGTGCGTGGCGGGGACGAGCGAAGCAGCTAGCAGGAAGACGACAACGGCAGCGAGAACGCGCAAGGGAAACCTCATCACAAAGAGTTTGGCAGATAGACGCATGATGGCTCTCCGAAGACGCAGAAAGTGCATGACGAACGTTCGGACTGCCCCCTGCTAGGCGCAGGTGCTTCCATTCGGGAGCGCTCAGGCAGGATTGGCGTCGGGCTATGATGAATTCCTATGAACAATCGTTTTCGTCAGGCTGCCTTTCCGCTCGGCGTGCTGCTCGCTGCCTGCTTCGGCGTGTTTCTTCTGCCATTCCTGCTGCCTCCTCCTGCGTTCCAGGGAGTTTCCGCCGCGAACAGTGCGGGGTTCAACAACAAGATAGCGTCTGTGGTGGCAGCATTTCTGGGAGTGTTCGTTTTCGCATACAGCTTACTCGGAAAGCGTGCTGTTGGGGAGCTGCGCACGAGCGTCTTCGGTAAACGACTGCCTGTGTCCCTTATCGTTCTTGTGCCAGCCGTTGTGCTCGCCGGCATGGCCCTGGTTTGTTTTCTGATCTGCCACCTGTCATTGCCGTACCGGGACGACACTGGGTATTTTGTTCACCAGATGACCATGCACTCGGTCTTCGGACACAAGCTGTACGATCAGGTCGAACTACCCTATGGACCTTTGCTGTACTACCCGCCTCTCTGGCTACAATCCTTGCTGAGCCCGCTGCACCTGAGCCTCCGAGCCTCTTATTTTGCTTGTTTGATCATCGAGTCTGTGACAGGTCTGCTTCTTCTGGCCTATGTCATCAATGCGCTTCCCCTGTCTCGTTTCTGGCGCATAGGTTATTTCCTTCTTGGGGCGGTAGGAGCGCTTCCCGTCAACCTGGGAGTGAACTATACCTTTTTCCGATTTATTCCGGTATTCGCGTTCCTGGTCTATGTGACAGAACCAACGCGAACGGTACGTACGGCCGCCGTGGTGTGCCTTGTAGGCCAAGCAGTATGTTTTGGAATTTCGCCCGAAATGGGCTTTGCCTTTTTTGTGAGCATCACCGCGTACGCTGTGTACCGCGCTTACCAAGGTGGTTTGGCCTGGCTCACTCTGCTTCTTTCCTCGCTCTGTTCGTGCGGAATATTTTTTCTGGCTGTAGGTAGCAGTTATCTGAAGCTATTCAAGCTTTTTGCTCGAGGACTCTTGAATATTCCTGTGGAGCCAGTACCGATCTGCCTCATCTTTCTAGGAGCCCTCATCTGGATCGCTCCCAGAGCCTTGGCCCGGTCCTGGCTAAATCGCAATGCGGATAGCCCAAGGTTGACGACCTTGTACGTTGCGTCGCTTGCGCTGCTTCCGGCAGCTCTGGGGCGCGCCGATCCATGGCATATTTTCTGGAACGGTTTTATCGTTCTCCTGCTTGCGGGAGTAGGGGTCTGCGCCATGCCCATGAGATACCAAGCCGCATGGGCGGCGGCCTTGTGTCTTCTGGTCGGTTGGACCGTAGTGATCAATGGCAGGTTTTATCGAGGGGAAATCAAGCCAGTCATCCACATAGGTCTTCATCGATTACGGCAAGGACGACGGGGTTTGCAGCGGCCACTGACAAAGAAGGAACTGGACGATTGCGGAGACGACGGCACGTTCGACCTCAGCAAGCTGCAAACAATTGTGGGTCATGACCGGGTAGCTACACCGTTTGGTCTGCCGCTTGCACCGGAAGCGGCGCTGATGAACTCAGGACAATTTACTCCTTCTTATTTTTCCGCAAGAAGTGCCATCCTCGATGGGTCGACCGAAGAAGCCGATGTAAAGGAGTTCAATACATCGAAGTGGGCGCTTATTCCTGAAGGCAGCGCCTTCGCGACGAAGGAAACGCCGGAAGAACTGCGCAATGTACTTGGCTTGCAGCTTCCTTACCGCAGTATTCGGAAACCGTATGTGGCAGGAGGCAGGTTTGCGGACAACATATCGCATCACTGGGAGTTAGTCGGTAGAGTGGGCAACTACAAAGTGTACGAACATAAGTAGCCGTTCCGCGCGGGCGTAGCAAAAAGTCGCTTGCTATCGTGATCTTCACGAAGAACTCGCCTCAGAACAAGCCACGACTACTTGCGCTTGAGCGCTTCCAACTCGTCAAGCGTACGGGGCCAGTCGGCACCGAGCAGGCGCGAAAGGCTGCGGTCTGCGAGGACTTTGCCGTCCGTCTGACACGTAGCGCAGTAGTTGGTCTCGTTATCCGCGAAACGGATGCGCTGGATGGGCGAGCCGCAGCGAGGGCAGGGTTGGCCGAAGCGACCGTGCGCGGCCATTTCCGGCCGAAAAGCCGTGACCTTTTCGGGAAACGCACGCTCGGCTTCGGCATTGAAGCGGTCGATCCAGAGTTGGAGCGTGTCTTTGGTTCTGTCGTATAGCTGCTGCCACTGCGCTTCGGTGAGCTTGCGAGTCTGCAGGATGGGCGACAGCCGCGCGGCGTGCAGGATCTCGTCCGAATACGCGTTGCCGATGCCGGAAAGAATGCGCGGATCGGTCAGCGCGCGTTTGAGCGTGCGATTCTCTGCGGTGAGCGCCCGCCGAAAGGCGTCAGAGCTGGCCGTGAGAACGTCGATGCCGCCGGGGTCGAGGTCCTCCAGCGCCTGTTCCCCTTGAACCAGGTGCAGCGACGCTCGGCGCGTGGTGCCGGCCTCGGTAAGAACAAGCGAGCCGTGAGGGAAGTCGAAGGCCGCAAGATTGTTGCGGCCGCCGAGCTTGGCGGGTCCTCTTTTTGGGTCGAGGTCCCGCCAATGGAGACGGCCAGCGATCATCAGGTGCAGAACCAGAAAGAGGGGTTCGTCCCGCAGCGGTTTGAGCTGGTCTGGCGAGAGCGGGTTGAGGGAAAGCGATGAGCTTTCAGCAGCGAGCTTCGGGGAGGGGGTTTCGAAGACGAACACGATGCGCTTGCCGACGCGGCGGAGCGAGTCGATGGTACGGCCTTCGAGAGAATGGATCGGAGGGACAGCGGTGCGGAGCAGCAGCGGACTCGCGATGCGAAGGCGCTCGAGCGTCTGGCCGACGACGCGCGGGGTGAGCGCGGTGAGGTAGGCCGTGATGTCGGGGAGCTCAGGCATCGCTGAACAGAACCTTCGTTACGGTCTGTGGCTTCCAGGGAAATTGCGAAGGATACCCGCGCCGATGTCGGCGAGTGAACGTCCGAACCGGCATAGCCGCCAAAGTCGATGCCCCGGATAAGGATGAGTCGAGCTCAGTGTGACATCGTATCTCCTGATGTGCCGCGGGAGGATGCACTGCTTGAGCCGAATTAGAAGTGCAGCACAAAGCCGGTGTTCACGGTAAACAGCGACACGTTGGCATTCGTGGAGGAAGTCGTCGTGACTCCGCCGATGGAGGTCGCGGTGGAGTTGTAGATGGTGCCGTTGCCGAAACTGCGGCCGCCGGCGGCTTCGACGCGGAAATCGACGAAGTGAACCAGGGGGTAATCGACGCCGCCGATGACCTGGTAGATGGCATACTGATTGCCAAAGGTCGTGTTGACGGCCAGCCCGGTGCTGACGTTGACGGTACGCGTAGCCAGGTAGCCGGCGGCGCCTTCGATGAAGAACTTTGGCTTGAAGAAGGGCGGTTTGACGGTGAGCTTGATGCCGCCGAGCGCGGTGTCCGCGCCAACGGTACCGGGGCGCGTGGAGCCGCGCAGGTCGACGCCGAGCTTCACAACCGGCAGCGGAAGGAAGTTGAACGTGACGCCCCCGCCCACGCCGACCGGGGTGTTGGAGGCGAACTGCTCGGTCGAAGTGGTGCTGGTGGAGATCGCACCGGTTTCTATGTTGGAGATATGCGTAAAGTTGACCGTGCCGTAAACCTCGGCAAGCTGGGCGCGCGCGGCGACGGAAAAGGCGGTGAAGAGAAAAGCGAGGGGGAGAAGGTGGCGAGACTTCACGAGAGCTCCTTGAAGGACGGGGCTACGACGCTAATCATACGGCAGGCGTAGGTGCGCGCAGCGTGAGGGGTGAGGTAGGTTACCTGATCCCCAAACACATCGCCGGCTTAAAAGTCGTCCCTTCACGTTCACTTTCCCGGTGATAGCGTAACGCCCACAACGCCAGGCAAGCCGAGCGGACCCGAAGGTCAACCCGAGTTCGCCAATCGCCCAAACGTTGAACAGGTGATTGTCGGTGTACCAGGCTATCGAACCCGGGAAAGAGGCCAGGGCATTGGCCTAAATACCCTGGACCCATCGCGAAACGGTGTCATGCTCGTCCCATACGGCCGAAGCCTAGTTGAAGCCACGGCGAGTGCGGTTTTGCGCGGAGTTTTCGCGCTGCTCGCGTTCCTTCATTTTTTCGGCGTAGTTGGCGGCATCGTCGTTGCGCTTCTTCTTCTCGCCGGCCGTAAATTTGCGGCCCTCCGAGCGCGAAATGCGCTTATGGGCGGTCATGCCTTCGAGCAGGAACTCGGCGGCGGAAACGGCAACCTCGGGTTTCGACTTCGAGTTGATGTGCAGAGGAGACAGCTTGTCGAAGAGGCCCTGAATCTCCTGCAAAGACGCGAGTACATCGGCAGCAGGCTGCTTGTCGTTCAACTCGACGGCGCCGCCGAGGTTGAACCACTGCTCAATCTGCTGCGTGTTGGTCGCGGCGAAGTAGCCGTCGAAGATGGTGGCGACAGATTGCCGGATAAGCTCGCGGATGACCACATCCGAGCCCTTCATTTCGCCTTCGTATTCAAGCTCGATCTTGCCGGTGATGCCGGGTAGCGAGGCAAAAATATCGCCCACCCGCGGGACGACCAGGTTTTCACCATGCAGCAAAGCCCGCCGCTCGGCATTCGAGACCACCAGTTCCATGGTGCTGATCGGCAGGCGCTGCGACACACCGGAACGCTTGTCGACTTTCTTGTCTTCGCGTGCCGTGAAGGCTATCTGCTCGACGATCTGGCGGATGTAGTGAGGGATCTCGATGTTCGAGATTGCGTTGTTTTCAGGAGCGTACGTGCGCGCCGTCCAGGCTTCCTGCTCGGTAATCGAAATGGCCTCGTCGACCGACTCCGGGTAATGCGTGCGGATTTCCGAGCCGATGCGGTCTTTCAGCGGTGTAACGATCTTGCCGCGCGCCGTGTAGTCCTCAGGGTTGGCGGAAAAGACGATCGCGACGTCAAGCTCAAGCCGGACGGGATAGCCTTTGATCTGCACGTCGCCTTCCTGCATGATGTTGAAGAGCGCGACCTGGATTTTGCCGGCGAGATCGGGAACCTCGTTGATGGCGAAGATGCCGCGATTGGCGCGAGGCAGAAGGCCGTAGTGCATGGTGAGCTCGGAGCCGAGCTCCTGACCGGAGCGCGCCGCCTTGATCGGGTCGACATCGCCGATGAGGTCGGCTACCGTGACGTCGGGCGTCGCGAGCTTTTCGACGTAGCGGTCGAGCGGCTTCATCCAGGCGATGGGAGTGTCATCGCCCATTTTAGCGATCAGGTCGCGCGAAAATTTTGATAGCGGCTCGTACGGGTTGTCGCGCAACTCGGAACCGGCCACGTAGGGGCAAAAGGGGTCAAGCAGCGTGGTGAGCGCGCGCAGAATGCGGGACTTCGCCTGGCCGCGCAGACCGAGCAGGATGAAATTGTGGCGGGAGAGCACCGCGTTGACGACCTGGGGGACGACGGTGTCGTCGTAACCGACGATGCCGGGGAAAAGCGGGGTGCCACCGCTGGCGTTTTCGCGCAGGCGGACGATGAGGTTGTCGCGGAGCTCGTCCTTGACGGAGCGCGAGACGCGCTCGGGGGTGTATTCAGAGGAGCGGAGCTGGCCCAGGGTGGTGGGAAGTGCGGTCTGCGTGGCGGTCTGCGGCATAGGTAGAAGTATAGACGCGCCGCAAACACGCAGGATTCATGGCACAGTCACTGAGGTGAGAATCGTTTGTCGCGCGAAGTGCGCTGCAAGTTGCGCAAGCGCGTATACACCTGATCCGCGTCGTCAATGTCGACAAACACTGGAAACCCGCGGCTCAGGTAGAGGTCATCGGCAGTAGTCTGCCTTCCACGAACGTTATATTTCAGGTCACCGGCACCGATGTTGATCGTTCCAATACCGTCAGCGCGAACCTGCTTCTCGATAGACGGAACGTTGTCGAGTTCGGCTGAAATGACTTTCGATCCACGACCGGTAACGAGTGTCACCGCGCGTCTGTCCGTGAGGATGTACAGCACTCTTCGTTTTTTCCATGCTGCATACACAAAACGGCCCCAAAGCAAATATTGGCCGATCAGGATGAAAGGAATGCCCCAAAGTTCGAAGAACCACCCGCCGCCTTTACTGGCGCTGAACTCCCAGAAGACGGTAAACCCAACCCAGAAAAGGCTGAAAGGAATCGCGAACCAATCTGAAGGGTGGAAAACAACGCGAGGATTGGGTTTCCCACTCCACTGAAGAGACTCTCCGGTGGAAAGTTCGTTCTGCAACTCACGCTCTTCTTCAAGGCTGAAGCTCGTCATTTGATGAGGATAGCGACTACCCTCTCAGGTCGTCGAGCATCGCCTGCATTTCGCTGGCAGCGTGAGTATTTCCAGTGCGGTTGCAGGCGGCGAGACCGGCTTCGAGACGAGCGCGGGCGTCGTCGGTGCGGCCGGCTTTCAAAAGCTGCTGCGCGGACATCTGGTAGGCCGGCACGTAGTCGGGGTTCTGCTGTGTGATCGTTTCGAATTCGGCGAGCGCCTGGTCGGGCTGGCCCTCCGCAGCGTGGGCCATGGCGAGGCCGTACCGGGCAAAGGCGTCGGTGGGGTTCTCTTTGAGTATTTCGGTGAGCATGGCAATCTTATCCAACGTGGCTGCTCCTTAAGACGGTTTGTAGCTGGGATCGAGTACCCAACGCGTGTAGGTGATTGTATTCGGCCCTGGGCGATGTCGCCGCAGAGCCGCCGCGGTAAGTGGGCGATGAGATACGTAGGCGGAGGGGGCAGGTGGGGCCTGCTCCGGGATTTCCGGCCTACATGGGTAGGGTCAGTTTCGAGTTGTGGGTTTCGAGTTGTGAGTTTTGCTTTGGCGGGAGCGATGCTTGACGCGACCATTAGAATAGAACCATGGCTGACGCGACACAGGGGCGGACGGTGGCGGAGTCGCAGTCGGAAACGACACACGCGATTCTGCCGAGAGATTCAAACGTACTGGGAACGCTGTTCGGCGGCAAGCTGATGCAGTTTATCGACCTGGTGGGGGCCATGGCGGCGATCCGCCATGCGCGGACCTACGTGGTGACGGCGTCGATGGATCACCTGGACTTCGTGTCGCCGGTGCGCGTGGGCGAGCTGCTGATCCTCAAGGCAAGCGTGAACCGGGCGTTCAAGACCTCGATGGAGGTCGGCGTACGGGCGATGGTGGAAGATATTCGCGAAGGGACGCTGCGGCATGTGTCGACCGCGTACCTGACGTTTGTGGCAATGGATGCGAGCAAGCAGCGCGTGGAGGTTCCGCCGGTCGTGCCGGAAACGGGGCACCAGAAGCGCCGCTACGACGATGCGCTACGGCGGCGCGAAATGCGCGCCGGGGAAACGCAACGAAAGCGGGAGTCGCGTGCGGGTGCGCCGCCGGTGTGGAGTCTGTAGCGGCGGAGCCGCGGGAAGTTCTCCTCCGCCTCGCTGAGGCGAAGAATAAAGCAAGAGTGGCAGGGAAGCAGGGTGTGACGCATGGGACACAGTGGACAAGGGTTGCCGGGAACACCGCAGGGGCAGGGGCCGCAGGCACTCCCCGGTGTGCAGTACGTGGTGGCGGTGGGGTCGGGCAAGGGCGGCGTCGGGAAAACCACGGTGGCGGTCAATCTTGCGGTGAGCCTGGCGAAGCTGGGGCACCGCGTCGGGTTGATCGACGCCGACATTTACGGCCCCAATGTGCCGACCATGCTGGGGCTTTCGCGGCAGCCGAACATCGTTGGCGACAATCGCATTGAGCCGCTGACGGCGCATGGCGTCAAATTTATGTCGATCGGGCTGATCTCGCCCGGCGACAAGCCGATGGTGATGCGCGGGCCCATGCTTCACGGGATCATCAAGCAGTTTTTGCAGCAGGTGGTGTGGGGCGAGCTCGATTTTCTGCTCATCGACCTGCCGCCGGGCACGGGCGATGTGGTGATTTCACTGGTGCAAACGGTGCCGCTGACGGGCGCGGTGGTGGTGTCGACCGGGTCGTCAGTCGCTTTGCAAGACGCGCGCAAGGCGCTTGAAATGTTCCACCAGGTAAACGTCGAGGTGCTGGGGCTTGTCGAAAACATGTCGCAGATGACGCTGCCGGACGGCACGGTGCTGGACGTGTTTGGCGCGGGCATGACGAAGCAGACGGCCGGGCAGTATGGCCTCGCGTTTTTGGGCTCGATCGATATGGACCCCAGGGTGCGCGAAGGTGGCGACCGCGGGCTGCCGTCGGCGCTGGGCAGCGAAGGGCCGCGCGCGCGGGAGTTTATGGCGATTGCGCAGGCAGTCGCGGAAAAGGCGAAGGCAGCGGCTGCCGAAAGCGAAGATGTGCTGGAGATTTCGTAGAACTCGATTTCAGAACTGAAAACTCAACACGCAGAACTGAACGATGACTCTCGACAGGACTTTCAACGGGGATCAACGAACCAAGGGGAGGAGGTGGCGATGGAGCAACGGGTGCACGTGACGGCGAGGCAGCGGGAAATTTTGACGGCAATCGTGGAAAGCTACATTGCCACCGGAGAGCCCGTGGGCTCGGGAACGCTGGCGCGCGCGGAAGGCGCAGGCATGAGCGCCGCGACGATCCGCAACGAAATGGCCGAGCTCGCTGACGCGGGGCTGCTGGAGCAGCCGCATACATCGGCGGGTCGAGTGCCTTCGGCGCGGGCGTTTCGGTTGTATGTGGAAGGCTTGAGCGGCGGTGCGGGTCTCATGCGAGCGGGCGGGCGTGGCCTGCCGGGCTTGTCACGCGCGCAGATGGAGTCGCAGATCGACTCGAGTTTTGCCGGGCTTGCCGGGGCGCACTCGTTGCTGGAGCGGACATCGCACGTGCTGGCAACGCTTTCAAGCGGTGTGGGCGTGGCGATCAGCGCCGTGGCCGGGGCAGACCTGCTGGAACATGTGCACTTCAGCCGGCTGGCGGAGCGGCGGGTTCTTGCCGTCGTGGTGACGCGCAGCGGCATGGTGCGCGACCGCGTGCTGGCGCTTGATCGAGACCTTTCGCTGCGCGAGCTGGAAACGGCTTCGAACTTCTTGAATGAGCATTTTCGCGGATGGAACATCGAGCGCGTGCGCGGCGAAC
>CALMON010000204.1:10820-13652 GCA_937871785.1 uncultured Granulicella sp.
CGCGCGTAGAGCGCGAGCGCAGTGAATACCAGCGCCTGGTGGAAGCTGTGCAGCAGCTATGGGCGCGCGCCGTGCCGGACGCCACACACGCGGAGCAGGCGGTCTATGTAGACGGCGTCGCCAACCTGGTGGGCCTGCCGGATGGCGGCGCACGTGGTGACGGCGGCACACGCGGCAATACCGGCTACGACCGCGGTCGGCTGCGCGACATGCTCGCCGCGCTTGAAGCCAAGCAGCGCATGGTGGAGCTGTTGAACGCCTATATCGACGCGAAGCAGGAGTCCGTGCGTGTGGTGTTTGAGCTCGAAGAACAGGCTCCGGAAATGGCGGGATTGGTGCTGATCGCCGCACCGGCGCGGTTGGCGGGAGAAACGCTGGGGACGGTCGGTGTGCTGGGGTCCAAGCGGTTGAATTACGAGAGCACCATGAACGCGGTCAGCTATATTTCACAGGTGTTCGAGCGCATGAGCCGGACGGATGTGTCCGGGTGAGCGACGCGTTTCGGGATGCCGGTAAGAGTTTGAAGGATAGGTTTGCGCGCTGGTCGCGCGCGGGTACGCAGAGCGAAAATGGGAATGGAGATCAGCAAATGGCAACGGAAGAAATGAAGGACCTTGGTGCGGAAGAGCCTTTGGACGAGACGGTAGAAACCGGCGGCAGCGGCGCTCCGGAAAGCTTCGCGGACGGTGAAAGCGCGAGTGTTGAGCTAGAGCAGGTTCGCGGCGAACGCGACCAGTTGAAGGACCGGCTGGCGCGGCTGCAAGCGGAGTTCGATAACGCGCGCAAGCGCGAAGCGAAAGAAAAGCAGGACGCGCGCGAATACGCCGTGCAGAGTGCGATTGAGCCGTTCCTGGGCGTGATGGATAATTTCCAGCTTGCGCTGAAGGCGGACGGCAGCGCGGAGCAGTTGCGCTCCGGTGTGGAGTTGATCCTGAAGCAGATGGAAACGGCTCTCGCCGGCCTGAACGTTCAGGCCGTCGAGACGATCGGGTCGCAGTTCGATCCGCGAGTCCATGAGGCGCTGGGCAGCATCGAAACGGCGGAGCATCCGGATCATCAGGTGTTGGAAGAGATTCGCAAGGGTTATAAGCTGCGCGACAAGTTGCTGCGACCGGCGCTGGTGCGCATCGCGAGCAATTCCGCGCAGGTGCATGAGTGATCTTGCGACGATCGAAAAGCGGATTCCTCCGCTTCGTCGCGGAATAACAAACGGGAAGAGCAAAGCATAACTCAAGTCAGAGACGAGTGAGAGTGGGTTGATGGCGACGGCAACTATGAAGACCGATTACTACGAAGTTCTGGAAGTGCAGCGCACGGCAAGCGATGCGGAGCTGAAAACGGCGTATCGCAAGCTGGCGATGCAGTACCACCCGGACCGGAACCCGAACAATCCTGAGGCGGAAGACAAGTTCAAGGCCTGCAGCGAGGCGTATCAGGTGCTGAGCGACCCCGACAAGCGCGCAGCCTACGATCGCTACGGCCATGCCGCCGTGGGCGGTGGCGGCGGCAACCCCTTCCAGGGGGGCGGCAGCCCATTTCAGCAGGGCGACCTGGGTGATATTTTTGGCGACCTGTTTGGCGAAATGTTCAACATGGGCGGACAGCGCGGCGGGCGAGGGTCGCGCGCGCAGCGTGGGCGCGACCTGAAGTTCGACATGCGGCTGGAGTTTGAAGAAGCCGTGTTCGGCAAGGAGCAGGAAATCACGATTCGCCGCGCCGAAGTGTGCACGGATTGCAGCGGCACGGGCTCGGAAAAAGGCAAGCAGCCGGAAACCTGCCAGCAATGCGGCGGTCGCGGGCAGGTGCGGTCGCAGCAGGGCTTCTTTTCGGTTGCGCGGACATGCCCGGTGTGCAGCGGCACGGGCACGATTGTGCGTAATCCATGCAAGACCTGCCACGGTGACGCGCGTCTGCAGCGGGAGCACAAGATTTTGGTGAAGGTGCCGGCAGGCGTCGAGCAGGACACACGTATCCGCTACAGCGGCGAAGGCGATGCGGGCCGATTTGGCGGTCCTTCGGGCGACTTTTATGTGCAGCTCGACGTGAAGGCGCACAAATTTTTCGAGCGCGATGGCGACGATCTTCACTGCGTGATCCCGGTGAGCTTTCCGCAGGCGGCGCTGGGCACTGAGCTCGATATACAAACGCTGGAAGGGACCGAGGTGTTGAAGGTTCCGGAAGGCACGCAGAGCGGCAAGGAGTTTAAGCTGCGCGGCAAGGGTGTGCCGCACCTGAACGCGCACGGCAAGGGCGACCTGATCGTTGAAGTGCGGGTGCAGACCCCGGGCAAGCTGACACGCGAGCAGAAAGACCTGATGAAGCAGCTTGAGGCGACGATGGCGGTTGAAAATACGCCGCACTCGCGTGGGTTGTTTTCAAAGGTGAAAGAGATGTTCGGCTAGACCATGTTCGCGACACTTGCTGTGCCGTTGTGTTCTGCTTCTGGATAGGTCTGGGCTTTAGCCCAGACATCAGGGCGAGGCGATGAACCGGGCTCAGCCCCGGTCACTCGTCACCCTGAATAGCGATAGGAGTGGACTTCAGGCGCCACTGAGCAATGACGGATGGCGGCCAGAGATGGCCGCCACCGCTGCGTTTGCGAGCGTCTACAGGAAAGCAGGTTCTGCCGCCGCGCTGCGGAATCACAAACAGAAGGCAAGCCCTTCGTCGTACCTGGTGGTCTGCTTAAAGCAAGGCGGAGCAGATGCTGAGAGCGGCTATGGCTGCGGTTTCCGCGCGAAGGATGCGTGGCCCGAGCGTGACGGGCTGCCACGCGCTCTCCATAAAGAGCTGCATTTCTTCCGGAGCCCAGCCGCCTTCGGGGCCTATGGC
>CALMON010000204.1:13752-17082 GCA_937871785.1 uncultured Granulicella sp.
TCTGGACCGTCGTGCTCTGGACTGTCGTGCGTCGGGCGTTGCAGCGCGGCGGCGAGCGTGTTGTGCTGCTCGGTTTCAGCCAGTAGCAGTTTGTGCGGGTAGGCGGCGAAGGCGAGCGCCTGTTTGAGCGGCATAGGGTCGTCGATGTCCGGTACCTCGGTGCGGCGCGACTGCTTGGACGCTTCAAGCGCGATGCGGCGCCAGCGCTCGGCACGCTTGGGCGCTGCCAGCGCGAGGTGCTTTTCCGTGCGGCGCGCGAGCACCGGCGTGATGCGTTCGGCACCGAGCTCGGTCGCTTTCTCGATGCCCCATTCCAGATGGTCGAACTTGAAGACTGCTACGAACAGGTGCACGGGAAGCGCGGCGTCGGCTTCAAGCTCTTCATGCAGGGTGAAGACGACTTCGCCTTCCTCGACACTCGTGATTTCCGCGCGATGCAGGAAGCCGTTGGCGACCACGTCGAAGACCTGCCCCGGTTGCGCGCGCAGCACGCGAGCGAGATGTGCGGCCTGGTCGCCGAGCAGCGAAGCTGTGGTTGTGGTGTGGGTGTCGGCAATGAAGCGGCGGCGCGTCATGATGTGTTCAAGCATAGCGCGCGATGCGTTCGCTTGCTGGTTGTGAGAGAGCAAGGGCAGCCGTAGAGCTTCGTTTAGCCTTATCGCTTCTGGCGTGGTGCTCACCAACGACGATGAGTCGCGCTTTCAGCGCTCTGCGGCTTATCTGTATCGAATACCTGGGCTCCGCCCCAGAGTGGTATGAGTTGGGCCTGAGCCAAAGCAACTGCGTCGGAAGGAATATGTTCTTATGCCTGTTATAGAGCAAACTTCGTACAAATGTTCATGACGATGGGCCCAGGGGATAAAGCCCAGTTCCTCGCGTTGTCTCGATGTCTGGGCTGAAGCCCAGACCTATCCAGAAGCAAACGCAATGACGACCGAAACTCTTCGGAAACGGCTCGGTTGCGAAGATGCAGAGTGTGTGTGGCCTAAGCGGTCAACGCTCACAAAACCCTCATGGATACAGGGCATAAACACCTTGGGGAGCGCATCGTGTGCGCTCCCCAAGTGTGTTGCCTTTGGTATGGACTGCTTTGCCTGGTTGCGTTTGCCTGCGCTCCCAAAATCGATCGTACGGCATCGACGTTGCTTTCATGCGATCAAGCAACTAGGGAAGGTATAGAGTTTGCGTGCGACAGAGTCAAGAGAAAAGTTCGGTCCCGCGCAAAGATCATGGTCTTCTGTCGCGGGTTCGCTACCCAAGCAGCTTCGCATAAAACGTGTGGAAGAGAAAAAGCATAAAGCCCGCGATGAAGTCCTGCAGAAAATGGGCCGCAATCACGGCGCGAAGACTGCCAAGCTTGACCGCGACGAAGCCATACACGATGCCGAGAAACGTCACCATCAGCGCGCCGCCAACGCCTTCATACACATGCAGGCTGCCGAAGATCAACGCCACCACCACTACGGAAAGCACGGTCGTAAGCCGCGGCGACATACCCCATGCCGTGGTGTATGCGCGCGCCTGCTTGAGCAGGTAGCCGCGAAAAATGTGCTCTTCGCTGAAGCCCGCGGTGAGGCTGATGCCGATCCAGAGCAAGAGCTCGAACGGTGTGCGCGGAGCCAGGGCGAGAACTGTTTTCGGGTCGAAGCGGAGAGCCTTAAGCTGCTTGATGGGGTCTGGCGTGGCCATGGATGGCGGTGGAGGCACAGGCGTTGTTGGCGTGCGCGACGGAGCGTCGGCGGTGCGTGCGGTGGAGGTTGGTGGCGCTGTGGAGGCATGATGCGTCATTTGCCACGCGAGGCCGGCTACGCCGAAAAGAAGGGCAAGGCAAACGGCTGTGCCATAGATGCCCGCATACACGACGAGCCCGCGCAGAGCGTCGCCGCGCCACTGCCGAAGTTTGTTGCCGACCGTGCGCGAGAAGAAAAGGCCGCGGTCGCTGATGCCGGCGATCACCGAGCCGAACAGCATCCACGAAAGCATCATCTGCGAGATGTAGGTGGCAACGTGCGAACCGTCGTCATAGGAGCGATGCCGCGCACCGCTCAGAGTCGCCCAGGCCGTGAGCAGAAGCAGAACGGCGACCGTGTGCCACCAGGGAGCAATGGGTGCAAGCGGTTCTTGCGCTTCAAACGGTGGTGCCGCAGCGACTGGCCGCGGAGCGTAGTACGCATGATCGTCGACGGGCGGAGAGCCATGGACGGGTGAGGGGGCCGGAGGGGGATGCGGAGCGTCGCTCATGAGTCGTATACTACGGCGTTCAGCGTTGCGGTGTTGGCGTTGAACACGGAGGGACTATGCGCGATGTCGTGATTGTGAGTGCGGTGAGAACGGCAGTCGGAAAGTTTGGGGGTTCGCTTGCGGAGTTCAGTGCCGTGGAGCTGGGCGCGATCGCCGTGCGTGCCGCTGTGGCCCAAGTGGGCGCACAGTCTTCCGATCCGGCACGCGAAGGCGTGCCACTCTTCGATGTAGACGAATGTTTGATGGGGTGCGTGCTGCCTGCCGGGCTCGGGCAGAATCCCGCGCGGCAGGCGGCGCTGCGCGGAGGGCTGGCCGACACTGTGGCGGCGATGACCCTCAACATGGTGTGCGGGTCGGGGTTGAAGGCTGTCGCGTTGGCCGCGCAGGCGATCGCGCTTGGGGACGCCGAGGTGTGCGTTGCCGGGGGCATGGAGTCCATGTCGAACGCGCCTTATCTCGTTCCCGGAGCTAGGAGGGGGCTCAGAATGGGCGACGGCGCGGTGGTCGATTCGATGGTGCGCGACGGCCTGTGGTGCGCTTGCGACGATCAGCACATGGGCATGACGGGTGAGCTCGTGGCCGAGAAGCACGCGATCACGCGCGAGATGCAGGATGCCTACGCACTGGAGTCGCACCGGCGTGCCGCGGAGGCGCAACGCGCCGGTCGTTTTGCGGCGGAGATCGTCCCGGTGGAGCTTCACGGCAAGAAGGGTGTCGTGGTGTTCGACACGGATGAAAGTGTTCGCGATGAAGCGGTCAGCGACCCTTCGGCGGCGCTGGCGGGCCTGGCGCGGTTGCGCCCGGCGTTCAAGAAGGATGGTGGAACCGTGACTGCGGGAAACGCTCCGGGGGTGAACGATGCGGCGGCGGCTTTGGTGCTGATGTCGGCGGAAAAGGCGGTGGCTTTAGGACTGAAGCCGATGGCGACCATCCGCGCGCAGGCGATGAGCGGCGTGGCTCCGAAGTGGGTGATGCTCGCCCCGGTTCTGGGCGTGCGCAAGGTGCTTGAAAAGGCGGGCTGGAGCGGCGGCGATGTGGACCTGTTTGAGCTGAACGAGGCCTTTAGCGTGCAGGCGCTGGGCGTTGCGA
>CALMON010000204.1:17092-18144 GCA_937871785.1 uncultured Granulicella sp.
AACTCAATCTGGCAAAGGTGAACGTGAACGGCGGCGCGGTCGCGATTGGGCATCCGATCGGCGCGAGTGGGGCTCGCGTGCTGGTGACGCTGCTGCACGAAATGGCGCGTCGGGATGCGAAGAAGGGGGTCGCGGCGCTGTGTCTTGGAGGAGGGAATTCCGTGGCGCTGGCGGTGGAGCGGGAGTAGGAGGGCCGGACTCGATCAGTTTGAATTGTTCAGTCTTGAGTGATCAGCGCATTCGTTTTAGCTGACTGCGTCAAGGCCGAGGTCGAGCGAGCGGACCGAGTGCGTGAGCGCGCCCGAGGAGATGATATCGACACCCGTCGCAGCGATGGCGGCGACAGTGTCGAGCCGGACGTTGCCGCTGGCTTCGATGAGGGCGCGGCCCCCAACCTGCGCGACTCCGGCGCGCAGCCCGTCGAGCGAGAAATTGTCGAGCATGATGGTGTCGACGCCGGCCGCGAGCACCGCTTCAATCTGGTCGGGGCGGTCGACTTCCACTTCAAAATGCGTCGTGTGCGGCAGCGATGCGCGGGCCGCGCGCAGAGCTTCGGTCAGGTCGCGGGTGCCGTTGCCGGTCAGCACGGCGACGTGGTTATCCTTGGCCATCACGGCATCCGAAAGCGAATAGCGGTGGTTGAAGCCGCCGCCGCAGCGGACGGCGTAGCGCTCGAAGAGGCGCAGGCCGGGCGTGGTCTTGCGGGTGTCGACGATGCGCGCGCGGGTGCCGGCAATGGCTGCGACAAACGCGGCGGTGAGGGACGCGATGCCGGACAAGCGCTGCGTGAAGTTGAGGGCGACGCGCTCGGCTTGCAGGATGCCGCGGGCAGGGCCGGTGACAGTGGCGAGAATGTCGCCTTTGGCAAAGGTCTGCGCATCCCGCGCATGGAAACGGGTCGCGATGCGAGGGTCGGTGAGCGACATGGCCGCGGTAAACACCGCTGCCCCGCTAAGCACACCGGGTTCACGCGCGACAAGATTTGCGGTGAGTTCGGCCTCGGCGGGGATGAACGTCTGCGAGGTGATGTCGCCCCACGGGGCGTCTTCGTC
>CALMON010000205.1 GCA_937871785.1 uncultured Granulicella sp.
GAGGAGCAAAGGGCGGGGGCGGTGTGGCAGTATAGTTTCCCATTAAAGGCGGCTCCCCGGGTTGACCGATGCGGTGGTGGCGTCAGCCGCCGCATACGGGGCGGCGGCGATAAAGGCAACCGGCCGGCCGACGGCGCGCTCGGCCAGCAGTTGCGCGCCAAACGCGATCAGCAGCACGGGCCAGGTGGAGTCGCGCCACGCCACGCTGTAGCTTTGCAGGGCCAGCAGGACGGCCAGCGTCAGCAGCAGGGCGGGCAGGCGCAGCGCATGGACGATGCGCGCAAGGTAGTTGCGGCCTTCACCTTCCGCCGCGGGTATGCCTCCCGTCGTGGACAAACGGCGCAAAAAGATCCACACGGCAAACGCCGCCAGCAGGAACGGTCCCATGTGCTTCATGCTCCAGCGCTCCGAGTCCACGGTGAACAGCAGAAACACGACTCCCAGGCCGATAAGCCATACCGCCGCGGCTGGAAAGCGCGCCAGACCCGTGGGCGGAGATGCCGCCGGCGGTGTAAACACCGGAGCGTACGCCGGGTCGGCGATGGGCGGGGTTCCCGGTGGCGTCGCCGCTCCGGTCCCGGATGATGAGCTGTATCCTGCGGAGCCGCTTTGCGGGGGGGGCGCCA
Source organism: uncultured Granulicella sp. (assembly GCA_937871785.1). Taxonomy (GTDB): domain Bacteria; phylum Acidobacteriota; class Terriglobia; order Terriglobales; family Acidobacteriaceae; genus Granulicella. The sequence continues at coordinate 627 of CALMON010000205.1, forward strand.
CGGGCTGCCACGCTGTGGTTCCCGGCGGGACTGACTCGCCGGTCGTTCCCGGGGAAGCGGTGTAGGCGGTCGAAGTCCCGGGTGCGGCTGCGGCGGATGGCGATGGTGCTGCCGGTCCAGAAGGTGGGGCGGCCCAGGGGCGCGAGGCTCCGCCCTGGAAATTGGCGAAGATGCCCATCCGCTCGCCGATGTCGTTCAGACCGAAAGGGTCCGGCAGCGGTCGGCCTTCGCGGCGGGCGCGGGCCGTGTGGTAGGCCTCATAGGCCTGATACAGACACCAGAGCGACGCGAGCAGGCCAAACAGTTCGCTGACGTGCGACATCGATTCCAACACGAAAAAGATGACCAGGTGAGCGATGCCCTTGGCAAACTGCCCGTTGTAAAAAGCACCCACTCCGGGGATAAAGCCGAGCAATCCGGCCAGAACAGGGCTCGGGTTGTCGCCGCCAAGAGCCGGCATGGTCCCGGGCGGCATGGAGCCGAGGGGCATGGAGCCGAGGGGCCCAGACCCTGGCGGCACCGACCCCGGCGGCGCCGGCCCCGCAGAACCCGCTCCCGCGACCGGAGGAACGGTCGTGTAGGCCGGCTGTCCTGCTCCGGGTTGAGTTCCTGCTTCAGGCGAAGCTCCGGGCATAAGCGGCGCTGTCGAAGCCGGGTTGGCCGGGGGCGCCGTAAAGGCTCCCGCCGCCGCCAGCCGGCGCTCCAGGCACGGCTCGCAAAACATCCCCGAGCCCACGGCACGCGCCGTTTCGCGCGTCAAGGGGCGGCCGCAATCCTGGCAGAAGCCGACCCGCGCTGCTTGATTTCCTGTGTCGTTTCCTGACTCACTTCCTGACTCATAGCTCATCGCCCTAGGCTCCCTTCCGCGTGGTTGTCCGCACATCGTTCGCTGACCGTAGACCGTCCCAAGCGACTTCCGTTTGTAGCCGTCCTGGGCTGCGCTTCGGCTCAGGAGACAACGGAAACCGCAGCTCACTGCTGCCCTTCGGTACGGGTGCAGACGCGGGGGACTGGCCCCCGGGCGCCGCGCTCGGAGCAGCGTCGCCTTCGGGCTTCGCAGGCGCAACCGGTTGCGAGTCGGCCGTCGGCCTCCGTTCCCCGAGCGGCCCGGCGTCGTCGCCGCCGTCGTTCTGCCGCAACTCGCTGACTTTCGACTCCACCTGATACACCACGCGCATGCCCTGAAACGTCCGTACAGCATTCGCGCCCGCATCCGCAACGGTGCGGTGCAGCGCTCCCGGACGCAGATCGCTCAGGCGCGTTCCGGTCATGTTCATGGTCAGCGCAAGCGAAAAGAAGGCCATGGCCGCCGTCATCGTCAGCCGTGGCTGCAGGTACCCTCGGCCGTCGCCGAACGAAGCCGTCGCGGCCAGCTTGCGGCCGAACAGCAGCAGCTTGCCTGCACCACGGGGAGCCGTGCTCGCCACCGGAGGCAGCGCCGTCACCGACGGAAGCTGGATGGCGGGGAAGGGAAGCAGCGGTGCCGCCGCCGGGACGTTGCTGCTTGCTCCAGTCACCTCGGTTACAGCTCCGGCTCCGGTCGTTTTCGCCAGAATGGACGCGAGCAGCGCCGCCGACGGCTCCGGCCGATGCACTTTCAACATATCCATCCACGCCGCGCCGCGTTGCGCTTCGGCAAACTGCTCGGCACACGTGATGCAGCCAGCTATGTGAAGCGCAAACGCCGCCTGTTCCGCCGCGCTCAGCGTCCCGTCTACCGCGTCGAGGCACATGCCCTCGCACACGTCGCACGTGACAGCCGCCCCGTGCTTTCCTCCGAAATGGGTATCCATAGCCACCGCTACATCACCTGCCCTTCTAAACGTTGCAACAACCTCGCCAGCTCCGCGCGCCCGCGACTGATGCGGCTTTTCACCGTTCCCGCCGGCACTCCGAGAACCTCGGCAATGTCTTTGTAATCCATATCTTCCAGGTCGCGCAGGATGACCGCTTCACGCAGTTCCGGAGACACCTGCCGAAGCGCTTCCTGAATCTGCACGCGCAACTGAAGCCCAGACACATGCTGCTCCTGCGTGCGCCCGGTGTCCGGCAACCGGTCGAGCCGCGTTGGCCCGCCGCTTTCGCTTTCGTCGCCAATCGGGACGTCCAGCGACTCGGTCACGCGGTCCATCCGCGCCTTGCGGTAGTTGTCCACCAGCATGTTGCGCGTCAGCGTCGTCAGCCACGTGTTGAAGGCGCCTTTATCCGGGTCGAAGGAGGCGAGATTGCGGAAGATCTTGATGAAAACGTCCTGCGTCAGGTCTTCGGACTCACTCGCCGAGCCGGTAAACCGGTAGCAGAGGCCGTACACTCGGCGGTGCTGCGTGCGCGCCAGTTCTTCCCAGGCAGCCGCGTCTCCGGCGACGCAGCGCGCAGCCAGCGCCGCCATGCGGTGAGCTTCGGCCTGCGCTGCCGCACGGTCGGCTGTAAGCGGTGAGGTGCGGAGATCATCACCCGTCGGTACCGGCGGCTGTTGCGTCGCGCGCTCGGCGGCCTGTGCCGCGTCCGGCTGCGGCCCTTCATGACGCAACAGCAAGGCGTCGCGGCGAGAGCTCGTCGCCGCATCCGGCGTCGCCCCGGGCTGCCGCACCGGCGCAGCGTCGGGCGGGCTTTTCAGCGGCAACGGCCGCGGTTCGCTGCGCGTTCCCCACATCGGCCTGTGTCCTTCAAACAATGCCGGAAGTATCGTCGCGCCCATGCACCCTTCTACGCAGGCTGGGGGCGCGCGGTTCCCTCACCGGCTTCCGAAGCGGACGTACCCGCACCGCGCTTACTGAATCAGACCGCAGGCAATGCGGTTGCCGCTCGCGCCGCTGGGGTCGGTTTTCATGTCGTCCGCTTTTTCGTGCACCACGAGGGAGGTTCCGCCGTTCAGAAACAGCGAGTTGGGTGCCGACCGGTCGAGCGACACGCTCGCGAGCACAAATTCCGCCTCGCCCATGTGATTCTCCCCTACAGTCACGTTGCCCGGGATGTCGCCGTTGTGGTGGCCCGCCGGGTTGTCGAACCCATGCTGCTTCGCGTCCGGGTTGAAGTGCGGCCCGGCCGACTTGAAGTCCGGGCCTTCGCACACGGCATTCTGGTGAATATGCACCGCATGGACGCCGATCGGCAGGTTTTTGAGCTCGATCTTGACCTTGACGCCCTTCTTTACGGTCTTGAACGTTGCCTTGCCGACGTCGTCGCCCGCGCCGTTCTTGATCATCGCCGTTGTCACATCCGGCTTGGCCGCGCCCGCCGCCGCTGTCGCCAGACTCATCCCCAATGCCGCTACCGCCAGCCAACCTGCCCGCATGTCGTTCTCCGTCGTTTTCTGGAAGCGTTTCCAACAGCAGGATACGCCAGCTTGCGGGAACTACGCGGCTTTTTACCTGGCGAAAGACTCAACGCCGACGCTAGGGTGCACAGCACAACTGGAAAGGGCAGGATTATCCACCGCCGCTCCCCCGGTACTATGGGGTCTCACCTCACCGGCAAAGGCGCGCGCTCCCCATGCAACAACAACCCTGCCCCACCCCCGGCGTTCTGGAAGTCATTACCGGCCCCATGTTTTCCGGCAAGTCCGAAGAACTGATTCGCCGATTGAAGCGCGCGCGCATCGCCCGGCAGCGCGTCGCCTGCTTCAAACCCGACATCGACCTGCGCTACCATCGCACCGCCATCGCGTCGCACTCGCAGCAAACGCACGAGGCCGAAGTTATCCGGAACGTCGAAGACCTGCGCGCGCGGCTGTTTCCGATGCTCCACGCCGTGGAAGTCGTTGGGCTCGACGAGGTGCAGTTTCTTTCAGGGGCCATTGTGCCCCTTGCGACGGAGCTGGTCGCGCTCGGCAAGCGCGTGCTCGCCGCCGGGCTCGACATGACCTTCACCGCCGAGCCTTTCGGTCCCGTGCCCCACCTCATGGCTATGGCCGACAAGGTGACCAAGCTTTCGGCCGTTTGCATGGTGTGCGGCCAAAGCGCGATTCACACGCAGCGGCTGGGACAGTCGCAGGAGCTCGTCATCGTTGGAGCCACGGGTCTGTATGAAGCTCGCTGCCGCACCCACTTTTCGCCGTTTCTCGACGAGCACCACAGCGAGCAACTGGAGCTGACCGCGACGGCATAGCGCCTGCTCGGCACATGACTCCGCTGTCCCTTTTGCCGGATTCAAAAACAGGAAGCGCACAGGGCCGCGCATTTTCCACGGCTGCCCCTTGTAGATATAGGGCTTGAACTTCCACAGGCTGATCGCGTCCATGCACGCGCCGGCGAGGTCTTCCGCGCCGATCGGGTCGGCTGTCTGGACATTGCCTTGCTGATCGATCACGACGTCCAGCACGATGGCCCCTTTGGCGTGGACGCGCCGCGCCAACTCCGGATACACGGCCGGCTCCTTGTGCAGTACCAGGGTTTTCAGGCCTGCTTCGGAGACCTCGATCGGCGTGTTCGGGTCGGTAGGCAAGGTGGTGTTCAGGGGTGCGATCGACTCGTGAACCGGGGCGGCCGGTGTGGCGGCCGCGTGCGACTTAACTGCCGCATGGGCCGCCCCCGATGGGCTGGTGTTCGCCGTGGTGGTGGACGTATCGTCGGCCGCCACATGCGTGTTGCTCGTCTGCGATCCGCCGATGCGCGACTGTGCCGCCAGCGTGCCGGGGCCAACAATGAAGGCGACAGCGACGGTCAGGAGAACGCTGCATTTCCACCCGAAAGGAACCATCAGTCGGACGTTCCTTTCGCCGGGTCGGTGAAGTTGAAGTGAACGACGCTACGCACCGGAACGCGCTGCCCATTGCGGGTGTAGGGCGCAAACTGCCACGTCTGAATGGCGATGATGGCCGCGGCATATAGCTCCTCCGGGCCATCTACGGCGTCGGCGCGCATCAGGGTGCCGTCGGTCGCAAGATCAAGCGTTACCTTCACGCTGCCGGTCATCTTCATGTTGCGGTAGAACTGCGGGTACACAGCCGGCTGCCGCTTGACGATCAGCGTGGTCAACTCCGCCTCCGTCAGGGTCGCGAGGCCGCCCGTCGTTCCCGATGACACCGAAGCCGCGCCCTTTGTCGACCGGGCCGTCGCCGGCCGCGCCGCCGGTTTCGCGGCTGCCGGAGAAACAACGACCCGCGATCCTCCCCCGGCCGTCGGCGCTCCGATGCCGGACTCCTGCGCCCGCGTCGCGCTCCACGACAGCAGGCAGAGTCCCCAACCCAACACCAGCCTTCGCATCGTTCTGCTGTTCGGCATCGTTTCTCCTCGGAAGTCGACCATCTGGTGCACAGCCAGATGGAACCAAGCGCCGCCTGCACCCGACACGGCTCTTAGTTACCGGGCAGGCAAGGGAATCTTCTGTAAAAACGTGGTTGTCGCCGTTGTCGCTCCCAGGGGAGTGCAACGAAACGCATTCGGCGAAGATCCTTTGCCGTCCGGCGGCTGCATGGTAGCGATCTGCAGATTTGGCACGGCGTCCTGCAGGCGACCAATGAGCTCCGTTAGATCGCCAAACATGACATCACTTTCCGCAACAATATACACCGGCTTCAGCGTGCCGCCCCGCTCAGCCCTGGCGACCGCCGGGCCTATCTGGTCCATGCTGACGGGTTGCTGCTGAAACACGAGGTGCCGGCCCGGTTTCAGGTTCAGAATAAGCGTATCCAGCCCACCTTTTACGCTGCACACTCCGGAAGGACGATGCTGTTGCGCCGGCAGACCAGCGGCAGCGGTCAACGTCAGCACTGCGGCCAGCAGCAAAGAACGGATCATGCGGCCTCCTGCTCGAGCGGGGCCAGCGTCAGCGACACCATCAACAGCGCGATTGCCGCCACGGCGTACAGCACCATGCCGGTGACGCCCATTTCGAACGTGGTGCGCCCTGCCGCCAACTCCATATAGAGGACCACCGCGCTCGGTATCAGGAGAAAGCAGATCACCGACGCGAGTGGTACCGTCAAACCGCTGCGCGCTCCTGGCCGCATGATCGCAACGGCGGTGACGCGCGCGGTTAGCAGCAGCGCAATGACGCCGGCACCCCAGGCCCACAGCGAAGCATACGGTATCTGGTCGGCGCGGTGCGAAAGCCCGTACAACAGGCAAAGGATGATTGGCGGTAGCAGCGCTACGACGAACAACATGGCCGCCAAGGCCTGCCCGCGAACCGCTCCGCGGCGAGCGACGCGGGTCAGATCGTCTTCCCGAGCGGCCATTGCTCCGGTTTCGTACCCTACGGTAACGCCGCGGATGGGACCGTACCCATCGCCTGCTTCGCCGGCCGAAGGCACTCGTCGCACCCCATCGACCGCAGCCGCGGGAACAGACTCAATTTCCGCCGCAACCCTTCCCGCCGGAAACGGTTCACCAGGGAACGGTGGCAAAACTGCGGACGCCGGGTCCGAGGCGATGCCATGCAGTGGAACCGCTTCAGGTGCGGAAACGGGAAGAGGAGGAGGCACGTCCATAGCGGCGGTGCCGGTCGAAGGCTGGCTAGAAGGAAACTCGTCCATCACAAACCTCCACGTACTTTGCTGCGTTTGCTACCTGCTCGTACAGCCCTGTCCGTTACTTCACCAGGATCGGTGTGGCCGCAAAGGCGGTTACGTCGATGCTCGCGATCGGAGCGTCCCATTGGTCGGCGTCGATATCGTAGGAAACCGTTTCGCCCGGTGCCATGGAGGCCATATCTTTTTCTTTGAACCCTGTTACGCGACCCTGTGCGTCATGCAGCGTCAGGTACAGCTGCATGCCCTTGGCTGTGGCGTCGCCGCGGTTGGTGACAGTGCCTTTTACCTCGGCGTTAGTGTAGTGGTAGGTGTAAGTAAAGTTGATTTCGACGGTTCCGGGAGTCAGCTTCTTATCGGTGATTGTGGTGGTCAGCCTTGGGTGGCGCGGCTCCGCGGCCGGGTAGCCCTGCACGGGCTTCCAGCGAAACACGATGTGGTTGAAGTCAGTCGTATTGCCGTCCCAACTGAAGAACGCTGGGGAACTCGCACCGGGTGGCAAGTCGGAAAAATTTAGCTCCGTGCTTTCGATCGTCTTCGTCCCTTTCAACACAGAAACTTCAAGCGTCGGAGCGATCGCTACCTCCGTCGCGCTGCGGTTCGTCACCTCGCCCACGTAATAGAGCTTGCCGTCGATGTCCTTCATGGGCCGGAGCTGCGTCGGCGTAAGGTTCTGCGTAGGAAACAGCGTCGCTTGGTTTGCCGGCGAACTGCGCAGCAGATCAAGCACCGAAAGGTCCGACCCCGCGTCCACCACGCGCACCTGCGGCGAGTTCACGACCACGAGGCGCGTTTTTACGATGGGCGCAGGCCCATCCGCGCGCGTACCGCCGCTCGTAGAGTTGATGTGGTGTCCCAGCAAAACTGCGCCGACCAAGCCGGTTAGCAGAACGGCAATTACTACCCACGGCCAGGTCCTTGCTTTGGGTACCGCGGGCGTCGTCAGACTTCCCGACGAGTTTTTTTCCGGCTGCGTCGCTCCGCAGTGCTGGCAAACTCGTGCGCCGCTGCCGTCATAGGTCTGCTGAGATCCGCAATAGGCGCACTTGTAGGTGGTCGCCATTATTGGCCGCTTTCCGGCGTGCCGTCGATCAGGTACTCAAACGACGTTACGGGATTGATATTGTTGACCGGAATAGCGACCTCTATCGCGGCGCGCTCGCCGGCGCTCAACCCGTGCGTGTACCCGCGGCCAAAGCCCAGCAGCGAGTGGCCTGCCCCAAACAGCATGACCATTACCTCGGCGCTCGCGACGGACGTATTTCCCTTGTTCGTCACCACGCCCACGACCCTGTAGCCCGGTTTGCCCTGTTCGCGCACAAGCTGTGTCTGCGCCAGGCTGAAGCTACCTACCGCAGCCGTGCTGCGCGGGGCGGAGTCCGGGTCGGCAATTTCATTGCGCGCATCATCTTCCGGGGTTTGGAACGCAAAGCTGATCGGCTCGTATTCGCCCGGAAGCAGCCGGTCTACGGGGACTTCAGAATTTGCGGTGGCGCCTTTGATGCCGTGGACGTACATCGTCATGGAATAGCGCGGCACGGTGATCGGCCAAGCGCTCTTGTTTGTAATCAGCGCCACGTAATGGCCGCTGGCGACGCTGGCATTGGGGTCATTCATCCACTGAAAGCCGCCCATCGTCACTTTTTCGATGGGCACCGGAGGCGGCGTCGTGCTCGAGCTTGTACTGCTGCTCGAAGAGCTCGAAGACGACCCGCCAAAGATGCTGTATGCCACGACCGCGACGATCGCCGCAAATAGCAGAAGGCCCTTACCGGAGCTGCTGTTGCCCTGCGTCGTCGAAGTGGATTTGAGGTACGAGGTCGAAGACGAGGTGACCGTGTTGGTCGTCCCGCCGGAGGAGGACGACGTGGTGCTGGACGTGTAGGACGAACCAAACATCGGTGGCGCGGCGATCTTGTCTGCCTGGTCCTGGCTGACGACCGTGATGGCCCCGCAATGCGTGCAGCGATATTCGCGGGGGCCCAACCGCTCCATGCCTGCGCTTCCGCACTGCCGGCAGGTGACGGTCAACTCCGACAGATTGGACGATGCTCCCACGTACCCTCGTTCTCACGTCTCTGGTATTGCCCGTCGTGCCTATCTGGAAAAGCTGTATAGCGCAAGCTGTAAGGAGATAAATGCCGGAACCCGCTGCCGCGTTGTCTCGCACACAGCCACTCTCTTCGCCGGCACCTTGGCCGCAGTATAAAATGACCCATGGGCGCGAGTTCCTGAGCCAAAGCTCTCCGCGCACCTCCTCGCCGGAGCCACCTACCCTTGAGCACAAAACGCAAGTCCGCCGTGATCCTCGGAGCCCAATGGGGCGACGAGGGCAAAGGCAAAATCGTCGATGTCCTGAGCGAAAAGTTCGATATCGTCGCACGCTACGCCGGCGGCCATAACGCCGGCCACACGGTCATCATCCACGGCAAAAAGATCGTGCTGCAACTGATTCCGTGCGGCGTCCTGCGGCCCGGCTGCAAGGGCGTTATCGGCAACGGTGTCGTGCTGGACCCCGCCGCCTTCCTCGCTGAAGTCAAGAAGCTCAAGGACGCCGGCCTTCCCGCCTACGATCCCGCGGAAAAGCAGCTCTTTATTTCGAACCGCGCGCAGGTGATCCTGCCGTACCACCGCATGATCGAGCTCGCGGCGGAAACCGCGCCCGGTCGCCAGACCATCGGGACGACGCGCCGCGGTATCGGCCCGGCCTATGAGGACAAAATTCACCGCAACGGCCTTCGCATCGTCGACCTGCTCAACAACTCGCTGTTGCGCACGCACATCAACAACGCCTGCCACGAGAAAAACACGATCGCCCACGCGCTGTTCGGCACCGAACCGCTCGACCCCAAGCAGATGTACGAGGAGTACGCGCGCTACGCCGAGCAGATCGCGCCGTTCGTCACCGACACCGCCTACCTGCTGAACCACGCCATGGACGAGGGCCAGAACGTGATGTTTGAAGGCGCGCAGGGAGCGCTGCTCGATATAGACCACGGAACCTATCCATTTCTAAGGTCATCCTCCTCCACGTCGGGGGGGGCGGTGACCGGAACCGGCGTGGGTCCCACGCGCATCGGCACGGTGATCGGCGTGACCAAAGCGTATGTCACGCGCGTCGGCGAAGGCCCGTTCCCGACGGAAATCTCCGACCACTCCGGCGAGCTTCTGCGCGCCCGCGGCAAGGAATTCGGCGCCGTCACCGGCCGTCCGCGCCGCTGCGGCTGGCTCGATATCCCGCTGCTGCGTTACTCGAACATGGTTAACGCGACCGAGTGGCTCGTCGTCACCAAGATGGACGTGATGGACGAGTGCCCGGAAATCCCGGTCTGCACCGGCTACAAAATCGACGGCAAAGTGACTGATGTGATCCCTGCCGACAACCGCGGTTTCAAGTCGATCCAGCCGATCTACACCACCCTGAAGGGCTGGATGGCGCCGACCGAAGGCATCACCGATTTCGATCAGCTTCCGCAACTCGCCAAGGATTACCTCAACTTTCTGGAGCGTGAGAGTGGCGCGAAAATCGGCATGATCTCCACCGGTCCGGATCGCGTTCAAACCATCAACCTGCCTG
>CALMON010000206.1 GCA_937871785.1 uncultured Granulicella sp.
CGGTGCCTTTTTCTTTGCGCTTGACAGCGGCGTACATTACTTTACAATACAAAGTGAAGCGGCTCTTCCCCCGCTCATCTTCGTTTTCGTTTGCCGATCCTTGTTTCCCAATCCGTGCTTCCTGCTTTATCGTCATAGGAGCGAGCTACCCTGTGCGCGAATCGACTTCATCCCGTCCGTACCAGCGCTCCAACCGGGTGCACGAGCTTGCTCCCGAAGAGCGTGCGATCTTTGACCAGCTTGACCCCGCACGCCTGCCGCAACACGTCGCCATCATCATGGACGGCAACGGCCGCTGGGCCGGCAAGCGTGCGCTGAAGCGCTTTTTAGGCCACCAGCAGGGCGCCGAATCGGTGCAGTACGTGGTCGAAACGGCGTCCCGCATCGATCTGCCGTGGCTCACGCTGTATGCGTTTTCGCTCGAAAACAATCTGCGCCGGCCCAAGCACGAAGTCGGCTTCCTGATGAAGCTGCTGCGCAGTTACCTGGTGTCGAACGTCAAGCGCATGAACGACAACAACATCCGCATGGCCTACATCGGCCGTACCGCGGAGTTGCCTGAAGACGTACAGGAAACCATGCGCTGGGCCGAAGCCGAAACCGCCCACAACACCGGCACCACCCTGACACTGGCGCTCAACTACGGCTCGCGGTCGGAGATTGCCGACTCCGCGCGGACCATTCTGCGCAACATGCTGGCCGAAGCGCAGAGCCGTGGCATATCGCTCGAAGATATGCTCGCCGCCGAAGGAACCGAGGACGCGATCCGCGCGCGGTTCGGCGAGCCCGAGTTGAGCGCCAACCTGTACACGGCGCACATGCCCGATCCCGACCTCGTCATCCGCACCAGCGGCGAACAGCGCATCTCGAATTTTCTGCTCTGGCAGATCGCCTACGCGGAAATCTTCGTCACCGACCGCCTTTGGCCGGACTTCCGCGGACCCCATCTGCTGGAAGCGCTGCAGGCGTACCAGCAGCGCGAGCGTCGATTCGGTGGTCTCAACGAGACCAGCGACGAGGACCTGTCCAGCGTGCTCGAACCGGCCGAAGAGGTGGCGGAAGAGATCGCCACCAATCTGAACCCGGACCGGGTGCTGCGCCGCTAGTCGTTCGCGCTTCGTCTACGAACTCGTTTGGACAAAGGCGTCCTTCCGCCGCCGAAGCGTCGCTTTCCCCCGCCGTGGCCCGATCACGATGCTTCCGAATAGCGACGCAGTGCGTTCCCGTCTGCGCGCGTCCCGGCGCGCACATTTGCGTCTGCGGACGCGAGCCCGCCGTGTATGCTTACCGGGAACCGAAACTCATGAAACGCATTCTTACCGCCACGGTCCTTATCGTCGCTGTCGTTGCGCTGGTGCTGTACGGCGCGCCGTGGATGATCACCGTCTTCGCGGCGCTGGTCGCGCTGCTGGCGGCCTATGAGTTTCGCGGCCTGGCCGCTGCGTCCGACGCACCCATTCCGCTGTGGTGGATGGCCGCCGCCGTCGTCCTGTTCTTTTTTGTCGTCTACCATCTGCCCGACGACACGATTATGGCGGTCTCCGCCGCCACCCTGCTGCTATTTACCTGGAACGCCTTCCGCACACCACTCGACCGCGTGCTTTCCGAAACCGCCTCGGGCCTGTTTCTGCTGCTCTACATCGCCTACCCGCTGACCCTGATCCCCAAGCTCTGGTCGCAGGAAGACGGCCCTGCGCTGCTGCTGTTTCTGTGCCTCTGCGTGTGGTCCGGAGACATCGCGGCTCTGTACATCGGCAAGCGCTTTGGCCGCCACAAACTCTCGTCGCTGTCGCCCAATAAAACCTGGGAAGGCACAGCCGCCTCCGTCGTCGCGAGCGTTCTGTTCGGCATGGCGCTGGTGGGCGCGGGCGAACTGCTGTCGCGGCACGGCTCGAATTTCACGAAGCTCCACACGACGGAACCCTGGTGGCAGTCGTTGCTGCTGGCCGTCGTTCTGAACATCGCGGCCCAGCTAGGCGACCTGCTGGAGTCGGCCTTGAAGCGCGGAGCCAACGTCAAGGACTCCGGCACGCTGCTGCCCGGCCACGGCGGCGTACTCGACCGCATCGACGCCCTGCTGCTGGCGGCCCCGGTCTGCTGGTTCGCCATCGCGCTCAAGGAGTACTTCTCCATGGGCATCTTTTGAAAGCTCTGGAGTAAACTGACGGCGAGCCCCTGACCGCGAGCACGCCGAGAAACGCCGTCGAGTCGCTCCGCGAGGTTGTCCAGGACCTCGTCGTCCCCGATCCAAAAGCGACAAAGATCGACGTTGAGTCGCACCGCCGTGAAATAACAGCCGAGTTCGCTTCTGTATGTCGTGAAAGCGGGACCGCATTTGCGGCAAATCGCCGGGAAACGCAGGTGCTCGTCGATTCGCTTCGCGCCGAAATCAAAGCATGCAAAGAAAAGCAGACCCAAGCCGTTCAAACTCTCCATGACGAATGGATGACCGATTTGCAGGAGTCGACGAAAGTCCGACCTGGTTCTGGAGAAAATAGCCGACCTGACGTCGATGGTTCGTCAACTCCCGGACGTGCGCGAACGCGTCGCCGTACTGGAAGAACGTATCAGGCGCTCTTATGGCCTGACACCCGACTTCCATGGTCAGCCGATCTGCGAAAATAGCCCAGTGAAACATATAGCCCTCCTCGGCTCCACCGGTTCCATTGGCCAGAGCACCCTGAGCATCTGCGAGTCGTACCCCGACCGCTTCGCGCCGGTGGCGTTTGCCGCCGGTGTCAATGTCGATATCGCTTTCGCACAGACCAGCCGCTGGCGTCCGCAGGTCGTTTCGATGGCCACCGAACAAGCTGCCGGTGACCTTTCCCAAAGGCTCAGGGCCGCCGGTATCACCGGTACTGAAGTGCTTCACGGCACAGCCGGAACCGTCCGCGTCGCCACCCTGCCGGAAGTCGACTTCGTGGTGTCGGCTATCGTCGGCGTCGCAGGGCTGGAAGCAACCTACGCTGCGATTCAGGCTGGCAAGACCATCGGCCTGGCGAACAAAGAATCCCTCGTAGCCGCTGGCGACCTCATCCTCGCTGCGGCGAGGCAGAAGAATGTCCCGCTGCTGCCGATCGACTCCGAACACAATGCCATCGACCAGTGCCTGCGCGGCGGCACCGCGGCAGAAGTCAAGCAGATCTGGCTCACGGCCTCCGGTGGGCCCTTCCGCAACACGCCTCTCGCTGACTTCGCCAGCATCACCCCGGCGCAGGCGCTCAAGCACCCCACCTGGGTCATGGGCCAGCGCATCACGGTCGACTCCGCGACCATGCTCAATAAGGGTCTCGAAATCATCGAAGCCTGCAAGCTCTTCGCGCTTCCGCCCGACCGCGTCAAGGTCACCGTACACCCCCAGTCGACGATTCACTCGCTTGTGGAATTCCAGGACGGGTCTATTCTTGCGCAAATCTCGGTCACCGACATGCGCCTGCCTATCCTCTACGCGCTCGCCTACCCCGACCGCCTGGCCGTTGAAGGCAAAACGCCCCTCACCTTCGACATGACCGCACTTTCGCAGCTCACCTTCCAGCCGCCCGACTTCGCCCGCTTTCCCTGCCTGCGCCTCGCCTACGAGGCCGCCGCCGCCAGCCAGGCCCACTGCATCGCGCTCAACGCCGCCGACGAGGTCGCCGTCGAAGCCTTCCTGGCCGGCCGCCTGCCCTTCAACGGCATCGGTCGTACAATCGAAGATGTGCTCGCGCTCACCACGGCAGAGGCGCCCGCGTCCATACAGGAGGTTCTTCTGCTCGACGCCCACGCCCGGCAAACCGCTCGCGAGCAGATCGCTCCGTAGCTCCGCCGTTTCGCCGGTCAGTTCGCCACAGACGTCACAAAGGTTCCCCGCGCCCTCATGCACATCAGTCACGATCTCATTCCCACGGTACTTGAGCTTCTAGTCGTCCTGGGCATCATGGTGCTCATCCACGAGTTCGGCCATTTTGCCGCCGCCAAGCTGTGCGGTGTGCGCGTCGAAACGTTTTCGATCGGCTTCGGCCCGCGCTTGTTCGGCTTCCGCCGCGGCGATACCGACTACCGGGTTTCCGCTCTTCCTCTCGGCGGCTACGTGAAGATGGCCGGCGACGCCATCGGCTCTGAACCCGAAGAAGGCGCCTGGAACACGGACGAGTTCAACGGCCATCCGCGCTGGCAGCGCATCATCATCGCGTTTGCGGGTCCTGTAGCCAACTTCATTCTCACGTTTTTCCTGCTGTTCGGCCTCGGCCTGTTCCACAACGAAATTGAAGCCTACCGCACCGGCGCGGCCGTTGCCGACTATGTTCCGTTGAACACGCCCGTCGCCGCCACCGGCTTCCAGGCGGGCGACACCATCGTTCGCTTCGACCGCTTTACCAACCCCACCTGGGAAGACACGCTCGACGACGCTCTGCTGCACCTGAACCACCCCGTCCCGTTCTCCTACCTGCACAACGGGCATCAGGTCGACACCACTCTTCCCCTTACCTGGACGGCAGGGGGTCCTGAGACCTTCGACCCCTTCAAGTTCGGCCTCGTTCCGCGCGAGCAGAACGCTCCGCTGCAGGTTTCGCCGGCAAGCGGATCGGTTTCCGCGAACATGCCCGGAGCCAAGGCAGGCATGCAGCCCGGCGACGCGCTGGTCGCCTTCAACGATTATTCGCCGCACTCGGTTTCCGCGCTCGTTCCCTACCTACAGGACCAGGCCGGCAAGCCCATTGAGTTGCACATCCTGCGCAACGGCCAGCCCGTGTTGCTCCATGTCACGCCGGAGCTTGTCGACCGGCCCAACGGTACGAAGGCCTACCAGATCGGCTTCGCTCCCATGCCGGTGCCGGTGGTGGTCCACAATCTTTCGGCGGGCGCGGCCATCGGTCAGGGCGTCACGCGCAGCCTCAAAGACGCATCGCTCATCGTCGACGTGCTGAAGGGCATGTTTACGCAGCGCGTTTCGGTCAAGTCCGTTTCCGGTCCCATCGGCATCGGCCAGCAGGTCCATCAGGCGTTTCAGCAACAGGGTTGGAACCCGATTGTCGAGCTGATGGCGTTTATCTCGATCAACCTTGGCATCTTCAACCTGCTGCCGATTCCCATCCTCGACGGCGGCATGATCCTGTTCCTCGCCATTGAAAGCGCGATGCGCCGCGACCTGAACCAGCGGATCAAGGAGCGCGTGTATCAGGTGGCGCTTGTGTGCCTGATCGCCTTTGCGGCCTTTGTGATCTTCAACGACGTCACCCGGCTGGCGCTGTTCGCCAAACCGTAAACCGATGGCAAGGTGGAACCACCAGCGGCTCTCTCGCGTATGCTTAGGCGAAAAGAGGCCCGATGGAACCCACTGATGCACTTTCTTCTGCCAAGTCGACTAACGTCTCCTCGGCCCCCGGAGACGGCTTCTGGACAGGCCGCTTTGGGCTGCGCGCGGGCTGGGGCATCCTGATCTTTGTTGTCCTGTTCCTGATCGTCGCGTCCGTCGCGGGCTTCCTGGCGATCGCCTCTTCCGGACACCTGCCGGACGTGATGCGCGCACGAACCTACGCGCAAACGCATCCGGGTGCGCCCAAGCAGCACATCACGATTCCCTTCACCCCCGGCTTCGTAGTCGTGGAGGATGCGTTCTCGTTCTTCGCGCTGTTCGCCATCTGCTTCGTCTTTGCGAAGGGTGAGAAGCGGAAGCTGCGGGTCTACGGCATCGGCCCAAATCGCCTGGCGGATGTCGTTCCCGGAGCGCTCGCCGGAGCGGCCTTGCTCGCCGGTCTGGTCGCGATTCTCCGCAGTCTTCACCTTCTTGTCTTTGATAGCCAGAACGTTCACGGCGGCGCCGCCGTGGTTTCCGGAGTCTACTGGCTGCTGGCGTTCCTGTTCGTCGGCTTTGCGGAAGAGTATGAGTTCCGCGGCTACATCCAGTACACGCTAATGCGCGGCGTTTGGGGGCTCGCCGAGCGCGTTTCCGCGACCGACCCGCGCGCCGTCGCTTTCTGGATCGCGGCGACACTGCTTTCCACCCTTTTCGCCGTGGCGCACCTCGGCAATGGTGGCGAAAACCCTTTCGGCATCTTCGCGGTCTTTCTGGCCGGCATGACGCTCAGCTACACCCTTTGGTGGACGGGTTCGCTGTGGTGGGGCATCGGCTGGCACATGGCCTGGGACTGGGCGCAAAGCTTTCTGTTCGGCGTCGCCGACAGCGGCAACATTTCCGAAGGGCGCCTGTTCGTCACGCATCCGGCGGGTAAGCCGCTACTGTCGGGCGGGGCCGACGGACCCGAAGGCAGCGTCTTCGTGATGCTCGCGCTACTGCTGACGGTGCTGATCTGCCGCTACACCGCCAGGCGCGGCACGCAGCCTTCGCCCGAACGCGAAGACCCGCACACGCACGAGATCCTCGCTTAAGCGAGCTAGCGCCCTTTCCGGACACCTGCACATCAGGGTGCACCATCCATCGCGTTTCTGCGATGGGTGGGTTCCTCCGGCGCAGGCGTTGCGGTCCGCCCCACCCGTCCCATGAAGCGGGACAGATAGGGCTACCCCTGGGAACGCTGCGGAGGAACAAGCCGCCCTCATCCTCAGCCCCACGCACTAAAATCGACACAGCGCAATGAGCCTCACACCGCCCGATCCAGTTTCCCCCGGCAGCGACACTCCTCACGACGAAGAGTCGCGCCTGCTTGCCCATCGCGCCGAGCGCAGGCCCGCTTCGCCGCCAGCCTCCACGCGCCCTGAAAACATCTTCGATCGCATCAACCGCGCCCGCCGCGAAGGCGCCCCGCGCCGCCATCCGCTGCACCCGCGCACCCGCCGCCTGTTGCGCCGCGTGGCGCGCGTCGGTGGCGTTCTGGTCGTCCTTTGCCTCGTCGCCGCCATCGTGTACGCCCTTACGCTGCGCCACGCGCTCACCGCGAGTCTTCCGCAGCTTGACGGCTCCCTCCACGTCGCCGGCCTGTCCTCGACGGTCACCGTTGCCCGCGACAGCCACGGAGTCCCCTCGATCCAGGCGGCGAATCTTGACGATCTGCTTTTCGCCCAGGGCTTCGTCACATCGCAGGATCGTCTATGGCAGATGGACGCCCTTCGCCGCCATGCCGCCGGCGAACTCGCCGAAATTCTCGGCGCAAAGCTGATCCCGCACGACCGCACCCAGCGCACCCTGCGCCTGCGCGCCGCTGCCGACCGCGCGCTCGGCACCCTGCCGCCCGACCAGCTCCACCAGCTTGAAGCCTACGCCCGCGGCGTCAACGCCTTTATCGAAAGCCCCGCCACCCACCTGCCCGTCGAGTTCAGCCTGCTCGGCTACAGGCCCCGCCCATGGACGCCGCGCGATTCGCTGCTCGTGTCGCTTGCGATGAACCAGGACCTCGCCACCGAGTACCCCACCAAGCTCGCCCGCGAAACCCTTGCCGGGCACCTCGCGCCCGAGCTCATGGCCGACCTGTACCCCGTCGGCTCCTGGCGCGATCACCCCCCCGGCGAGGCCGGTCCCGACCTCACCAGTCCCAAGCCGGAAATCCTACAGATCCCACTCGACGACTCGCAAAGCCGCCTGCGGCCGCCCTCCGTCAAACCTCCCGCAATAAGCCTGCCCGCAGTCAGCCCGCAAGACCTGCTTGAGGCACGCGCCACAACTTTCCAGCAAACCTGCGAAGGCTGCCGCAGCGGGTCCAACAACTGGGCCGTCGCCGGCAGGCGTTCGGCCAGCGGCATGCCGCTTGTATCGAACGATATGCACCTTGCGCTCGCGTTGCCCGACATCTGGTACGAGGCCTCGCTTTACGCCTCAGGCGGTACCCTGGACGTCACCGGCCTCAGCCTGCCGGGAACGCCCTTCATCATCGTGGGCCGTAACGCGCATATCGCCTGGGGCTTCACGAACCTGCTCGCGGACGTGCAGGACGTCTACATTGAACACACCCGCGCGTCTGGCGCTGACAAGACCGCCACGGAATTTCAGCACCCCGACGGCTCCTGGTCGCCGGTCGAGCACCACGCCGAGCTGATCCGCGTGAAGGGCGGGCGCGACGTCAACCTCGACGTGGAGACCACCAACCACGCTATCGGCGACACAACGGTTGAAACGCCCATCATCACACCGCTTTACCCTTCCGAGCACCGCACGCTCGCCCTGCTCTGGAACGTGTACGACCCGTCCACGCTCACCGAGCCGTTTTACGCCGCCGACATTGCCGCCAACGGCACCGCGCTGGCCGCCGCGCTTCAGCCGCTCGGCGGGCCGTCGCTGTCGGTGGTCTACGCCGATGACGAGAATCACATCGGCTTCCATGCTCTCGGCCGCATCCCCATCCGCGGACCCGCCATCCAGCACGCAATCGCTCCACCCGCAGACTTGCCGACAAGCAACGGCAACGATCCAGACGACGACGACGACAACGCCGGCGACTCCGCCCGTCTCGCACCCGACCCCTCCAGCCTCGCTGCCCGTCTAACGCTTGCTGCCTTTCGCCCCCGGCGTCGCCGATCTGGTCCCGAGGCCGTGTCGGCACCGACGGCGGCTTCTCGCCGACTCAGGCCGATCCCGAAATCGCCTCCCGCTCCCGCCAAAAACGCCGTCGACACAGGCGTTCCCGCTCCGCCGCCGCCTCCGCACTACACCATCGGCTCGCCCATACCGTCCGTTCCGGTCGACTCCTCCGACCTTGCCGCCGTGTGGTCCGGCTACATTCCGTATGAAGCCCTTCCCACCGTCACCGATCCGGCCAGCGGCGTGCTCGCCACGGCCAACGCCCGCGTCACTCCTGACGGTTACCCCTACGCCATCACGTCCGACTGGATCTCGCCGTACCGGGTCGAGCGCATCAACAAGCTGCTCAGCACCCGCACCGGCCTCACTCCCGCCGACATGCTGCGCACGCAGATGGACATCCACTCCGAGCTCGATCTCGCGCTGGCTCACCGGCTGGCCTACGCGCTCGACCAGACCGCCCGCCGCGACGATGCGCACCCCACCAAACGCCTGCTGCAGGCCGCCGATCTTCTCCGCTCCTGGAACGGCGAGGTCACCGCCAATTCGGTTGCCGCGAACATCGTCAGCGCCACCCGCGCCGACCTGCTCGGCTACCTGATCGCCGCGAAAGTCGCCGAACACGATAAGGCTCTCGGCGAAAAGAGCGCGGCCAAACCCGAGGAGCTCGCCCGGCTCTACAGTTGGGGCGAGTCGTCCTACGCGCTTGAGCAGCTTGTGCTGCTGGAGCCCGCACGCTGGCTGCCGAACGGCGTCGCCAACTGGAACGACCTGCTGACCGCTTCCGTAACGCGGGGTCTCGCGGCGCATGCGCCTTCCGACCTCACCCACTGGGGCTACGGCAAATCGCATCCGGTCGAGATCAGCCACCCGGTGCTTTCAGCGTCGCCGCTGCTCGGGCTTTTGCTTGACGTTCGCACCGGCTCCGGCCCGCAGGTCGTCGGCGGCGACACGTCGACTGTCAAATCCACCGCGCGCAGCTACGGTCCCAGCGAGCGTTTCACCGCCGACCTCGCGAACCCCGCCGCCACCACCAGCAACATCACCACGGGGCAGTCCGCCAACCCGCGCAGCCCGTGGTATCTGGATCAACTGCCGCTCTGGCTCGGCGGCCAAACACTGCCGTTGCCGCTGCACGCCACCGCGGCCGCCCACACGCTGGTGCTTCAGCCATGACGCTTGAAAACACCACGGAGGGTACGGTCGAGAGCGTCTCGTTGAGCCCCGCGCATGGCTTTTCGAAGCAGCCGCAACCGGCCATCCGGCTGATTGCGGGCGAGGGCGTCGAAGGCGACGCGCACCGCGGCGCCACTACGCAACACCTCTACCTGAAGCGTAAGAACCCCCGGCTTCCCAACCTGGCGCAGGTACATCTGTTCGCGGCGGAAAAGCTGGCCGAGCTCGCCGCGGCGGGCTACACCGTCGCTGCCGGCGAGATCGGCGAAAATGTCCTCACCCGCGGCCTCGCTCTGCTGACCTTGCCGCGCGGCACGCGGCTGCATCTCGGCGCGGAGGCGGTTGTTGAAGTTACCGGCCTGCGCACGCCGTGCTCGCAGATCGACGCATACCAGAAAGGCTTGCAGGCAAAGCTGTGGGGCCCGCGCGACGCGCAAAGCCGGAAAACCCGCCACGCCGGCATCATGGCCGTCGTGCTGACTGCGGGCTTGGTTCACCCCGCCGACCCGATTCGCGTCGAACTCCCACCCGAGCCGCACCTGCCGCTCGGCCCGGTGTGACGCTCCCGCTCCGGCTGTCGCCGACACCCTGGCCTACGCCGACATCCTGGCCCACGCCGAACCCCTTGCTCTCGCCGAAGCCCTTGCTTTCGCCGTCGTCGGCGGCCCCTGCCTCTGCTTTTGCCTTTGCATCCTGTTTGTCATTCCGCAGCGAAGCGAAGGAATCTGCTTTTCCCGCCACCGCACCCTCGCGATACCCTGAACACCTATGCGCCGCGACCACCTCCTGATCCCTTTAGCCGCGTTCGCTGTCGTCCTGCCTCTGCTCGCCCACGGCTGCTCCTGCGGCCACGACTTCGGTTTCCACCTCCAGTCCTGGCTGGAAGCCGCTTCGCAGTTTCGCCATGGAACGCTCTACCCGCACTGGGCATTCGCGTCGGCCTACAACGCCGGAGAGCCCCGCTTCGTCTTCTACCCGCCGCTTTCCTGGACGCTCGGAGCACTGCTGACGCTGCTTCTGCCGGCCGCATACACCACCACCGCCTACACCTTTCTCGCCCTTACCGCCGCGGGCTTCACCATGCACCGCCTTGCGAGCTACTTTGCCCCGTCGCGCGCCGCGCTGATCGCAACGACTCTGTATCTCGCCAACCCGTACATGTTGTTTACAGCCTTTGAGCGCACCGCTTTTGCCGAGTTGCTCGCCGCCGCCTGGCTTCCGCTGCTCTTTTTCGCTGCCCTGCGCCGTCGCCCGAGCGTCACGGGCATCGCGCTCCCTATCGCGCTGCTGTGGCTTACAAACGCACCCGCCGCCGTGATGGGCTGCTACGCCTTTGCCGCCATCACCGGTGTGCGGCTCGTTTTGGACTTGCGGAGACACTACCGAGCGGCGCATATTTCCGAGGAACCCACGCTCGCGCCGCTTTCTCCGTTTGCGCTGGCGGGGACTGCACTTGGCGGCACTGTTCTCGGGCTGTCTCTGGCGGCCATCTACCTGGTTCCCGCCGCCTACCAGCGGCGCTTCGTCCAGATCGCGATGGCGGGCATCCCAAACATGCGCTTTGACGACAATTTCCTTTTTGGCCACACCGCCGACGAGCCGCACAATGCCGTGCTGCACACCGCGTCTCTCGTCGCTCTGGAAATTCTCGCCGCAACGGCGGTCGCCCTGGCGGCTTTGTACGTCGTTTCACGAGTTCGTCCGACCCAGCCCCTGTCAGCGGGGTCCGAGGCCCCGCCGAACCCGCTCCCCGCGCTCGCAACCCTCACGCTCCTGATCGCCCTTCTTTTGCTTCCGCTGTCAGCCCCGGTCTGGCGCCATCTTCCGGAGCTCGCCTTTCTGCAGTTCCCCTGGCGCATGCTGTCGATTCTTGCAGTCTGCATGGCGCTCACGGTCGCCCATGCCGTTTCGCGGACTTCGCTGCCAGCCGC
>CALMON010000207.1 GCA_937871785.1 uncultured Granulicella sp.
GTTTATCCGTTGCAAAGAGATCCGCATCTGGAAACGAAGCCTCTGGCGCTGGGGGTTGTTTGTTCCATGGCTGCATCAGGTTAACGTGCTGCTTGCATCGCCCGTAGTTATCGGCGACGAATCTGCTGATCTTTGCAAGGTCGTGCTCCTGCGCAATCCTGATGCACATCTCCTCTTTCGGTGCTCGGAGGTGACCCCAGTTCTGCTTCAAAATGGGAGCAGGAAACAGTTCTAAAAGACGCGCGATGTCTTCTGGTGCTGCGTCGCCCAACTTTGCCATGCAGTAGTGCTCCTGGGGCGAAACGTGGAAATCAGATTTTGACGGAAGATTAAGGCGATCTCATCCTATTGCATAGTGCTCGATGCTCATCCAGCTTTATGCCGTCGCCGAGGTACACCCCCCCTGGCCTTACTTATCGCGACCGAACAAATTAAGCGGCACTTCATGGCCAAGCTTCAGCTTTAGCTGGCTTTGAAGGGCTGCTTCTTTTTAGAACAAGGCGAGCAGGTCGGTCTCGAAGCTTTTGGAACTGGCTTTGCACGAACAAAGGTTTTCCCACATTCCCGGCACTTGTTTACGTGAGAGCCGGCAATGATCTGCTCAGTATGATCCTCCAGAATGAAAGGAGGTATAGTGAACTCATAACTAAATAGAGAGAACGCTGACTGGCGCTGCTCAGAACTCATTCCGTCAGGATGCGTGGTTGCAACTGCAACGTTCTTTGTGAACTCGGGACAAGCAACCTGCAAAGCAGGCAACATGTCTTTGTCGCCTGAAACAATCACATGGAAATCCAGGAGCTTGGTGATTGCGTACTTCACAACAAGAGCAACGACGGTTGCGTCCACCTGTTTCTCCTGATATCGACCCTCCCCACTATGTAGGGCTTCAGTTTAGGCCTAAAAACCGTCTCCTCTCGATACTGGGCAGCTAGGGCTTTGGCTACAAAGCGCTCTCGCTCCAGCCCCGTTCCTGACGCGCTCCAGGCCTTCTGTGGTGCAGTCTTCAGGAAACTGAATAGGCCAGTCTTCAGATGATGGCGGAATCACGAAGATGGATGTGACCATGAAAAGGTCGCCAAAGTCTAGTTGTTCAATCCCAGCTTGCTCTTTGACATACGTTAGCAATGAATGATTGAACTTTCCAAAGTCTAGAGCGAAGTTGTTGGACGCATCTTCGGTGCTTGCCGCGAGGCTGCGGCCAGCACGGCAGGCATTGAAAAGCCATGAGCCATCGATAAAAGATTGAGGTTAGGCACTGTCGTTCTCCTTGGTCCTACAAGCCCAGACTACCGATCATGTATTGCAGTCAAAAGCCGTCGGCTAGGCGCGTCGTTAGGGTAGACCTTAACTCTACATCGGCAATCTGACACCTCCGCGTAGAACTAGATTTGGTTATAAAGTATTCTGACACGAGATGAGGAAAGCTTAAGAAGCTATTCAGACAAAAGTTGTGCGCAAGGCAGGGAAGGGTTTCCACATCGGCTACGTTCGGGTGAGTGCGGTCGACCAGAACGAGCTTCGTCAGCTCGACGGCTTGGAACTGGACAGGACGTTCACCGACAAAGCTTCCGGCAAGGACGTAAACCGCCCGCAACTGGAGCTTCTACTCTCCTTCATCCGAGAGGGCGACACCCTGGTCTGCCACTCGATGGACCGGCTCGGTCGCAACCTGGATGATCTTCGCAAGCTGGTTCTCGACCTGACGGGCAGGGGAGTGCACGTTCAGTTCATCAAAGAGAACCTGGTCTTCACCGGGGAAGACTCCCCGATGGCGAACCTGCTTCTAAGCGTCATGGGAGCCTTCGCGCAGTTTGAGCGCGAGTTGATACGTGAGCGCCAGCGGGAAGGAATCGCGCTGGCTAAGAAGCGAGGAGCATACGTCGGCCGCAAGCGGTCACTCAGCCCGGTCCAGGCCTCCGCGCTGCTCAAGCGGGTTGCGGCCGGCGAGCCGAAAACTCTGCTGGCCCAAGAACTCGGCGTGACGCGCGACACTATATATAGATACATCGGAAGAGGAGAGCCGGGCGCGCAGACATGAGGAGGTCTACTCAACTCGCGATGCACTGCCGTTGTGGGCGGGAGACGATGCTCGCGCAAAGCATGTGTGCAACCTGCTACACGCTTCGGCGACAGGATGAAGAGCACTTCGGCGGATTACGGGAAACGGTGCTCGAGCGAGACGGCCATCGCTGTCGCGGATGCGACGCCCCGGGGACGGGGAAGCGGAGCATGGTTGTGCATCATCGTGTCCCTGGCCGCTCCGAACTGAAGCTGCTGATTTCGCATTGTCCGGCCTGTCATGCAAAGGTGCACCGCACGAAGGCGGTGCTGGCGGCTATGCCGCCGCTGCTTTTGATTCTTTGGAGAGAGCAGCACCCCAAAGGTCACGAGCAAAAGCAGCTCGACTTCAAGCAAGCTGCGGACGCGCCTTTGAAAGTCGTAGCTCTCTTTTAGGCTGCCGCGGTTCGGTCAATTAACTCGGTGTCGACGCAACTATGAAGTTGTCGCCATGCGCGAGGTGGAAAGGCTCGGGGGCGGCGGGCTACTTGCGGCGGGCGCGCCAATTGGACAGCGCGACTCCTGCCAAGCCAACAGGGCTGAGCACGATTAGATCAGCGCTAGCGGGCTTTGGGTGTGTCCTAAACTGCCGCGGTCGGACGAACCGGCCGCACGAAGGTTGTAGTGATAGACGGGATAGCGGCGATGTTGTCGGGCTTGGACTGCGCCTGGAAGACGAGCTTGATCCGGGTACCCTTGTGGAGTTCGCTGGCGGGAACATTCAGGCCAGTGCCCAGTGTCCTCAGTTGCCTGTTCTGGCAGTTGCATTGCCTTGTCTTCTCTGCCAATCTACGTAGAATCCATGTCTGTATTCGGCCACACCTCATTCGAGCACCAAACGTGAAGGAGTTTATGAAACGCATTCAGTTGCAGCTGTTTTTAACCTTTCTTCTCACCACCTTCGCCTGCGCGCAAGCCCCCTTCACCACACGCGCCGGCGTCGAAAGCGGTGCCTCCTACGACATCCTCGGCCTGAAGCTTGGAATGACCGCGGCCGAAGCGGAGAAGGTTCTGTATCCGCTCACCCACACTTTACCCCCACCGCCAACCGGCACTGAGTGGAAGCTGGGCGGCTACCTCGTAGATTCCCATGCGCCCAAGATCGGAGGAGAAGGCTACCCTGTGTCCCTCATCGCCTACCGGGATCTCAAATTGTTCCTTACCTTCGTGGAAGTTCCCCGCGGCGAAGCCAAGGGATCCGAGATGCTTTGGCAGATCACTTACAAACCTGAGCTGCGGACACCCGACCCACTCAAACCCACCAAAGAAGCCGTCGCCGCTCTTCAACAGAGGCTCACCCAGAAATTCGGCCAGCCCTACTTTATTTACAGCGACGCCGTCTGGTCCAGGGAGCAGCTCAAGACTGAATATCTCTACAAGAAAAGCGGCCTGACCTACCTCATCCTCGAGACCTCCGGTGACCTCACCCTTGCAAACCCCGTTTTGGAATCGCACATGCGTGAGGTTTTCAGCAGCCGCAAACCAGTCCCACCTCTCTGACTTACCCGGACACTCCCAACTCATATTGATTGCGGCTGACGGGCTACGATCGTCTGGGATGGAACTGAGATTCTTAAACACGCTTGCTATTGAGCCTTGTCGATCCACGAGTCTCTCAAGACGAAGTCGTCCGGATGCGCCGGGTCGTAGTACACGGCAAATTGACACCAATCTCCGGCATTCTCGCAACGTCCGCGTACTTGCGAAACTCGCGTCGATGCAGCGTGCCGCCGGGTGTCTTGAATTCAAGCGTTACACCAGAGTCAAGGGACTTCCACGTCTCTGATCTACTGCTGATCGTCGGTCGACCAGGATCGCTGTGCCTTGCTGCCCTGAACGAACCACATGGCGAGCATGGAACCAGGCGAAGATAGAACGGATCCACTGCACAAAAGTGTAAGACACAAAACCGAACAGCGTCAGAATCATGACGGCGAAGAGAAGCATGACAAGACCGGCTACCACGCTGCCCCAGAGTGGCTGGTCCGATATCAGAACTGCGGTGCCAAAAGATGGTGCATCGTAACCTCAGAACCCACGACATGAAGCTGAGCCTAAATTGTTGCCGCACTACGGACCAGCTTCGATCCCGTGGCGCGGAGCAGCTTTTTCCAGATTA
>CALMON010000208.1:0-10162 GCA_937871785.1 uncultured Granulicella sp.
TTGGAGGCTGGTCTTGCTTCAGGAGCCTGAAGGCTCCTGCTCCCTCCCAAAGGCACGAACACGGTGTTCGTTGACTGCGTCAGGCGGGCTTCGCCACCGGCAGCAGCACGGTCATCGTCGTCCCCATGCCCACCCGCGAGTCTACCCGGATCGACCCGTGGTGCCGCTCCACGATTTCCCGCGAGATGTAGAGCCCCAAACCGTTGCCCAGGTCGCCCTTGGTGCTGTAGAAGGGCTCGAAGAGGCGCTTCTGGTCCGCTTCGCCGATGCCGCTACCGTTGTCCGCTACGCTGAAGCCGGATTCTCTCACGTGCGACAGGATCTCGATGCGCACTTCGGACTCAAGCGGCGCCGCGTCGATCGCGTTTGAAACCAGGTTCGCCAGCACCTGCCGGATCTTGCCGATCACACCCGTCATGGGCGTGTCGCGGTCGCCACCGACCTGCATCCGCAGGCTCCGATTGCGGATTTTGCCGGCAAACAGCCGCAGCACATCGTCCACCAGGGGGCCGGCCGTAAATGTTTCCTCGCAGTCGACGCTTTCGCGGCTCCAGCGCAGCGTCTGCTTGGTGATGCCGGAGATGCGGTCGAGCTCGCTTTCCGCCATCGTGATGTAATTCGACGCGTTGCTGTCTTCGGCGATGTTCATGCGCAGCAGGAACAGGAGGTTGGTGATCGACTCCAGCGGATTGTTGATTTCATGCGCGATCACGCTCGTCATGCGGCCGGTAAGCGCGAGCTTCTCGTTCATGCGCAGAGCCAGTTCGCGCTCCTTGCTGTCGGTCAGGTCGATGAACGTGCCGATCCAGCCGGCGCGCGCGGCGCCTTCACGGCGAAACGGCACGGCCCGCACGAAGTTCCAGCGCAGGGCACCGCCGGCGCTTTCGCGCAGGCGCACCTCGGCCTCAAAGGTGCGGTTTTCGCGGACAGCGTCGATCCATTGTGTTTCGCAACGCTCGGCGTCTTCGGGTACGAGCGCGGAATTGTCGAACCAGCGGCCGCTTTCGCTCAAGCCCTGCGCGTGCCAGCGCTCGTTGGTAAAGGTGAGGCGGCCGCTGTCGTCAGCCGTAAAGATCTTGGCGGGCAAGGCAGACGTGAGTTGCTGGAAGCGCGCTTCGCCCAGCTCGACGGCTTCTTCCGCGCGGCGCAGGCCGATGGTCGTAAGCGCGGCGCGAAAGTCCAGCGCCGACTCCAGCTCCAGCTCCGACCAGGGAACGCACTTGCCATGCACGATCTCTTTCCAGCTATCGAACGAGGCGCGCGGATTGAGCGACACGCCGTCGCTTCGCTTGGTCGGCTCGCCGGCCCACTCCACGGTTTCGACGATCTCCGGCCGGAACCACAGCAGGTAGCGCTGCCGCACGGACGACACGCGCACCGCAATCAGCCCGCTGGCGTTGGTGCGGATCGACTCCGCCCAGGGCAGCTCACGCATAAGCTCGCTGCTGCTGACGATTTCAAAGTCGGGCAGCCCGTCCAACCAGGCCGCAATCTTGACGATCGAAGCCTGGGTTGGCACTTGGCCAAAGGTTTCGGTAACGCCGTCGACGATCAGGGCGACGCCGCTCGCGTTGGCAATCTGCAGCAGCTCGGCCATGTGGTCCTGCAGGCTGACGACGTAATTCGGCTCGACCGCAAGCTGGGTGAGCAGTTGCCGTTGCACGGCGTGAAAGCGGACCGTTTCGGCCAGCCGCGCGGTGGTGCGCAGCGCCAGAAGCTGGGTGCTGGCAATCTTGGCCAGCAGGTCGCACGCGCCGCGGATGAGGTACGGCACGGTGCGCGGCTCTGCGTGATGCGCGCTGATCAACCCCCACAACTGGCCGTCCACGATGATCGAAACCGACATGGACGACCCCGTGCCCATGTTGCGCATGTATTCGAGATGCACCGGCGACACGCTGCGCAGGATGCTCTGCGACAGGTCGAGCCTGGTCGCTTCCTCGCCCGCCACCCCGACCAGCCGCGACGGCGTGTAGCCGGCATCGGGAATGATGCGCACCGTGTTCAGCACATACAGCGCGCGCGCCTGCGCGGGGATGTCGGTGGCCGGAAAGCGGAGGTCCAGAAAGCTGGGCAGGCGGCCGTTGTTGGCTTCGGCCAAAACCGTGCCGTGGCCTTCGGCGTTGAAGTTGTACAGCAGCACGCGGTCGCAGCCGGTAAGGTCCTGCACCTGGCGGGTGACGGCGTCGGCCAGGTCGTTGACCGTCGGCAAGCGGCTGAGCGCACCAACGAAGTTGGTGATGACGGCGTTCATCAGCTCCGGGCTCACCAACCGGTCGACGCGCTCGAACTCCAGCACGCGACGGTCGCCCAGGCAGTGCGTCAGCACGCTGCACAGGTTTTCCCCCACGCGAAAGGTGCCCAGGTACGTCACCGCGCCGTGCTCCGCTTGCGGCAGCTTGTCGAGCGAGCCGACGGAAGCAAGCAGCTCGCGGTCGAACATGGTATCGAGCGACGACCCAAGGATAAGCTTCAAGGGCAGGCCGAGGTAGTCGGCGGTATTTTCACTCGCCGCCACCACGCGGCGCAGCATGGGGTCGACCAGCAGAAAAAAGCCGTGCTGCTGCACACTGCCGGGAATGTGGATCGGCTCGTCGGCGCAGGAAACGGTTCCTGCCGCGGCGTGCGTCAGGATGTCCTCGGTGTTCGATGGAAACGGAGTCGGCGTGGTCAACGGAACAGGGGCCTCGAACAGTACCCCAACATGCTACGTGGTTTGGACGGCGTCGTCAGCCATCTGCGCGGCAAAGAAGCCGAACATGGCTTTGGCGGACTCAACAACGGCAGCGGTGTGGCGGTCGGGTACCTCGGCCAGCACGGCTTTGAAGCTGCGCCACATGGAGCCGTTGCGCTCGCCGTAGCCGCGGAAATAGCTGTTGCCTTCCCCTGGGGTGAGGTGCAGCGCTTCTTCGGCGTGCCGCGCGATGTATTGCCCGCCCAGCGTGGAGCCTTCGATCACGTACATGGCACCGAGAAAACGCGCGGTAAACTCGTCCGACTCTGGCCCCACGCCGCGCATCCAGGGAGCTTCGTTGGGGTCGGGCAGGGCGACGGGAGCGAGTGCGCCCAAGGTGCGGAGGTCGGCTTCGATCAGCGGGCTGCGCTGCCGGCCTCCGAGCACCGGGAGCAATTCGGGGGTGGCATGGCGTAGCGACCAGTCGTCCCACGCCCGCACGGCGCGATACATGTGCGTGAGCGTGGCGGCGTAGCTCGCTCGCGTGAGCGTCGGCTCCATCAGGGGAACGGTGGCCTCGGTGCCTTCATGCTCAGGCCGCGTGGCGGTGCGTAGGTAGTCGAGATCCATAGCTCATTATCTCTCCCGTGTTTCTCCTGACGGGTTGAAGTGACTGGCGGGTCGCTCACGGGTCGTTCACGGGTCGCTCACGGGTCGCTCTCAGGTCGCTCTCAGGTCGTCCGCTTCTGAGATAGGTCCAGGCTTCAGCCCGGACATCCCGAAGCCCCCACGGTCCGGCCTTCAGCCCCTGGGACTGCGCGGCTACTGCCGCAAATCCACCATTGTGACACCCTGGCCGCCTTCGCTGTGCGGTGGCTCGCTGACCCCCGTGACGTGCGGGTGGTTGCGCAGCATTTCGCGCAGCGTACGCCGCAGAATGCCCATGCCCACGCCATGCACCACCCGAATGTGCGGCAGCCCGGCCAGAAACGCGCGCTCCACAAAGCGATCGACTTCGCTTTCGGCTTCGTCGGCGCTGCGACCGATGACGTTGATCTCGGAAGTCATGTATTCCGAATCCGCCGCGCCGGTCGAGGTGGACACCGTCACGCCGCCGCGCCGGTTCGCTCTGCCCGGCGTCGTCGTTTGTGACGCCGTGACCTCCGCGATGTCGGTGAGCGGCACGCGCATCTTCATGGAGCCGACCGCGACCTCGGCCGTCTTTGCATCCAGCAGGCGCGTGATGCGGCCTTCGCGGGCGAGCGACCGCAGGTGGACGAAGTCGCCCGCGCGCGGCTCGCGTCTGCGGTCCGCGGGCTTCTTGGCCCCTCCCCCATCCGCGCCGGTGGTGTGGGCCAGCACGGTGGACTGAAACTGCTCGGAAAACTCGCGCCGCAGCGTCGCCACGCGCAGCGCGGACGCTTTCGCGATCTTCTGCGCGACCGCCTTGTCGTCGATCGCTTTGACGGTGTCGCGAATTTGACCTTCAAAGTCCTTGATCAACTCTTCGAGCTTCAACCCAAGCTCGCGCGTCTGCTTTTTCTGCTCGGCGCGGCCTTCCACTTCGAGCCGCATCTTCTCGTACGCCAGCTCGCGTTCGCGGGCTCCCAGCCGCGCACGCTCGGCCGTCGCGGCGGTCAGTTGCGCATGCAAATCGTCGAGAAAGCGGCCGATGTCCGCCGTTTGCGTGCTTTGCTGCGCGCGCGCGTTGGCGACAATCGCCGGGTCGAGCCCCAGCCGTGCCGCGATGTTCAGGCCCGCCGACGCTCCCGGAACGCCCAACCGCAGGTCGTAGGTCGGCGTCAGGGTCGCTTCGTCGAAGCCGACGGCGGCGTTCAGCACGCCGGCGTGGCGAGTCGCATGAATTTTAAGCGACGTCAGGTGCGTCGTGATCAGCGTCCAGGCACCGCGCTCGAGGAAGTGCTCCGCCACGGCCACCGCGAGCGCCGCGCCTTCTTCGGGGTCGGTCGCCGAGCCCAACTCGTCGAGCAGCACGAGCGACTCCGCATCGGCCTCACGCGCAATGCGGTTGACATTCACAATGTGCGCGGAAAAGGTGGAAAGGTTCTGCTCGATCGATTGCGCGTCGCCGATATCGGCATACACAGCGGTGAACACCGGCAGCCGCGCGCGTTCGGCGGGCACCGGCATACCGGCCTGCGCCATCAGCGCCAGCAGCCCGGCGGTCTTGAGCGCGACGGTCTTGCCGCCGGTGTTCGGCCCGCTGACGATCATCTGCTTGGTGCCCTGGGGAAGGATGATGGCGAGCGGAACGATGCTCCCGTCGCCTTCGCGCAGCCGCAACTCCAGCAGGGGATGGCGCGCCGCCAGCAGCTCCAACCCTCCTGCCGCGACCTCCATTTCGGAGTCGTCATCCTGAGCGGAGTGAAGGATCTGCTTTTCGACCGCGGAACGATTGCCGCCACCGCCCCCACGCGAAAACGTCGGCCGCACGCAGCCGAGGTCCTCGGCAAACCGCGCCACGGCCTGGTGCGCATCGGCTTCGGCCAGAATTTCCGCGCCCAGCAGCAGCGCCGGGGCCTGCCCGGCCAGCGCGCGCGTCATCGCGACCAGGATGCGGTGTACCTCGGCCTGCTCTTCGTCGAGCAGCCGAACGAGCTCGTTGTTTTCCTCGATGGTTTCAAACGGCTCCACAAACACCGTCTGCCCGGTCGAGCTCGAACCATGCACGACGCCGCCGACCTTGCGCTTGAACTCGGCCTTGACGGGGATCACGAACCGCTCGCCGCGCACCGTGATCTGCGCGGCATCCTGCGTTCCGCCCGAGGCCTGCAGGCGCGAAAGCGCGCGGCGCAGGCTATCTTCAATCGCGCGGTGCTGCCGAGCCAGCGACCGGCGGATGCGCTGGAGCTCCGGAGACGCGTCGTCGTTCAGGCTACCGTCGGCTTCGATCTTGCCGCGCAAAAAACGCAGCAGGCTACCGAGATCGTGGTCGCGCAGCGGCTCGGACAGCGCTTCCATCGCCGGCCACTGCCCGCGCACTGCGTCGGGAGGCTCCAGCAGCCAGTCGCGCCAGGCGGCCACGCGCTCCGTCATCTCGATCATGCCGAGCAACTCCAGCGGCTCGAGCGCCGCACCCTCGATGCGCGCTTTGTCGAGCATGTCCGTCGGGTCGATCAGCCCGCGAAATTCGAAGCCGCTTCCCGCCACGACCAGCCGCCGCATTTCCGTGGTGCGCTGCTGCTGCCCGTCGATCCACTCGCGGCTCGTGCTCGGCTGGCGCAGGGCGACGCGCTCCCGCCCCAGCAGCGAGCGCGCGCCGCGGGCCACCCGCTCGCGCAGGGCTTCCCATTGCAGCGACGCTCCGCCGCGCTCTTCCAACACATCCGGTATCACGATCTCAATCGACATTTGTTCTATTAGAAGCGAAGGACGCTCCGGAGGACGCAGCCCGCCGCAAACTCGTTTCAGCCCGGTACGCCGGACTTCGCCGCTATTTGCCGGCCCAGGAAGCGTTATCCGAGACCGGCACCACCTCGCCGGCGATGTCCTTTTCAGTCAACCCATGCCCCTGCCAGTAGCGGTCGCGCAGCGTCGCCATGACGACCACCAGGTTCACCGCCTTCAACCCATAGGTGTCCGGAAGCGCGGCGTCGAAGCCGCCGATGGCGCGGTTCAACTGCCGCATGGTCCTGCTTGTTTTGTGGTTCGGCACAAAGGTCCAGGCCACCAGGTTCGACGAGCGCATCACCATCAAGCCGAACTCACTGACCACCGCCCACTTGACGGTGTGCTGCCGAAACAGCGAGCTATAGGTAAACCCGTCGTCTTCCAGCCGCAGGTACGAGGCGTTCGGCAGCAGGTTTACCGCGAAGATCACCGCGCCCAGGCCGAAAAACAGCGTGCAGAACCAGGCGAGCCACTCGCCCGTGTCGATAATCATCCAGACGCCCAGCGCTGTGAAGCCGAGAAACACCACAAGGAACAAGGCGGACCGCAAACGGCTGGCGTTCAACGTCAGCGGCAAGGGGCCCGTGTCCACGTCCTCCCGCGTCATCAAACCTTCTACATCCTTCACGCCGCGCACCTCAGCCACTGAGACGCAAAATCGTACACTAGAGGCTATGGATTTTCCCGCCACCCGTCTGCGCCGGCTGCGCAGCTCGGCCGCCATGCGGTCGCTGGTTCGCGAAACCCACCTCACCCCCGGCGCTCTCGTCTACCCGCTGTTCATCTGCGAAGGCGAAGGCGTGCGCCGGCCGATCAGCTCCATGCCGGGGGTGTGTAATCTTTCAGTCGACGAAGCCGTCAAGGAGGCCGAAGCCTGCGCCGCGCTTGGGCTGGGTGGCCTGCTGCTGTTCGGCATTCCGAATGCCAAAGACGAGGTGGGCAGCGGCGCCTATGCAGCCGACGGCATCACGCAACGAGCGATCCGCGCCATCAAGGCGAGCCGCAGCACGGCATCGCTGCTCACCATCGCCGACGTTTGCCTGTGCGAGTACACCTCGCACGGCCACTGCGGGCTGGTGCGGCGCGATAGCGGCGCGGCGAACGGAGAGGCTCGTTTTGAGGTGGAAAACGACTCGAGCGTTGCGCTGCTGGCGCGGACGGCTGCCTCGCTTGCCCAGGCCGGCGCGGACATCATCGCGCCTTCGGACATGATGGATGGCCGTGTCGCCGCCATTCGCTCCGCTCTGGACCAGAGCGGCAAGCAGACCATCCCGATCCTCAGCTACGCGGCAAAATTCGCTTCAGCTTTTTACGGCCCCTTCCGAGAAGCTGCCGACAGCGCCCCGCAGTTCGGCGATCGCCGCACCTACCAGATGGACGGCGCCAACCTGCGCGAAGCCATGCGCGAGATCGAGCAGGACATCGCCGAAGGCGCGGACATGCTGCTGATGAAGCCCGCAGGACCGTACCTCGACGTGATCCGCGCGGCGCGCGAGCGCTTCGACCTGCCCATGGGCGCGTACCAGGTGTCGGGCGAATACTCCATGCTCCACGCCGCCTTTGAGCGTGGCTGGCTGGAGCCCGAACGCGCCATGCTGGAGTCGCTCCTGAGCATTCGGCGCGCAGGAGCGGATTTTATCGTCACGTATTTTGCCAAGGACGCCGCAAAGCTCGTCGCCTGACAGTTCCTCAAATGATCAAAACGACTTTGCCGATGCCGCCTTTTTCCGCGGCAGCCTGCCCTTCGGCGGCGTCGTGCAGCGGAAGCAGGCGGTCGACCGGAATGTCCAGCTTGCCGTCCTGCACGGCCTGCGCATAATGGAGGGTGGTGGCGGTGTTCGGCTGGGCCGCAATCCGTTTGATCGCGACCGTCGGGTGCAGGGCTGCGTTGTCGGGCAGGTTTGTGACGCTCGCGAACGTGCCACCCTGTTTCACCTTGCCCAGCAGCTTGGAAGCGATCGGCCCACCGACGGTATCGGCGATGCAGTCCACAAACCCGAGCCTGGCGAGACCTTCGTCCTCGAGCACGACCACTTCGGCAACGCCGCGCAGTTGTTTCGCCTGCTCCACCTGCTTGGCGCGGACGCCCGCGATCACCTTTGCGCCGATTTCCGCCGCGGCAAATACCGCCGAGCGCCCCACGGCGCCGAGAGCGCCGGTAATGAGCACCGTTTGCTCCGGCTGCACGTTCGCCCCGAGCCGGATGAGCTGGTCGCCGGTAAGGTTCACCAGCGGCAGCGACGCGGCGGTCGCCATCTCCATGCCTTCGGGAATCTTGGTTAGGGCCGCTGCCGGCACCACGCAAAGCTCCGCGTAGGTTTGCTCGGCGAGCGCCATCACGCGATCTCCCGCCGCGAACGCTTTGACGTCTGCGCCCACTTCGCGCACCACTCCCGCAACGTCACGGCCAAGGATTCCCGGGAACTCCACCGGAAAGCGGTCTTTTACCGCGCCCGAACGCATCTTCCAGTCGATCGGGTTGATGCTGGTAGCCGAGACATGAACTAGAACCTCCCCGGCGTTCGGCTTCGGGTCTTCGAATTCTTCGTACTTCAGGTTCGACGCCGGACCGTACTCGTGCAGGACGACAGCCTTCATGAATCACCTCTTCCGCTTAGGATGCGGAACCGATGTTCCCGGATGCGGGGTTCCTCCACAGCCATCATGCGCCAGCCGTCAGGCCCACTCGCGCCAAGCGTCAGGCCCACTCGCGCCAGCCGTCGCCTTCGGCCAGAGCCTTGATCATGCGGAAGCGCTGCCGGGCAAGGCGGCGGATGTGCGGCGCCAGCAGGTACTGTGCGACCAACCGGCCAGGGAAGCCGAACGGCAGCGTGAAGCGGACCTGATCGTGAAGCTCGGTATGGGGCGAGCCATCGGGAGAGGAGAACTCCCTCAGGAAATGGTCATGCTGAAAAAAGGCGAAGCGGCCGCGCTCCTGTGAGTCCTGAAACCAGGCTATCGGCTGCCCGGCGGCTTCGGCTTCCTGCTCGCCTCTGGCTGCGGCGGGGTGAGGCGCGGCATAGCCGGTGATCAGGGTGTGGTGGTGCGTCGGCAGGCCGAACTTCAGCCCGCGCCAATGGACGCGGCTGCCGTCCGTAACGTGTCCACGGTCGATTTCGCCCGGCTCTTTCGGGGCGACCAGATTCATGCCCAGCGTGTGCTTGACCAGTTCAACGCGCGTCGACAGGGCGAAGCAGCGCTCGAGCGGTGCCGCGATCGTGATCGATTCGAGAATAGGCTGGCGGCGAAAGTTGTGCATAGGTGTGGGATGCGCGCGCGAGCCGTTAGCCGCTATGGCTTACGCGCTTTGATGTGCCCTTGTTTGCCGTACTGGAGCAGGGCCTTGTCGCGTGTGACCAGCGTAAGGTCCCCGTCGCGGGCCGTCGCGGCCAGAATGCGGTCGGCGGGGTCGCGATGGAGCTCGCCGGGCAGGCGGGTGGATTCAATCAGGATCTGCGGCGACATGTCGATTAGCTGCAGACCGCCTTCTACGCGGGAATCCGCAACGAAGCTTTCCACCGTCTGACCGAGATCATAGTGGTGTAGCGCGGCGAGGCGAGCAATCTCGAGTATCGAGATCGTCGAAACGAAGAGAGTGCCTTCCTGCTGACTTTGTTCCAGATCGGAAATCAGCTCGGGACTCGTCCTCGCCACATCACCGAATTGCACCCAAAGCCAGACGTGCGTATCCAGCAGATAAGAAGTCATTCTCCTTTGCGGCCCTTTTTGCGTTTCGGTTGGAAAGAAAGAGCGGCGTTCTTGACCGAAAGCTCCCAGTCGGCTGCCATCACCGCCTTGTGTTCTTTCCATTGCTTCTCAGAAGGCAGCCGGATACCAGGGGATCTTCCAACGATGGAGCGGAAAGGTGTCGCCTCGACGGGCTTCGGCACAAACTGCCCAATCACCACGCCACGTTTCGTCACGGTGAGCGGCTGTTGTGCTTCAAGCGCTTGATCCATCAGCCGCAGGCACTTGGCCTTGAACTCTCCGGCGGCAATGGTATTGGCTTCGGCTGCGGGCTGGTAGGCAAGCTTCATGACCATAGTCTATGACCATGGTCATGAAGCAGGCAAGAAC
>CALMON010000208.1:10262-17688 GCA_937871785.1 uncultured Granulicella sp.
AAACGTCTGCTTCAAGCGCCCATACCGGCGTCGATCGCTTCAAGCATTTCGTCGTAGTCCGTCGCGCCTTCGTAGGCTTTGCCGTTGATGTAAAACCATGGTGTGCCTTCCACGCCGGCAGCTTCGCCGGAGTCGAGGTCATGCTTCACCTTGGCCGCGTACGTCTTCTTTGTGAGCGCTTTCGTAAGCTCGGCCGCATCCAGGCCAAGGTCCGTTGCGAGTTTCGTGAGCGTCTTGTCGCCGAGCTCGCGCTGATGCTTGTAGAGGGCATCGTGCATCTGCCAGAATTTGGCTTGCGTGGTGTCCTGGCTCGCCGCAAACTCGGCGGCTTCCGCGGCGTGCTCGGCATTGGGGTGCTGCTGGAGCGGGAAGTTGCGGAACACCAGCCGCAGCTTGTCGCCGAAATGCTTCTTCAGCTTGGTCACAACAGGCGCGGCTTCGCCACAGGATGGGCACTGGTAGTCGCCGTATTCGACAAGGGTGACGGGAGCGGAAGCAGGGCCGTCGGTGTGATCTTTCGGGGTAATGGGGGCGAGTTTGCTCATGCAGCGTTGGATGCAGGCGGCGAAGGCAGTCTAGTGTTTTTTCTTCGGCTTGGGCGTGAGCTGTTTGAAGAAGAACTCCTGCACCAGGCCGTTCAGCGCGTCGCCAGCCAGGCCGAGAAAGCCATTCTCGATCGTCAGACCGGCACCGTGCCGGTCTTCGGGAGCGTAGTAGAGGTTCGAAATCGCGCCGGCGGAAAAGTCGCCCAGCACACCCGCGATCGCAAACTGCCGCTTGCCGTTGTCGCCGCGCGTAATGACCGCGCTTGAAAGCGCGTAGACGAGTCTCGACTTGAACGTGCCGGTGCCGCGATAGAAGTAGCGGGGGTCCTGGTGAAAGATCGACGGAAACACGGCGCCGCCGAGAAACGTGCCGAACACCAAGTTGCCGAGGTCCGCGCCGTAGCGGCGGCCGTAACCCTTGGCGCCCTGCTTGTAGCCGTTGAAGTCGTCGTCGGCCTGCTGCACGCCGGCCACCGTGCCCACCAGCAGCAGGTTGCCGGGGTCGCGCACGTTGCGGAACGCGAGCAGGTATTTTTCCTTGGTCGTGAGCGCGGGAGCGTCCCAGCGGTACGACACGTAGAAGTTGGGGATGAAGCCGGCGAGCCGCTGTTTTTCTTCCGCATGCAGCTCCTGCCGGCGCAGCACGTCCTGCGGAAGCACGTCGATTTCCGTGCTGACGGTCGACAGCTTGAGCGCAAACGTCGTGAGCTCCACGGTCGACCCCGCCTGCACGTCCACCTGCGCCGTGATCGTGTCGAACCCCTGGTACGACGCCGCGACCTGATAGGTGCCCGCGACCAGTCCGGTGATGCTGAACTTGCCGTCGCGGTCCGTGAGGCTGTTCCGCGCAAGGAGGCCGTTGCTTCCGCTGACGTGAATGGCCGCGGCAATGATCGGCACGCCATCGGCGTCGGTCACGAGGCCGTGCATGGTGCCGGTATCGACCCGGCCGGCCTGGCCGTCGATAACGATGCTTTCACCTACGTGGAGCGTTGGGAGGGCATGGGCGAGAGCGGGCCCAGCGCTTACGAGCAGCAGCAGGCCGAGCAGGGTGTCGTAGGGCCGAAGCCTTACTTTCAAACCAGATGGGCGAACAGGCAAGCTAGGCTCCGCAGCGAGGTTTTCTGATGATACGTCATGCGGCTCGTCCGAACAGGGGTAGCTTTCTTGTTTTGAGCTGTTATCCTTCGCCGCAAGGGGAGGATCTGCTTCCTCCGTGGGCTGTGGTCCTTCGAGACAGCAGATGTTCGCCGCTCCGCTACGAAACGACAAACAAGAAAGCAGAAACAGCAGCGGTATCGTAAGCCTTTACAGCTCCATGGCGTAGGTGCTCGTCAGCTCGTTCGCTTTCGCGATGAAGTCGGCGAGCGGCATCGAGCCGGTGTCGCCCTTGGCGCGAACACGAACGGAAACGGAGTCCGTTGCGGCCTCCTTGTCGCCGAGAATCAGGATGTACGGCAGCTTTTGGAGACCGAAGTCGCGGATCTTGGACTTCATGTTCTGGCTCGACGCGTCGAGCTCCACACGCAGACCGGCGGCTTCGAGCTGCTGCTTCACCTTCTCGGCATAGGCGAGATGCTTCTCGTTCGAGATCGGCACCAGCCCCACCTGCACCGGCGCGAGCCACAGAGGGAAGGACCCGGCGTAATGCTCGATCAGCACGCCGAAGAAGCGTTCGACCGAGCCGAACAGCGCGCGATGCACCATGACGGGCTGGTGCTTTTCGCCGTCCTCCCCGGTGTATTCAAGCGCAAAGCGGGCCGGGAGGTTGAAGTCGAACTGCACGGTTGAAAGCTGCCACAAACGGCCGAGCACGTCGACGAGCTTGACGTCGATCTTGGGGCCGTAAAAGGCGGCTTCACCAGGAATTTCGCGGAACGGGATACCCTTGCGCGTAAGCGCGGATTTGAGCGAGTCGATGGCGTTCTGCCAGTTCTCGGGCGAGCCGGTGTAGTCGCCCGGCTTGGTGGGGTCCCAGGTGCTGAGCTCAACCTTGAAATCCGCGAAGCCGAACGTGGTCAGCACACTTTGCGCAAACTCGATGCAGGCGACCACCTCGTCTTCAATCTGCTGCGGCGTGCAGAAAATGTGGGCGTCGTCCTGCGTAAACCCACGGACGCGCAGCAAACCGTGCATGGTTCCCGAGCGCTCGTAACGGTACACGTTGCCGAGCTCGGCATAGCGCTGCGGCAGGTCGCGATAGCTTTTGGGTGAGTTCTTGTAGATGAGGATGTGGCCGGGGCAATTCATCGGCTTCAGCCGATACTCGGCGTCATCAAGCTCCATGGGCGGGTACATGTTTTCGGCGTAATGCGACTCATGGCCGCTGATCTTCCACAGCTCGCGGCGCATGATGTGCGGTGTGTACACGAGCTGGTAGCCGCGGCGCACGCACTCGTCGCGCATCCAGTCTTCCATGATCTTGCGGATGAGCCCGCCCTTGGGATGCCAGAAAATCAGCCCCGCACCGGCGACTTCCTGGATGCTGAACAGGTCGAGCTGCTTGCCCAGAACGCGGTGGTCGCGCGCCTTGATTTCTTCCAGATGCTTGAAGTGCGCGTCCAGGTCTTTGGTGCTGAAAAACGCCGTGCCATAGAGCCGCTGAAGCTGCCGGTTGTTTTCATTGCCGAGCCAGTAGGCCCCGGCCAGCGATGTGAGTTTGAAGGCCTTGACGCGGGCCGTGGAAGGCACATGCGGGCCGCGGCAAAAGTCGGTGAAGCTGCCGTTTTTGTAGAGCGAAATCTCGTCGCCGGGCTTCGTAAAGCGCTCGATGAAGTGGACCTTCATGAACTCGCCCTGCGCGGCGTAGTCGGTCAGTCCCTGTTCGCGCGTTTCTTCCACGCGCACAAACGGCTCATCGCGCGCGACGACCTCGTGCATGCGCGCTTCGATCAGCGCCAGATCGGATTCAGTAAAGGCCACCTCGCGGTACACGTCGTAGAAGAAGCCCTGATCGGTGGCGGGGCCGTGGCCGAGCTTGGTTTCAGGAAACAGCTCAAGAATGGCGGTCGCCATGATGTGCGCGGCCGAGTGGCGGGCGACGCGCAAGGCTGCCGGATCGTTTTCCTTGAGCAGCTCGAGCGCGACGTCTTCGGTCAGCGGCGCGGACAGGTCGACGAGCCGTTCGCCGGCTTCGGGCGCGTACATCGCTTCTTCGGACTGCGCGGGTTCGTCGGCTGCCGGAGCCGGGGCCGTGGTGTGCAGCGGCTTGATGCGCGCGACGACGACGGCGGCCGCAAGTCGCGGCGAAATGCCGGTAGCTATGTCGAAGGGCGTCGTGCCCCGGGGAACTTCGCGGACGGAGCCGTCGGGAAGCTGGATGTTGATCTGGTCGCTCACAGCTCTAAGGATAAATGCTCAGGCATGGTTCAGCAGCCTGGCGAGCGCAAAGGCTGCGGCGGCGGCTAGGCCTCCGATCAGCATGGTTTGGAGCGCGCTCCGGACGAGGCTTTCGCCGAGCAGCCTGCCTTTGAGCGCGCCAAAAACTGCCAGGGCCACCAGGGTGAGAGCGGTGGACAAGCGCAGCGCCGACGAGGCCGTGGCGACCAGCATGTAGGGCAGCAGGGGAAAAAAGCCGCCCGCGATGTAGGCTGCGGCGATGGTCGCGGCGGAGCGCCAGGCGCGCCCGGCCACGGGCGACTCGAGCCCGAGCTCGAAACGCATCATGAAGTCGACGTACGCCGCCGGGTTGGCTTGCAGTTCACGCAGGGCGGGCGTCGCGGCCTCGCGCGAAACACCATAGGTCGCGAAAATTTCGTAGATTTCTTCCGCTTCGTCTTCAGGGCGGGTGACGACTTCCAGCTCTTCACGGCGCTTCTCGGAGACGTAATGCTGCGCGTCTCCTCGTGCTGCTAGAAAGCCCCCGAGCCCCATGGCGATTGAACCCGCAGCGATTTCCGCAAGGCCTGCCACGACGATCAGATGCGTGGACGAAACCGCGCCGGAAAGCCCCGCCGCCAGGGCAAACGGAACCGTAAGCCCATCGGATAACCCGATCACGATATCGCGCACGACGTCGGACGAGTCGAAGTGGTCTTCCTCATGTAAGCGCGCCGCGGTAGGCATGGCCGAGTATAAAAAGGGTTCCGCGGTTTGCGATAGTCCGAGTTTCCCTTGCCCCCTATCGGGACAGGCGTTCCCCCTGTGTGGAGTAACTGCGACGTTTAGTTGTATTCGCCAAGTGCCGAGGTGGAATCGACCGTGGTATCACCGGGGCCTAGTCTCAGCACATCGAGGGCAACACCATTTCAAGGCACGCGACCTGGCCAGCAAGCGGTCGCAAAGGGGAGAGTTTATGCAGGTACTTTGCAAGGCTTCAAGCACGGCCAGCGATGTTCGGTGCAATGTGTGTGGGCAGGGGTTTCTGGTGTATTGGACGCGGACGTCGGCGACCGATCGCGCGGCTCGGCGCGAGGAGATTTTGCAGGCCTTGCGCCATCACCATGTGGCCAACGATGCCGCGTCGGCGCACCCTTCCGCGGGCTTCAACCTGCCGGAATGGAATGGCGACAAGAAGTTTTCGGCGGCGGCGCTGCTGGGGAACGCTCCGGCCTGGGCGGTGGCGTAGGCCCGGGATGGGCGAGACGAGGTCCAGTCGAGAGTGAGACCCAGCCCTGAAGGGGCGTTGCCGTCTTCCTGCGGAAGGGTGGAAAGTCAGTCTTGAGTGCTGAGGCGTGAGTTTTTGAGTAGGTACGGTTCGGGACGGGACCGGGGCCTTCGCTACAATAAGCGAAGGCCTTTCGCGTTGACTCTGCAGGCGACCATCGCAGGCGCGCGCGAGCCCCGCCGAAGGAGACCGACCCTCAGCCATGCCCTGGTTCAAACGCACCGAGCACCAGATCGTTCCGACCGAAGGCCACGAAGTACGCACCGAAGGCCTGTGGACCAAGTGCGAGCAGTGCGGCAAGGTGCTGTTCAAGCCCGATCTCGACGCAAACCTGCAGGTGTGCCCGCATTGTGGCCGGCACTTCAAGTTCGACGCCCGTGCCCGCATCGACAATTTGCTGGGGCCGGGATATGAGTTGGTGGACCTGGAACTGCGCTCGACCGATCCGCTGAACTTTACGGACCTGAAGCCCTACAAAAGCCGCCTGAAGCAGGCGCAGGCAAAGACCGGGCTGAACGACGCGATTGTGAACGCCGTCGGCAAGCTCGGCACGCAGGACGTGGTGATCTCGGCCATGGAGTACGGCTTTATCGGCGGTTCCATGGGCGCGGTGGTGGGCGAAACGATCGCGCGCGCGGTGGACCGGGCACTCGACAAGCGCGTGCCGTTGATCATCATCTCGGCTTCGGGCGGTGCTCGCATGATGGAAGGCATCGCCAGCCTGATGCAGCTCGCGAAAATTTCCGCCGGCCTGGCCAGGATGGACGACGCGAAAATCCCGTACATCAGCTTGATGACCGATCCGACCACCGGCGGCGTGACCGCCAGCTTCGCGATGCTGGGCGACCTGAACATCGCCGAGCCCGGAGCGCTGATCGGCTTCGCCGGGCCTCGCGTGATCGAGCAGACGATCCGGCAAAAGCTGCCGCCAGGCTTCCAGCGGTCGGAGTTTCTGCTGGAGCACGGGTTTCTGGATGCGATCGTGGAGCGGAAGAACTTGAAGAGCTATCTGGCAAAAACGCTGGAGTGGATGACCAAAGGAAACTAGGCGGCGAACCGTTTCTCTGCCGTGGGGGAGCTTTGCGAAACAGGCCTGCACGCGTCCGAGCACAAGACGCTTCAAGCATGCGATGACTGGCACCTGCAAGACGTTCGCAATAGCTGCGATCTCGTTGTACTCGGTTTCTTCAAGACCGAGCTCGCGCGCAACTCGTCTGCCGGCAGCTTCCCCCCTACGATCGACGCAAGCGGCCGTCGTTAAGCCCTGCCTTCCCGAACGGTCTGAGTGTCGATCTTCGCGAGTTGCTCGCGATGGTCGTACCACCACTCGGCTTCCTCAGCGTCCTTGGCGATTTTGGGGGTGTCAGCGTGTCACTCATTGCTGTGTCACTCATTGCTGTGTCACTCATAGCTGTGTCACTCTTTGCTGTGTCGCGCGATGCGAGCCGTGTTCGCCTCATCCCAGTCGACCTCCATACTTCGTGGCCCACCTCCGCGACACTGCATGTACTGTAGCGCGACGGGGTAAGCTAAAAGCGATGATCGCCTCCCAACCATCGCGCACGGCCTTGCGCGTGGCTCTGCGGCGGGCCGCGCACCAGGTGCATGATGCGAAGCCGCTCGTGTTCGACGACCCGCTCGCCGTACGCATTCTGGGTCCGGAGTACGCCGCCGAAATTGCCCGCACCCCCGATAGCCGCAAACGTCCATTTTCCGCGGGCCTGCGGGCATTTATGGTCGCTCGCGCGCGGCTGGCGGAAGACGCCCTGGCCGAGCGCTACGCCCATGCCGGGGTGCGGCAATATCTGGTGCTGGGGGCCGGGCTCGATACGTTTGCGTACCGGCAGCCGTACCCGGGGCTCCGCGTGTTCGAAGTCGACCACCCGGCGACGCAGGCGTGGAAACGCGACATGCTGGCCGCCGCCGGCATAGCCGTGCCAGAAACCCTGCGTCTGGTGGCGGTGGACTTCGAGCGCGACTCGCTTGAAGACCGCTTGCGGCTGGCGGGCTTCCGCTTCGACCAGCCCGCGATGACTGCCTGGCTGGGCGTCGTGCCCTACCTGACCGCGGAGGCGTTTCGCGCGACCGCGGGGCTGCTGGGCCGGTTCGCGCCCGGCAGCGGTGTGCTGTTCGACTACACCTTGCCGCGGGGGGGGCGGCGGCCCGCCCCGCCGCCGGGGACTCCGCGCGGACCGCGCCCACGCGCCGGGGCGCCCGCGCGCGCCGCGGCCGCGGCATAACGCTGCGGGAGGCCGAGATTGCGCGGCGGGAGGCG
>CALMON010000209.1 GCA_937871785.1 uncultured Granulicella sp.
CATGCGCGGCGTGTTATGCGCCAGGCCGAGCTCCCCGCCCGGCCCCATCAGGATGATGCCGCCATGGCCGCCGAGCCTCCGGTGCAGGTACGCGATCGCGTCCGCCGCGGCCACTTGCGGCGTGCTGCCGGCGGCGACGCGGTCCACCGCCCACTTGCCAAGCACAAGCTTCATGATCGGCTCGCCCCAGCCGGTCAGCGACACGGCCGCGGATTCGTTATCCGCATAACAGCCGCACCCGATCAGCGACGAGTCGCCCACGCGTCCCGGAGCCTTCGACAGCGTGCCGCCGGTCGACGTACCCGCCGCCAGATTGCCGAAGCGGTCCAGCGCGACCGCGCCGACCGTGTCATGCGAATCAAGCGTTGGGTCGTCGAAGCGTAGGTTGTCAGGCAGCACATGATCGACTTCAGCCTGGAGCGCCGCCTCGTCCAGAGCGGGATCGTCGAACGTGGCACCGCCGCGAGTCTTTCGGTCGAAGCCGGAGCGGGCCGCTGGCTGATCCCCCGTCAACGCCTGCCCGGCCACGGTGGCCGGCGTAAACTCCGCGTT
Organism: uncultured Granulicella sp.; assembly: GCA_937871785.1. Taxonomy (GTDB): domain Bacteria; phylum Acidobacteriota; class Terriglobia; order Terriglobales; family Acidobacteriaceae; genus Granulicella. The sequence goes on from CALMON010000209.1 coordinate 553, forward strand.
GCCGCTGAACGTGGTGTCACTGCCGCCCGCGGCTTCGTTCTGCTGAAACTGCATCAGCCTGTCGCGCTCGCGGGGGACGATCAGCTCCGTGTTATCGACCAGCCTCATGCCATGCTGCGTTGCAAAGCGCTCCGCCCCCGTCCCCACAAAATACACATGCGGCGACTGTTCCAGCACCAGGCGCGCCGCCTGAATCGGGTTGCGCAGCCGCTCCACGCAGGCGACGCCGCCGGTGCGCAGGTCGGCTCCGCTCATCAGCAGCGCGTCGCATTGCACGCGGCCGTCGCGGGTCAAAAACGAGCCGCGCCCGGCGTCGAAGGTGTCGTCGTCTTCCATCACGGTCACGGCGGCCGCAACGGCGTCGACAGCGGTGCCACCCCGCTCAAGCGCGGCCCAGCCAGCCGCCAGCGCGGCGACGATTCCGCGCTCATGGGCTTCGACGGCCTCGTCCGGCATGGCCCAGGCGCCGCCGTGGATCAGAAGAACAGGGGCTCTCGGAGAAAGTGGGGGAGTGGATGTAGCAAGAGCGCTCATGGTTCTATCAGACGGCAAAAGTCGATTCTGCGCTCGTGAAGCCGTCTTGCTGTAGGGAGTGGATGCCGTCGCGACGAGCTCCACAGCGCCGCGATCTAGGTCGTCCTGCGATCTTCCTGTGACTGCTGGAAGACATTATTCGCTACGAAGTTGTGCTGTTCTGATGAAAATTGAAGCGTGCCCACCCCAAACCGCATCGCGCCGAGGAAAAGCAGTTGCATATCGTTCGCTGCTTGGTATACCACTAAGGTTCAGCCTATGCGACCCTCTTTTCCACACGTGATTTTTCTGGCAGCTCTTGCACTCGGTACGTCGGCCTCCGCACAGACCTGCACGGGATTAGCGTGTCAGCAGGTGTCGTGCCCCAGCGGCGGAACCACGTCGATCAGCGGCGTGGTGTATGCGCCCAACGGCACCGATCCGTTGCCGAACGTGACGGTGTACGTTCCGAACGCGTCGGTGGATCCCTTTACGGCGGGCGTTAGCTGTCCGGCTCCGGGAACGGCTCCATCCGGGTCGCCGCTGGTTGGCACCACCACCGCGACCGACGGCTCCTTCAAAATTTCCGACATGCCGGTTGGTCCCGCAATCCCGCTGGTAATTGTGTCCGGGCGTTGGCGCCGGCAGATTACGGTCGACACGTCGCAGGGTTCCTGCGTCAACACCGTGGTCGACAAATCCGTTTCGCGCTTCCCGCGCAACCAGATCGAAGGCGACATCCCGAAATTCGCGATCTCCTCCGGCTCGGTGGACCAGGTGGAATGCGTTCTGCGCAAGGTCGGCATCGACGACGCGGAGTTCACCAATGGCGGAGGCATCGGCCGCATCAACATTTACACCGGCACCAATGGCCCCGGTGCCAAGGTCAACGACGGCAACCCCGTGCTGACTGAAGCCTCGCTGATGGGCAACGCGTCCACGCTCAATCAATACGATGTACTCATGCTGCCCTGCGAAGGCGGACAGTACAACAAGCCCGCTACGGAGCTCGCCAACCTGGTCGCGTTCGCGAACGCCGGCGGCCGCGTGTACGCCAGCCATTTTGAATACGATTACCTCTACAAGAATCCGCCGTTCGACACGGTAGCCAACTGGCTGGGCAGCACTGCTTATACTGCTGCCAGCGGCATCGCCACGGTCGACACCAGCTTTGTGGTTGGCAAGACGCTTTCCGACTGGCTGGAACTGGTGGGCGCTTCGCCCACGCCCGCCGGGCAAACGGCGCAGATCGAAGTCGATCAGATCAAGCACGATCTGTCTACCGTCAACGCGCCGACGCAGTCCTGGCTGGCGCTCAATACGGCCCTCGGCGGCGTCGCGCACCCCGTCATGCAGTTCGTTTTCGACACCCCGGTAGGCGTCACCACCGGCCAGTGCGGCCGCATCCTCTTCAACGAGTACCACGTGGAAGGGGGCTCTTCCAGCCCGTCCACAGCGTTTCCGACGGAGTGCGCGACGACCACGACCCTGACGCCGCAGGAAAAACTGCTCGAGTTCAGCCTTTTTGAGCTCACCGATGATGGCGGCTCCGCGACCCTGACTCCCAGCTCAGCCGACTTCGGCTCCGAGCCCGTAGGCTTTACGACCGCGCCGCAGACGTTTACCTGGACTAACAACTCGACGTTCAGCTCCGGTGTGACGCTGCTGAGTGCCACGGGCGACTTCACCGCGACCGGCAACGGTTGCACCAGTGTCAAAGGCGGCGCTTCCTGCACTATTTCCGTGACATTCGCGCCCACCGTCCTGGGTGCCCGCACCGGGGTGCTTTCGGTCGGCTCGGGAGCGCAAACGCTTACCGCCACCCTGACCGGCAACGGAACGCCCGGACTCAGCCTCAGTCCGGCTGCGCTCACCTTCGGCAGCGTCGACGTCGCCGCCTCGCAAACGTTGACCGCGGTCCTTACCAATAACGCCCCCGGCGGGCTCGCGCTGCCGTCCTTCGTATTGACGGGCGACTATTCGACGACCACCAACTGCCCGAACACCGTTCCGGCGCTGTCCTCGGGCACCATCTTTGTCAAATTCACGCCGACGGCCACCGGCACGCGGCCGGGAACTCTGAACCTAAACGCCGGCTACGCCACGCTGGCAACGACACTGACCGGCAACGGGGTGGACTTTACCCTGGCGATGGCTCCGGCGTCGGGCAGCGCCATCGCCGGCCGCGGACTTACAACGGTAGCGAACCTGACTTCGATCGCCGGCTATGTGGGAACAGTGGGTGTTTCGTGCACCACCAACGCGCCGGGAACCACGTGCACAGTCAGCAACCCGTCAGTGCCGCTGGTGGGCACGGGGGGCACAAACGTGCAGATCACGACAACGGCGCAGTATTCCGTAATCGGCTACAGCGGCTTGGGCGCGGGGCGAAATCTGGGCTCGGAAACGACCGGCCTGCTGCTGCTGTTTGCCCTGGGCAGCGGCGGCCTTCTCTGGGTGTCTCGCAAACGGAACCTCCGGCATGGCATTTTGCTGCGAACTGGCCTTACGCTGGTCATGCTGGCGGTCGGTAGCCTGGCGGCGACGGGCTGCTCGGGCAAGCTGCCGCAGCAGAACGCGGTGTATACGGCTCCGGGCGACTACTCCTTCACCGTGACGGCGACTGACGGTGTCATCAAACACAGCGCTACCTTCGCTCTGCACGTCACGGTCAATTAGCAGAACGCGTCGGCGTACGCGACCAACAAGTCGTGTCGGCGCTCATTTTGTTTCCGAGATGTGCCTGAGCGATCCTGCCCATTGTCGCTCTCGCATTCCTGACAGGACTGCTTCGGTGCAAAGGGAGGCGGACTTTGGATTGATTGCAACCGTCCGGTAAGTGTCTCCCGCCATTACTGTTGACCGCGTGATGCGACCGGAATCACCGGACTGCGATGGTCAAAATTTTAGGAGACCCCGCGATGCCGTTCACTACGTCGGTGCTGATGACGGCTTCGAAATCCGCGTGGTCGAACGCTTTGCCGACCCGCTGACGCAGCAACTCCATGGTCGCTGCGCTCGTCAGCAGCTCGCCGGCAGCGGCCGTTCCGCTCATGCCGATACCGGCGACCAGCACCTGCGGTTGTCCGGTGTCTTCCGCGTGGACGCGCGCGATGATCGCGTAGTCCCGTGTCACCGATGTGGTCGGCAGCTTCAGATCGAGCGACCATTCCGTGGGCTGGCCGGACTTCGTGTCGACAATCCAGTAGATTTCCTGGTCGTTGCCGCCGAACTGGTAACGCAGGTGGGACAGCGCGCGCAGCGTCCATGGATTATCCATGGCGCCGATCAGAATCGCGGGGCCTTGCCGCAGATCATCCATGGTGACAGCCGTGTTCAGGCGCAGGCGCTGCTCGGCCTTGCGTTGTGCCAGCAGGTCCGAAAGGCTTGTCATCGCGCGCACATCCGAGAAAACAACGTTCTCCCCCAGTGTTTCGCGTGAAAGGTAGTTGTTGGCGGCGTCTGTCAGTCCAGGGGCCGCAGGCCCGGCCTGCAACAGCGTGACCTTTGAATTCGCAGCCACGCCATATTTGCCCCCGGCTACCGGCAGGCAAAGAATCACAGGCTGGTGCGCGCCCAGCACAGGTTCCCAGAAGCGGTCGAGTGCAGTGGTGCGCCAAGCGAGAGAGCAGGCAGCCGCGGATACCGCTAGGAGTGCGAACAGCGAGCCCGCCCAGACCAGGCGACGTGGACGCCGCGGGGGAGCGACCTCCACGTGCCCACGCGCGGGCAGAGACAGGTTCTCACTGGCTGGCGCGGCGAGTACCGGCGCGGCGAGTACCGGCGTAGCGAGTACCGGCGTAGCGAGTACCGGCGTAGAAACGACGGGTGCAGGCTCATACGGCCCGGGCAGCGGTTGCAGCACACCGCGGCTGACGCGAAACTCAGGTGCGTAGCGTCCAGGCATAAGCTCGATGCGCAGCTCATGCGTGTGGCTTTCGTCGTGGTAGTACTGCGCGATGCGCTTGCGGATCTCCGCTACGGTCACGCGGACTACCGGGTCTCCTGCCGTGTCGTAGTCGCTGGGCCGGCCAAACACCTGAACGCCAAGAAGCCGCTCCTTCAGGAACTCGCCTCGTCCAGCCAGCGTTTCTTCCACAATAAACCGGAACAACGCCGGGTACCGTCGGCTGTTGCGGAAGTGAGTGGTCTCGAGCAGACGTTCCATCTGCCGCACAACCTGTTCCTTATCGTCCTCGGACACCGGAACCCAAAGGACATGCTCCTCAACATACATTTGCACTGCTGCTCCACGACCGCTGGTAAGCATACGTCCGTAGCGAGCGGATTGGCAAGGAGGTAAAAACCAGGTAAATCAGGCTTCGGTTGTGTTTGCAGGCGCTCTTTACCACCGGGTGAAAACGAGCATTTACGCCTGAAATCTTCTTTACCTCAGGTGTTATTCCAGAAACTACCTTTCCAATTTCGTAACGACGGCCTAGTCTCCGTCTGCAATGCAAAACAGGAGTTGGCTGTGAGCAGGGCTCGTCCGGTTCGGCCCAAGGGCTGGCCGGATCTTTGGAGGTAGTCTATGGAAGTGCAGAATTGGATTCGTCGCGGCACGCTCGCAAGTTTGCTCCTTGGAGCGCTGCCGGGTGTGGCGCAGATCACCACCGCGGATATTGTCGGTTCGGTGACAGACTCAACAGGGGCCATCGTGCCCAACGCTACCGTAAAGCTTGAGGACCTGGGCACCCATCAGGTCCGCACCGGCGCGACAAACTCGGCGGGCGAATATACGTTCACTTCCCTGCAGCCCGGGCATTACTCGTTGCAGTTCGATACCCCGGGCTTCAGCGAGTTGAAGATCGGCGATGTTGCCGTGAACGGCGGTGACCGCGCCCGCGAAGACGCCAAGCTGACGGTCGGGGCGCAGACCCAGACAGTGGAGGTATCGTCGCAGACGCCGCTCCTGCAAGCCGACTCGGTCAACGTGAGCACCACGCTGACGACGGAATCGGTGGAAGATCTGCCGACGGCGCAGCGTAACCTGACGAGCCTGGTCATCCTGGTGCCAGGTGCGAACGAAGGCGCTTCGGTCGATGGTCTGAGCAGCGGAGCGCGACCGGACGATCGCCGCCTGACGAGCTCCTACTCCATCAACGGCGCCGACACGCAGTTGAACAACAACCAGATCGACGGCACCGACAACAACGAGCGCATCATCGGCACCATCGGCGTGAAGCCGCTGCTGGACTCCATTGAAGAAGTCACGGTGCAGACGAACAACTTTACGCCGGAAACCGGACGCAGCGCTGGCGGGGTCATCAGCGTGCTCACCAAGCGCGGCACCAACCAGTTTCACGGTTCCGCGTACGAGTTCATCCAGAACAGCTACTTCAACGCCAAGGCTCCTTTCGGTTCACCCGGGGCCACGCCCGAGCAGCGCCAGAACGATTTCGGCGGTTCGCTCGGCGGACCGATCTTCCGGGACAAGACCTTTTTCTTTGTAGGCGCTGAAGGCTTCCGCCTGGTGCAGGCAGCCCAGAATCCGTCGCTGAGCACCGTACCGACGGCCGCGCAGGACGCGAACCCCGCAGGTGTAGTTGCCGCCGACCCGTACATCCCGGCCGGCACGCCACTGAGCCCGATCGCTTTGAATTACCTGAAGCTCTTTCCGCAACCCAATGCGAGTGGCTCCGCTCTCACGGCCACGGGCTCTACGTCGGCCATCGCACAGGGTGCCGCGACCAACAATTCTTCTTTCCAGCCCAAGGCGACCAATTACGCCTATACCATCGATGCCCGCGTCGATCACCAGTTCAGTGCGAAGGATCTTTTCTACGCACGCTACACCTCGAACCATGTGGACGCTCTGATTCCTTCGGCGCTGCCCAACCAGATCGTGAATGGGCTTTCGATCAACCCCGGCAGCGGGCAGTATGGCTATGTCGGGCCGGCTACGGACATCGCCTACAACGGTCAGTTGAACTACACCCACATCTTCACGCCGTCGCTGCTGCTCGAACTGAAGGCGGCCTACACGCGTATCAACAACAGCTCGCAATCCCCGAATTCCGGCACCAACGCCGGTACCGCCGTTGGATTCCCGGGCAATGTCGACTACGGGCCGGCCAGCACAGGTCTGCCGCTTCTCAGCTTGTCTGGCTTTGCCCCGCTCGGCGACGCCAACTTCGTGCCGATCGTCGACATTACAAACACGTTTCAGTATGCGGGAACGATCACCTACAACCACGGGACGCATAGCATCCGCGCCGGTGCCGAGCTCATTCGCCGTCAGGCTCGCAACCAGCAGAGCTCGAACGCCGTAGGCAGCGCCGGCCTGGGCCTGAACCTGCCGATCAGCGTCGGCACCGTGAGCGATCAGGCGCAGCAGGCGAACAACAACCTGGCTGAATTCCTGGTGGGCGCCTTCACCACCGAGGCCCGCAACGTCGACCTGTATACGCCCGATTACCGCAGTTACGAACCCGGATTCTTTGTGCAGGACACCTGGCGCGCGACACCGAAGCTCACTCTCGTCTACGGCGGTCGCTATGACATTTACACGCCCTTCACCGAAGCCCATGGCCGGCTCTCGAACTATGACCCCGTCAATCACGTTCTGCTGGTGCCGCAGCAGGGTTACCAGTTCTTGCAGTCGCAGGGGGCGAACCTTGCCGGTGTCGTTTCTTCATCGCCCACCGCGGGCCTGAACACGACCTACACCAACGTCGCACCGCGCGTCGGTTTCGCCTTTAGCGCGCTTCCGAGTACCGTGGTGCGCGGCGGTTTCGGCATTGCGTATTTTCCGGGCAACTACACGTCGAACGCGTCCTTGAAGAACGCGCCCTTCAACTCGGTGTATGCGCCTTCACTGAACGGCGGCGGATGCCAATCGGTTCTTGCCAGTCAGATTGCCGCCAACTATAAAACAGCCAATCCGGGCGCCGGTACCTCCGTCATCCCCGCATGCCCCGCGACCATGGGAACGAACGGGTACACGCAGACCAACGCGCTTTCCCAGGGCATTCCGATTCCCGCGCCGCAAGCCCTCAACAGCGCCAACCTCAGCCTCGGCGACACGGTCTCCCTCGGCTTCCGCACCTCCTACGTGGAGCAGTTCAATCTCCTCGTCGAGCAGCAGATTGGCCGCAATGTCGTCACGATCGGCTACGTGGGGCAGAACGGCCGGCACCTGCCGGCAACCATCAACGACGTCAACCTGCCGAACCCCAGCACCATCACTCCGGACACCGTGCGCGCGGGCATGCTTGTGCAGGGTAACTCGCGTAGCCTGCAGCGGCCTACCGCCACGATCCTGCCAGGGTTGGGAGGCGTCGGTGGGTACAACAGCATCGGTACCTCCAGCTACAACGCGCTGCAGGTTTCGTTTCAGCGGCGGTTCAGCCAGGGGATTACCATTTCCTCGAACTACACCTACTCGCATGCCATCGACGATGTGACCGACCTGTCGTTTGAAGGCCAGGAAGGCTGGGGCAACAACAATCCTTTCAACATCGCTGCTACTGAAACGGCCAGCAGCGATCTCGACCTGCGCAACCGCTTCGTGTTCAGCGGCACCTATGAAGAGCAGGCTTTCAAGAACGCGCACGGCTTTACCCGGCTGGCGCTCGCTGGCTGGCAGGGCAACATTATCTGGGTGTGGAACGCGGGCAGCCCGTTCAGCATTACGGACAACTACACCGGTCAGGGCAACTCCCTGTACGGCCCGGCGGGCATCTCTCCAGGACCCAATCGGCCATTGCAGATCGGAAACCCGAAGCTGGCGCACCGCACCATCAACCAATGGTTCAACCCTTTGGCGTTTGAAACGCCACTCGACGGGCAGCCCGGCAACACCCCGCGCAACAGTCTGACCGGTCCTACGTTCGAGCACGCCGACGTTTCCCTCTTCAAGAACTTCCTTCTCACGGAACGCTTCAAGCTTGAGTTCCGTGCCGAGGCCTTCAACGTCACCAACACCGTGGGCTACTTCGTGCCGAACGACCAGAACCAGCACGCAACCACCAACGCCGTGGGAACCAACCCGCTGCTGATCAACCCCGCAGTACCACCCACCCTGGTGCCCGGCTCCGGTTTTGCGCAGATTGTCAGCGTAAACCCCGGGTACGTTCCCCGCGAGCTTCAGTTCGCGCTCAAGCTGAAGTTCTAACCGCAGCCTCAACCGCCGATGCGTTTCCCGAAAAGGCGCATCGGCGGCCTGTTCTGTCGCTTTAAGGTTCTCGCGAGCTTGCACCTGACCGCACCCATGGAGTTCTGAATGACTGTTTCACGACGTACGTTTGCACGCCTCATAGGAGGATCGGCCGTTGCTGCTTCTTTCACGCGCGCGTCGCTTGCTGAAGCTCCGGTAGGAACCCGGCAGCCACACTCCCACCCCATGACGCCGATCGAAGCCGGCGCGCGCGCCTTCCCCCAGGGGTTCCTCTGGGGATCGGCGACAGCTTCCTATCAGGTGGAAGGCGCCGTGCACGAAGGCGGCCGCGGCACGACCATCTGGGACACGTTTTCGCACACCCCAGGCAAGGTCGCCAACGGCGACACAGGGGATGTTGCTGTCGATTTTTACCATCGCTTCCGCGAGGACATCGGGATCATGCAGCAACTGGGCCTCAAGACCTGCCGGTTTTCCGTCGCCTGGTCGCGCATCTTCCCGAACGGCACGGGCGCGCCCAACCAGCCGGGCATCGACTTCTACCGTCGCCTGGTCGACGCCATGCTGCAGGCCGGGGTTGTTCCGTACTGCACCCTCTACCACTGGGACCTGCCGCAGGCCCTTCAAGACAAGGGCGGCTGGCAGAATCCGGATTGCCCGAAGTGGCTCGCCGACTATGAAGGTTTCATGGCCGGTAAACTTGCGCCGCAGGTCAAGAATTTTATGACCGTCAATGAGCTGCGTATCTTCACCGAGCTTGGATATTCCCTGGGAACGCACGCTCCCGGCCTCCGCGTCAACGCGAAAGAACTCAGCCAGCTTTGCCACCACGCAGTGCTGGGTCACGGTCTTTCGGTGCAGGCCATCCGTTCGGCGACGCCCTCTGGAACGCAGATCGGTCTAGCAGATAATGCCATCGTCACCGTGCCGGTGATCGAGGACGACGCCACCATTACGGCTGCCCGCCGCGCCATGCGTGAGGAGAACGCGCGCTTCCTGACCGTGATCATGGAAGGCCGCTACACTGACGCTTACCTGCAGCGGCTCGGCGCCGACGCCCCGGTCTTCACCCCGGCGGAGCTGAAGGCTATTTCGACGCCGGTCGATTTCGTAGGCTTGAACGTGTACGAAGGAACCTACGTGCGCGCCGACAGCGGGCCGAAGGGATACGCGCTTGTGCCGCCGCCTGCCTCGTACCCCACCATGTACAGCCCCTGGCTGCGCTTCACGCCGGAAGCGATTTACTGGTCGCCCCGGCACGTCACCGATCTTTGGCACCCAAAGGCGCTTTACATCACGGAGAACGGCACGTCTTCAAAGGATGTGGTCGCGCCCGACGGCCAGGTGTACGACACCGACCGCGTCATGTTCCTGCGCAGTTATCTCACGCAATTGCAGCGCGCCTGTGCCGAAGGCGTTCCGCTCAAGGGATATTTTCTGTGGAGCCTGCTCGACAATTTCGAATGGGCAGACGGCTACGACAAGCGCTTCGGCATCGTGTACGTGGATTTGCAAACGCAAAAGCGCACCCCCAAGCTGAGTGCGGCTTATTATCGCCAGGTGGCTGCCCGCAATGTCGTGTGCTGAGGCGTGGCGACGCGGAAGCTCTGTGCGCTTCCTTTCGCCGCGCGTCGACGACACAGCGTCGGCGCGCCTGCACCTGGCTTTTAGGTGTCGCTGAGGGCTTCTGGATTACATGCCGAAGTTCGCGTGGCTGATCGCCCACATCAAGAAAACGCAGAACGCAACCTGTATCGCGACGAGGAGGAACCACCATCGCGAATGCATGATTCCGGCCGCGCTCGCCAGAACCAACGCGCTCACAAAGAAAGCAAGTATGAAAGGCGCGTCGAACGGCGAGTCGTGACTGGAAAAGGAAACATACAGCAGACAGCAAAAGGCGAGGGCTCCCCGTCCGCACCACAATCCGATGAGCTGCCTGTTTGCTTGTTCCACCTGCCTCCGACCTGCGCCAGCATCGCGTGCCGGCCTGCGCCAGCGGCACGTTCGCTACCAGTCTATGCCCCGGGCGCGCGATGTGCGCCCCGGCAGAAGACGCCGGTCTTTGGCTTAGAAGATGATCTTCGCGGCGAACTGCAGCTCCCGGCTGGGGAAGTAGCCGGCAAGCACACCGAAAGCTGAGTCTGAGATGTTGCTGTCCGGCGCTTGCGCGTTCGGATGGTTGAGCACGTCGAAGGCTTCGGCGCGGAACTCCAGCGCGGACTCGTGGAAGCCGAGCGGAAAGCGCTTGTGCAGCGCGAAGTCGAGATCGTTGAAGCCGGGCGCGCGCGCCACGTTGCGAGGCGCATTGCCGAACGGCATGTTGGCCGCCGTGGGAGCCGACACGGCCAGCGGATTGAGATACTGGTACTGGCCGGCGGCGACCCGCGTGCGCGAAGCGCCCGGCAGAACGGGAGTACCCGTGATGTTCGCGCGGTAAACATAGGCGGTCAGCGAGCTGACCTGTTGCGCGGTGGTCGGCGTGTAGATCAGGTTGATCGGCAGTCCGCTCGAAAAGGTGTTCAGTGTCGAAAGCTGCCACCCGCCCAGCGCGTACTGCGCGGCGCGGTGCGTGGTCTGATGGAAGGGGAGGTCGTACACCACGGCCACGGCATCGCGCAAGGGCACGTCGTAGGTAGAGCGCGTAAAGCTGCTCTGAGGATTGTTGCGGTCCACAAACGGCCCATCTCCGTTGCCAAACTCCTGGTTCGCCGCCGCGGCGTCCTGGGTGTGCGAGTAGGTGAAGGAATTGATCAACGAAAGCCCGTGCGAGTAGCGGCGCTCCAGCTTCGCTTCAAACGCGTTGAACAAAGACGGTCCGCCGTTGAACGCTTCCTGGATACCGCCGAAGCTCGCGATCGGGCGGCGTGCCTGCAGAGAAAGCGTGCCGCCGGCTACGTTGGGAGCTGCCTGATTCAGGTCCGTCAGAATTTGCTCATGCACACCATGATTGCCGACATACGCCAGGTCCAGCGTGGTGCCCGCGCCCAGTTGGCGCTGCACGCTGAGCTGAAAGCTCTGCACGTAGCCGGTCGGCGTATGAGCAGGAACGTAGGTCGTGGTCGTGGCAAGCGGCGAAGCATTTGCCGGAGTAAGCAGGCCGTTCAAGTAGCCGGCCTGGGTGGACTGGAAGCAGGTGAGCGGAGCCGCCGACAGCGAGGAGCACACCGCCTGCGGCGAGGTCTTCGAAGAAGGCGCATACTGCGTGATGAGCACATCGATGTTGTAGGGCGCGTTCTGCGCAAGCTCGTTGACGACCGCCGCGCGCAGGAACTGCTGATAGCTGATGCCGTAAGCCGCACGAACCACGGTGTTGCGATCAAGTTGAAACGCAAGGCCCAGGCGCGGAGCGAAGTTCAGATTGTTGCGCTGCACCAGCGCGCGCTGGTATATGGAGCCAATGCCCGCCGTGATCAGGCCGCTTACGGGTGAGTTGACGGGGTCATAGTTCGATAGCTGGTTGTTGGTTTCAAACGGCGGCGTGGAGTTCTCATAGCGCAACCCGAGATTGAGCGTCAGCCGGTTGTTCACGCGCCAGTCATCCTGAGCATAGGTATAGTGCAGGCGCTGGTTCATCTCGACGACATGCAAGGCGCTCAACTCATACTTGCTGCGCGCGCCGAAGATGAAGTCCGCAAGATTCCAGGCCTGTTGATAACTGGAATCGGTGGTGTTGGGAGCGGTCGCCTTGCCTTTTGAGAACTGGCCGCCGTACGTGTCCGCGCCAAACAGCGGCTTGAAGTTGGAAACGACCGAGGAAACGTGCAGGTACTCGTAGCCGAACTTGAGGCTGTGATGTCCTCGCAGCAGAAGGTAGTTGACCTTGGGGTTGACGACAAATGGGTTCACCGTGGTGGGCAGGCTGTTGGTGCGGCCGAACTGCGTGAAGCCGGTCACCGCGGTGGTGTTCAGCCCGTTCGCATAGGACGGGTCGGAGGGCGCATTCGGAATGCCTGCCTGCGCCAGCAGGTTCGGCGCACCGACCGAAGAGGGCAGTTGCGTATTGCGGTTCCACGTAACGCCAAGCCGCGTGTCGACCGACTGCGAGCTGCTGAGCTGCCAGGTGTAAGCCATGGCAAGCTGCTTGTTCTGCGAGTGGAGAAAACCCTTCGACGTAGAGTAGATCGGCGCGGGAATGGACGCGGGATCGAAGGCATCGAAGCTGCGCTGGCTGTAGCGCACAAAGCTCGTCATGCGGGGATTGATGTAGAAGTCCATGCGGCCGTCGCCCTTGTCGATGCTTTCGGTTCCGCGCGGAAACGACGTGTAGTTGTTGCCCGCTCCGGAAGCCTGCGTGCTCAGCGAAGCGGTGGGGAGGTCGCCAAGAACGATCAGCGCCAGCGGGCTGATCTGGCCGCTGGTCGTTGGTGCTGCCCGCAAGGCTGCGATGGGAATGACACCGTTCGTGTAGACCGTGCCGGTGTACGGATTCGTAATCGGAATCGCCTTGCCGGTGGAGTCGACAAAGGCGCCGGAGGCTTGCTGAGCGGTAGGCAGGGTGGCCGTGAGTGCGGTGCGCAGAACGCGGCGGAAGCCTTCGTAGTCGGCAAAGTAAAAGAGCCGTTCGCGACGCACCGGACCGCCGATCGCAACGCCAAACTGATTCTGTTCCAGGGCAGGCTTCTGGCCGTTAGCCGCGGGAATCGGCCCGTTGGCATTGAGCACGGTGTTGCGCAGAAACTCGTACACGGTGCCGTGCAGGGTGTTGCCGCCGTTGCGCGAGGCTTCATTGGTGAGCCCACCCGCGGCCTGGCCGAACTCCGCATTCTGGTTGCCGGTGGTGAAGCGGAACTCGCTGAGAGCGTCGGGGCTAAGCTGGATTTCTTTGTAGGAAAAGCCCAGGTCGTTCAAGCTCCAGTTGTTGTTGTCCAGACCATCGAGCAGGAAAGAGTTCATCTGGCTGCGTAGACCGTTCACGTTGAACGACGCTTCGCGGCTGGTCGCCCCTTCAATCTCAAGCGCCGATTTGCTGACTCCCGGCGACAACAGGGCGAGGTCGGCAGGGTCGCGGCCATTCAGCGGCAGATTGACGATCTCGTTTGTGTTGATCAAGGTGCTGCGATCGCTCGAATCGGTTTCAAGCTGCAAGGGCGCGCCGGAAACGGTGACTTCCTGCTTGACGCTTTCGGGAACCAGCGTGAGATCGACGCGCTGATGCGCTCCCACGTCCAGGCTGAAGCGGACCGGCGGCACATTCTTGAAGGTGCTTCCCTGGGCAGCGATGGTGTAGTCGCCTGTCGGCTGGTCGTTGAAGACATAATCGCCCGCCTTGTTGCTCATCGTCTGCAGGGTAGTCTTCGTCGATTCCTTGAAGAGCGTGATCGTCGCCGCAGCCACCGGGGCTCCGGAGGTGTCGTGAACCGAACCGACAATGACGCCCCGGTCGAACTGAGCATGAGCTTCCACGCCAAAGGTACACACAACGCAGATCGAAAAACAAACAAGCAGAAGCTTCTTCATAGGGCCTTTTGCAGCGATAAGGGAATACCCGGATCCTACCGAAGCGCCTGGGGCCGCAAGATGAAGAGACTGTGAATGTGTAGGAGTGTTTGATAGCGTCAAGCAACGAAAGCTGAGCCTCTGGCCTCGTTCCTCCCCCCTTGTTGGCGAGTGCCACCGTTCAATCCAGACGAGCTTTCACCTCCGCACCTCAGCTTCGCTCGACACCAGCGGAAGTCGTCAGACACAACCTAACGTCTACCCGTGGGAGCGTTTTGGAGGAAAACAACGAACCCACGAAACCAGGGATTGGTCGCCAGTTCTGCGGGCTCTCGCCACTCAGCGCTTTCCAGCAAACCGATACGAAAGGGCATAGGGATTCTGTTCAGCCGACTGAGATACGTTTCATATCCGGGAATGACATGGCGTCCCTGATAGATCTGCAAGACAACCTCATCCACCACGCCAGCCAGCGCCAGCAGGCCCTGCGGGTCGCCGTGGCTGCTCCAGTCGAGCAGCCCGGTGATGCTCAGCTTGTCCGTTGCCGGCAACTGCCGCCGAAGGTCTTTGAGGAAGGCCGCATACGCTTCCAGATGGTGCGTGTGAGCGTCGAAGTCAATCTGTAGACCGGCGAGGCGATTGCCTGCCTGTCGCCAGCGTTCAAGGTCCGCCAGCACCTGCGCAAAAAGCGCGGGGGTCCAGTCCAGTGTTTCGACGCGCACCACCATCCACACATCCGCGTGCTGCACATGCGGAACTGCCGGACGCTGCGAGATAAGCCTGGCCCTACCAGGCCGTACCTCTGCATCCAGCAGGTAGAGGCTACGTGCATGAGCGAGTGCAGGCTGAGGGGCAACACCCGCCCAGAGCCAGAACGAGTCATAACGATTCGCATCGACTACAGTGGCCTGCGCACGGCAAGGGCCAGCGGTGCCGAGCACCAGCAACGAAGCTGCAAGCCAGCGCTGCATGCTACCAGTAGTACTGCTGCGCGTTCGCCCAATACGTGCCGGCGTACTCATGCTTCAACGTGGTGAACCACGTCTTGCGTTGCCGCAACGGCACATCGTCACCGCCACAGGCATTATTGCCGCTCGGCCCATAGCAGTTTACGGCCCGGTACAGCGCATAGGCCTTGTCCTCTCTGCTGGACTTCGCATTCGCGAGCACCGCCTTGTAAGTATCCATGCGCGCGAAATCGACGCCGGGAAACTGCGAAGGCGTGCCGCCCAGATCATCCGCCCTCGTTGACGGCGAGACAAGGTTCGACAGCGCTGCATTCAGGCGGATGAAGTCGGCGACACAGAGCTGAGCTGTGGGAGCCGCTGGCTCCTTGGCTAACTGCTCTTCACTGCCGCGCAACCCCGGACACCTGAAGCGCGCGTCTGTCTTGTTGTGCAGAAAGACACCCAGCGGGATGTCGGCGGGTGGCGATGGTCCGTCAGGGACGAAGTAGCTGTTCTCCATGTCGTCGTCGAGCATGTAATAGCCCTCGGTCGGTGCGCTTGCCGGGACCAGGGTGAGGTCCTTGAGAAACTCGGCTGGCTTGCCGCGTGTCGCTTCCTTATACAGCAGAGTAAAAAGCGCGATGTCCCGTTCGCGTTGCGGTGCGCTCGTGTTTTTTGCCTGGGCGCGGAGCAGACCCGCATCGGCGACGTTCGCCAGCAGTACCTCTCGCAAATAGGGATAACGCACCGGCGAACCGGAAGCAAACACTTCGCGAATCTCTCCTGAACGCTCCTCGTGATACGCGATCGCCAGCTCCAGCGTGGGGCGTTGGTACGCCGAAGTCGCGCCGGGTAGCATCTGCGTCCAGAATGCCAGCGCGTTACGATCCCCTGTTGCCTCTAACGCCAGGCCGCGCAACATCTGGCGGCTGAACTGAACATAGGTGAAGGAGGTCTGGCGCGCTGCATCGGGAAGCATACGCAGCACATCCGCGGGCCTGTGTTCCACATAAAAAGCATGGATGGCAAGCAGGTATTCAAAAAGGGGCATCTGCGTCGCGAAATACGGCTTCTGCTGTTGCAGGGCCACAAGCGTCAGAGCGCCGTCATCCTTGCCGGCGGAAACTCCCGTGCTTGCAGGCTCGCTCGTACGCATGGCCCGCAGGTCAAGCACGGCTAACAGCAGCGGATTCCGCACCTCCCGCAGCAGCGTTTCCTCAGGAATCTTCTGCCGAGGATCTCCGTCTGCAACTCCCAGGAGCTTGTTATCGATCTCCTGGGCAAGTTCCACATCACTGACGTTGCGCTCCTCGGGAGGCATCAGCAGAAGCTCGCTATACTCCTGCTGGAGCCTCACGGTGTCCCGCGCCAACCAATATCCACGACGCTTCAAGCCGCGTGCCGACTGCGCGTACAGGCCTTTCGGGTACTGCCGAAGGTAATGGTCCAAAGCCGTTTCAGAATCGCTGACTTTCGCGGAATCGGCCTGCCAGTTCTGCGCGAAAGAGCCGTACTGGTCGAAGGCTCCCGTTTGTGCGCGGTTGGTCAGCGTGCGACCCACCATGTAGGCCGCGGTTTCACGCACCCACGCCGGCTTCGCGTCTTGAAGCGACAAGAAGACCGCGGCCGCCTTGTCGTAGTCTCCATGCCAGAACGCCGAGGCACCTTGCAGGTACAGCACGTACTCCTTGGCCGCAGGCGTCCTGCATACGTTTTGTGCGTTTGCGATCGCGCTCGCCGCCGCATCGCTTAGGGGTGCAGGCGCACGCGCGGCCACCAGCACGTCGCGCTCTTCTGGCCGTAGCAGGTGGTCTGCCTGGACCGCGACCGTAAAGGGGTCCCGCAGCTCTGAGGACGCCGCGTCACCCTGTTCTGCCGAGTCGCGGTTTCGCAGCATGGCTCGGTCGGCTGGCGACCCAAGCCTGCTGGCAAGCTGTTCCCAAAGAAACAACGGCGCCTCCACACCGCTCGTTGCGCCTGCTCTCTGCGTAACCCCTCTGCCCCCGGAGCGCAGGTCGGCCATCAACAGCAGCAGGTTCACACGCGTGTCGTTCGCGGGGGATAAGAGCGCCATATTGCTGCATCCGTCATAGCTGTAGTGCACCAAACGCCACGACGGCAAACACCCACCGTCTCCGCTGGCCAGCGCCACCCTGGTACAGGCGACGCAAGCAAGCCAGATAAGCAGTGCATAGCGAGATCGAGTGACCCCCGACGTACGGAAATTCAAATGCCAGTCACCACGGATTGCGCGACCCGTTCGACCCAACGACTTGGGAGCAACCGTCATGTTCTGATTGAGGCCCCTCTCCCCAAGGTGCAAACATTCCTGCAACAAAAGGGTACCCGATTGCACGAATCTCGTGCTGTCTTTCCCCTTATCCGTTCCTTGGCACGCGGCCCGAAACCCCATACCCCGGCGGAAGCGCGATGCGGCTTTGAGCTTCCACGGTTCGCGCCGCGCCCGGCTCGATGTCGTATTCGGGCGCCTGGTCCGCATCCACGACGGCCATCTCCAGCACAGGAAACAGCGGCAGCGACCGGTTGCTTTCCCAACAGGCGTCCTTTTCGCGACGGTCGTCGTACGTAACTTTGACCGATGCGTCGGGTACGGCCTGGCGCATATCCATATTACTCACCTTAACGCCGAAGCCCGTCGCGCTCGACAGGCAGGGCATCGCATCGTCCCACTGTGTGGCCGAAAGGCGTCCCATGATCGAGCGCGGCTCCCGTTCGCTGCCGGACCGTAGCGTCAAGACCGCCACGCCGCCGTCCCGGAGTAACGTGACGGCGGCGATGGGCCTCTATGCTGAAGAGAACACTTCCTGCCACGCATCGCCATCAGCGATAACGCAAGTTCTGGCTGATGTTCCCGCTTCCGTCCAAGGTGATGCCATCGGTTCTGAGGATGTCGCCGACAGGACAGAGAATGGCGCGGTTCACCGCGAGATTGAGTCCTCCAAGAATGTTCGGTAAAGAACCCAGGTCTGGGTCGGAGATGGAGAAAAGGGATGCACCGGCGTTGTGGCCGCTGTCTCGGTCTACTTTTTCGACGACGAGGTTACTGCCGATTATGATTTGGCCGTTTCCGTCGGCCGAGAACGTGACCGGGCCGCCCCACGTGACGTTGGCCGAAACCCAGGACTGCGCCTCGCCAAAGCCGGTGTTGGTGGAGTGCTGCTTGAAAATGTAAATAGAGCCGTTGACGTTGAGCGAGGGCGATGCTCCGGGTACAACGTCCACGGTATAGGAGCTGTAGTAACGGTTGTCGGACTGGTCGGCGTGAATGACATTGAAATTCCAGCCGCCAGCCCGGGGCTGGCAAGCCTGGTCGTAGGTGACGTTGTTGGGAGGCAGATCGTTTATCGTGCCGCAAACGGAATTGTAGACGTTATCACGAATGTGAGCGAAGACAGGCTCCAGCACCAGGGGACGAAGGAGCGCGGCATAGGAGTTGTAAACGCGACCCTGTTGGACGCCGTCGCCGTCCGGAAACCAGCTGGTGCGGACGTTGGGTGGGCTGCCGGGAACATGACCGTGGCAGCCGCGCGTGACCAGCGCATAGGTAAGCGTGCTCAGGTCCGGGTTGGTCGGGTGCCGGGTGAGCGTGTAGGTGGTACCGGAAACCTGCAACGTCGGGGGCAGCTGTGTCGCGCCGGCCAGCTTTGCATCCCAGGCTGCGTTATCTGGCGGCGGCGTTGTGTTGGGGTGCTGGCCGGGCAGCAGCGCATGTCGGTCCATGGAGTGGATGGTGCCGGGCGCTTCCGGCAGAACCGCGGCCTGGAAGCCGAACAGAAACAGGGAGCCTGCCGCCTTCAAGTCCTTTAAGTAGTAGGTCATGAAGTTCGACAGCTCCGTATGGGTGTTGCTGTCCGAGGTGGTGATCTGCGCGGAGTCGAATGTGGCCAGGCTCACGTTGGCCAGGTCCGCCAACAGCGACGTGACGGAAAACATGTCCGGGGTAAACGCATTCAGCTGATTGCGAACGGAAGCATCCAGGTTCGTCGACGTTCTGGCCGCATCCGCGAGATCCAGCGACACCTGAATGCCGTAGCTCCAGCCCGTGACGTCATGCTGTTTGAGCACGGACCGCGGCCCCGCGCCGACCCAGAACCACGCCGACCCGGCAACGAAGTCCAGGTGCAGCGTCACGACCGTGCCGGTCGTCTCGATCGTGATCCGCGGCTGTACTGTCACGTCCAGGTAGGGCAGCGACGGAGTTTTGCCGTCGCTTTCGCGCGGGACGCCGTTTGCGTCGGGATACTGTTGATAACTTGCACCGTCGCCGCTCTGCACCAGCACCACATGGCTGGCGATCACCTTCTGCTGCGCCAGTTTCATCATCTGATCGTTGACCGTCTTCTGCGTCAGGATGAAAAGCATGTCGTAGTCCGTGAAGAGTTCCGCATTGGGCGTGGACGGCGTAATGGCCAACCGTCGGCCGCCGTTCTGGATCGAGCCCCAGTGAAACGCGCCCTGCTGGGCCTGGCTCGCACCGGAGTATACGCAGAGGTTGCCGTCGTCCTGCATGACCAGAAAATTGGTTTGGCCCTGACACATGGCGTACCAGATGCCCTGCTGCTGATTGCCATTGTTTTGGTAAATGCAGAGGTTGCCGTCGGTCTGCATGATAAGAAACGATGAGGCAGAACATGCTTTGCCGAGCTTCCAGGAGACACCCTGCGGGGCGCCGGGCACACCGCCCATGACGCAGAAGTCGCCGTCGATCAATCCGGCATAGTACCGATCGCCGGCCGACACCAGAAAATCACCGGGGTGCATCGTCTGACCTGCGGTTAGACTGCTTCCAAGAATACCCATCGTTCTTCGACCTTTCTGAACTTGTTGTTCTAAGTACGCCTTCCTACTGCCAAGTATTTTGAAAATAGCGTGCAGGGGCGTTTTCGTGAAGAAAACGCCCCTGACACCCAAGCCCTGAGCTTCCCTGCACAGGAAGGCTCTACCCGCCGACGTTGACCGTGTGGAAGAGTTCGTCTTCCTTGGCCATGATCGCGAGCATCAGGCCGCTCATGCTGCCGCCGCAGCCCAGAAGCGCGCCGCCGATCAGCGCGTCTCCATTCTTTGTTGCTCCGCCGAGGCCCATGACGATGCCGCCTGTGCCGGACAGACTGTCGGTCATCCACTGCAGCCCGTTGTCCTCTTTCGCCTCTCCGTCGGCCCCGAGCAGCATGGCTAGCAACGCCACATTGGAAACCGCGCTCATGCCGCCTTCAACCTTCTCGTCCAGACCTTTGGTCGCTTTGAGCAGGACGATGGCGAGGCTGGTTGCCGCGGCGACGCACCAGGAAGCCGTCTTGAGACTGTAGGCCGTTGTGTCATAGGTGCCGTCCTGCAGAGGGAATGTGGCACAGGCGCGCAGGAGAGAAAGCCCCAGCACTAGATAGTCGACGGCATCATTCGAAGCAAACGGAGTCAGAATGTTTTCGACAAAGGAGCAGCAGGAACCCGCGATCCCACCGTCCACCATATACTTGCGTTGCTGGTCGTTCAGGCCGCCGTCGGAACCAGCGTCCGGTGCCGCGGCACGCACCATCACCGGGCCAGACCCGACTGCGGGTGCCGCGGCACGCACCATCGGAGCGTGCGCCTGGGACGATCCGGCAAGCTGCGAAAACAAGCTTGGCTGATCCAGGCCGGAGTCACCCAGTGGATCGCTTTTGCCCACCGCGCGCGACATTTCCACCAGCGGAATGGCCAGCAGCAGCGCGGTTGCGTTCACAACGGTAAACTGTTCGCCGTCGCCCAGCAGGTCGGTGACGAACTCATAGATTGCTCCCAGGAATGGGATGTCGAGCGGTTTTGTCAGCACATCCCGAAGGCCGCCGATGACCGCGGTTACGAGGCCGAACAGCTCGTCCATAATCTCGATCAGCGGATCCATCACGAGGTTAAGAAGGTCGACCAGTGCCTGGCGGATGAGGTCGAGCGAGTTGGCCGGATCCATGGCTACCTTGATGAAGTCGGCGCCGATCTTTTCGAGATCGTTCATGATCGTGTTCAGCAGCGACGGCAGAAAGCCGGTCGCAAAGCTGTCCAGGGTGACGGCGCCGGCACCGGCGGCGGCGGCGGTGCCGCTCACCAGGCCGCCGTGCTGCATCTGGTAGGTAGTCATCGCGGCCGGGGCGGAGCGGTCCGGCTTGGACCCGTTGCCGGCAGCCGCATACTGCGCGCGGGGTGAGCCGGAAGCCTGCGCGGCGGGCAGCACCAGCGCGGCGAATTGGGCTTTGGCCCCCGCAAGCGCCGTGTGCACCGTGCCCTTCAGGCTTGCGATCTCCGCGTCGGCTTTGCCGGCCGCGTAATCCAGGCCATGGTTCATCATCGCGGCCAGCGTTTTGTGCGTAGACCAGATCACATCCCAGCCCAGCAGGTGGCCAAGCCACGCCAGAATCTTGCCGAGATCGATGCCGACCAGCTTCAGGATGAAGTTCAGCGCTTTCAGCACCGCTCCCAGCGTTTTGAGCGCCAGCGTTAAAACCTTGCCGGCCAGAGTAAGCACGAGCTCCAGACCGTCCTGAGCCTTTCGCAGCAGAAAGCTGGCTCCGTCGGCCAGCATGGTGACCCCGTTCTGCAACGCCTTCAGCCCATCCTCAAACGCGTGCTCCATCCAGTGCAGCGCATCGCCTAGGCCCATTTCAATCGTGTCCAGCACACCGCCGACGCTCATCGTGACCCTCGGATGAGGCTGCCAGGCGCCCCCCTGCAGCGTCATGCCCACGGCGAGCCCCGCCGGTATTTGCGAGGCCTGCAACAGGCCGGTGTGCTTACCGGCTGAGAGCGTCACATACATTGCTCCGGGGACCTTCTGCCCTTCTACACCTTGCGCTCCGGCATCGGCAATCTGGCTGATGTTGCTCGCGGTGCCGTTGGCGACGTCGTCCGTCGTCGCGGGGTCCAGCACGGGCTTGCCGGCGGCCTGCGCCGCTTTCAGATCCGCGCCCGTCTTCACCTTGGAAAGCCCGTCCTGAACACGCGAGCTGGGGTACACAT
>CALMON010000210.1:0-4102 GCA_937871785.1 uncultured Granulicella sp.
ACTTTGCACTGGTTTGCTTTGGCGCGAGCGGCATGATGTTCATGACCAGTTCAGTAGAACTTCTGATGGTTTTTGTGGGCCTGGAAATCTCATCGATTTCAACTTACATTCTCGCCGGCTTCCGCAAAGGCCAGGCCACCGCGTCCGAGTCGTCGCTCAAATACTTCCTGCTCGGCTCCCTCGCCACGGCGTTCTTCCTCTACGGCATCGCTCTTTGTTTCGGCGCGACGGGCTCGACATCGATTGCCGCCATTGCCGCCGGTCAGTCTACCTCTCCTACGCCAATCCTTGCCACTCTTGCCGCCGCCATGATCCTGATCGGCCTCGGCTTCAAGGTTTCGGCGGCTCCCTTCCAAGTCTGGACGCCCGATGTGTACCAGGGTGCTCCCGCGCCGGTCGTCGGCCTTATGTCAACCGCGCCGAAGGCCGCAGCGTTTGCAGTCCTGATGCGCATCCTCTTCAACGGGCTTCCCGGACTGCGCGACCACTGGGTGACGCTGATCGAGATTCTTGCGGTGCTTTCGATGTTTGTTGGCAACCTCGGCGCATTGCTGCAGCGCGACGTCAAGCGCATGCTGGCCTACTCGTCGATCGCGCACGCGGGCTACCTGATGGTCGGCTACGTTTGCCTGCATGAAGAAGCCGTCTCGACGATTTGCTTCTACACGGCCGCCTATGCTGCCATGAACATCGGCGCGCTGCTGGTGGTGGCCCAGCTTTCCGGCTTTGAAGAAAGCCGCCGGAACCTGGAAGATTTCACCGGAGTTGCCACACAGCGGCCCGGTCTGTCTGCGCTGCTCGGCTTCTTTCTCCTGTCGCTGATTGGCATTCCCTTCACCGGTGGGTTTTTTGGCAAGTTCTACGTCTTCTCGGCCGCCGTCCACGCGGGGTATACCTGGCTCGCCGTCATCGGTTTGCTGAACTCAGGCATTGCGTGCTTCTACTACCTGCGTTTGTTGGCTGCGCTGTATGCTCGGCCTTTGGAGGCAGGGGGTCAGGATGCGTTCCCGTCTCGCAAGGTGCCCTTCCCGGCCGCGCTCGCCCTGGCGGCCACCGCTCTGGCGACGCTGGCACTCGGAATTCTGCCGGGCCGCGTTCTGCACCTCACACAGCACGCAACGCCTACCACAATAGCGGTGGCTCCGCTAGTGATCAGATAACATTCGCCTCTGGTAGGTTCTTTAGGCTTGCCGACAAACAGAAAGGCCTCCGCCGAAGCGGAGGCTGTTTCTTTGCTGCAGATCGGTTACTTGACCTTGGCGAAAATGATCGCGAACGTGAACAGCGCGAGCGACTCGATGAAGCCGAGACCCAGGATCAAAAAGATGAAGATGCCGGGGCGGGCACCGGGGTTACGCGCCAGCGCTTCGGTAGCCGAAGCGGTCGCCTTACCCTGCCCCAAGCCACAAAGACCGGCGGCCAGCGCCATGCTCAAGCCCGCAGCAAGCGGGACCCACTGATTGACCACAGGCTGTCCAGCAGCCTGCGCGAAAGCCGGCGACGCAACAACCATCGTGGCCAAAGTCATCAAAACATATTGCAGCTTACGCATCGTGTTACTCCGTGCCCCCGTAATCTCGCCGCCAGTGGGTGGTTGAGGCTCACCGTGCTGGCCCCCTCACGCTGGACGGCGGTAGTACCCACCACGGAGAGGGAGCACCCCTCCGCAGGATCTTGCAAGCCGCAACAAGTGCAGCTACATTCTGGGCGTCGAAGCGGAACTACTCCGTCCGCCTTCGTGGCTAATGATCGTGTGCGGTTGCCAAGCCAAGGTAAATCGCGGCGAGCAGCATGAAGATATATGCCTGAATGACCGCCACGCCAAGGTGCAGCCCGAGAAAGATCACCGGAACGCCAATCGGCACCAGCGAGAAGAACACCAGGCTCAGCAGGTCACCGGCAAACATGTTGGCGTAGAGTCGCACCGTGAGCGAAAGCAGTCGCGCGAAGTTTGAAATGACTTCGATCGGAAACAAAAGCCAGTACAGCCACCATACCGGCCCGAGGAACTGCTTGATGTAGCCCCAGCCGTTCGCGCGGACGCCGTGGAAGTGGTAGTAGCAAAACGTCACAAGCGCGAAGCCCAGCGGCACGGTAATGTTGGCGGTCGGCGACTCGAGCCACGGGGACGCGAGGCCCATAAAGTTCGAAAGCAGGATAAACAGCAGCAGCGTCGTCAGGTAGCCTGTATAGCGTTCATGCCCGTGCCCGATGATCTGCTCGCCCTGATCGCTGACGAACTCATGCGTCATTTCGGCCAGGTGCTGCACCGCACCTGGCTTTTCGACGTTAAGCGAAAGGCGCACCACGACGAAGTAGATCGCAAGCAGCAGAAACACAAGCGTTTCCATGGAAACGGCGTTGGTGATGGGTGCCTGAGGATAGGCCGGGGTGACGTGCAGCGCGCGCAGCAATCCATCGACGGGCGCGGCGAACAAGCTATTCAGAATCTTGGTAAACCAAAGTTGTGTCGGCATAAAATTGGGCCAAATGGCTTCGGGTAAGCCGATCAACTGGTCCAGGCTTTAGCCAGTCGAATCCCTTCGACCGATAACGCCACGACTCCCAGCGCAAGGCCCGCAACCAGCGCGTAAACCGATCCATTCAGAGTCCTTAGACTAACATAGACTGCCACAAACGCCAGTCCCAGACGCAGAAAGAAGCCGATAAGCAGCAAGCCCATGGGGGCCGCCTTTCCGCCGCCATCCATGCGCGCCATCAGCGCTTTCATGAGCCGCGTCCACTCCCACAGACCGGAGCCGGAAATGATCGCTCCCACCACCAGCAGCAACGCCGAGCGCCAACCCAGCTTCCACCAGACCAGCCCCCCTCCCAGCAACGTCATCAGCAGCAGAAAACGCAGCGCCCGCCGCATGGCGCGGAGCGAGTCTTCATCGGTGAATGAGGCCATCGAGGCGGAAGAGGCGGGCGTGCCGCCGGGTTCCGGCATCAATCACCCCTCTTCAGGTAGCTCGAAGCGGCGCGAAAAATCTGGATAAAGCCGCCCGCTGCGCCTAGCAGGATGCCGACCACGACAATCCACCCGGTGTGAAAATGCTGATCCGCCAGATACCCTAGGCCGCCGCCGATTGCGCAGCCGATGGGAATCGCCACCGCAAGCTGAATCATTGACTCAGCCTTGACCAGGTCCCCCAGCGCTCCACTCTTTTTACCGTCATCCGCCATCGCCCAAACCTTACCACGTTCGCGGACTTGCGGGCTGCTTCAGCACGGAGCCATCGATGCGCCCGCTATACTTAAGAGCGACGAATCCAGCAAAGCGAGCACCCACTTCTTGTCTCAATACGAATCGCAGTTTGAAGAAAATCAATATCAGCTTCGCCGCGACAAGCTCGCGCAAATCGCGGAGATCGGTCAGCGCAGGGGGCTTTCGGCCGCGGAAAGCGCCTACCCCAACAGCTTCCCGTTCACCCACACGGTGCCGCAGCTTCGCGCGCTGGGCGACCCGCTTGCCACCGAAGAACTCGCCGCCAAACGGATCGAAGCCGCCGTCGCCGGGCGCATCATGGCAATCCGCGTTCAGGGTAAAGCCGGTTTTGCGCAGTTGCAGCAAGGCGGGCAACGCGTGCAGGTGTATGTGCGCAAAGACGATGTGGGCGAAGACCTCTTCGCGCTCTACAAACTGCTCGACCTGGGCGACCACATCGGCCTGCGCGGCTACCTGATGCGCACACGCACCGGCGAGCTCACGTTGCATGCCGCGGCCACGCCGCTGGCCGGCCAAGCCGGAGCCCCGGCCATCAGCTTTCTCGCGAAATCCATGCTGGCGCTGCCCGACAAGTACCACGGCCTTGAGGACGTGGAGCTTCGCTACCGGCAGCGGTATGTTGACCTGATCGTCAACGCCGGCACGCGCGAAGCCGCCGCCGTGCCGGCGGCTGTGCCCACCGCAGCGGGCGAGCAGGCAGCCTTTGTTCCCGGCGTCACCACCGTTACCGACACGGCCACGCCGAACGCCGAGCATGAAGACGCGCCCATCAACGTCCGTGAAGTGTTCGTCAAGCGAGCCGCCATTCTGCGCTCTATTCGCGCCTTTTTCGACGCGCGCGGCTACCTGGAGGTGGAAACCCCCTACGCCGTG
>CALMON010000210.1:4112-19402 GCA_937871785.1 uncultured Granulicella sp.
AGTCGAAACCCCGATGCTCCACACCGTCGTCGGCGGAGCCGCGGCGCGGCCCTTCCGCACGCACCATAACGCGCTCGATGTGCCGCTGTCGTTACGGATTGCGCCCGAACTTTACCTCAAGCGGCTTGTGGTCGGGGGGCTCGACCGCGTGTACGAGATCAATCGCAATTTCCGCAACGAGGGCGTCAGCACCCGCCACAATCCCGAGTTCACCATGCTCGAGTTCTACCAGGCCTACGCCAATTACCACGACCTGATGGATCTCACCCAGGAGCTCATCGTTCACGTCGCCACTGAGGTAAACGGCGCGACGACGACCCACTTCAACGGCACCGACATCGACCTCGCCGCCGCGAATTGGACTCGCCTTTCCATGCGCGACGCGATCATCCGCTTCTGGCCTTCCGATGCCGGTCCCGCTCCCGACCCCGTCGTGTTTACCAGCGCCGAAAGCCTGGCGCACTGGCTTTTCCGCTTCACCGATCCCACCCCGGACCCTTCCGCTTTCGATGTCATCGTGCGCGGCCCCGAGCACATTGCGATGATGCTTCTGCACCGCGAGCTTTTTGGACAGCTTGCCGCGATGCATGGCCGCCTGACTCGCGGCGGCGACTCCTTCGGCAAGCTCATTTCGGAAATCTTTGAGCTCCTTGCCGAACAGCACCTTCTTCAGCCGACGATTATCTACGACTTCCCTTTCGCGGTTTCGCCGCTCTCCAAAGTGAAGCCCGACGAGCCGGACTGGGTGGAGCGATTCGAGTTTTACATCGGCGGCTTCGAGGTCGGCAACGCATTTTCGGAGTTGAACGACCCCGACGACCAGCGCCGCCGCTTTCTCGCGCAGTTGGACGCGAAAGAGCGTGGCGACGACGAGACCATGGACATGGACGAGGACTACGTCCGCGCGCTCGGCTACGGCCTGCCACCGACCGCTGGCGAAGGCATCGGCATCGACCGCCTGACGATGCTGCTCACCGGCTCGCGCAGCATCCGCGACGTGATTCTGTTTCCGCTGATGCGGCCCCATGTGAAAGTAGTTACCGGCGACTTGCACAATGAGTCGGGAGAGTAGGTACGTCTGGCGGCTCCTTCCCTTGCAGGTAACGCCCCTTTTCAAGCATTGTCATCCTGAACGAAGTGAAGAATTTGCTTCACTGAGTAGATCAACCCACTCAGAGGAAAGCAGATCGTTCGCGTTGCTCAGGATGACCATGGGGAGAGCTTCACGGGAATGGAAGCGTCCACTAGCAGCAGCCTAATTGCGCAGGTGAGCCGCAAAAAAGTCAGCCGCTCGCTGGATGGCAATTTTCGATTCGGGTGCCGAGGGGATGAGGCTCATGAAGACGTGGGGCATACCCTCATAAATATCGAGGACCGCCTCCTTGCCGCCGGCGCGGATGGCCTGGTATTCGCGCACGGAGCTGCTCAACACGATTTCCCGTGTGCCTCCCTGGATCATGGTCGGGGGGAAGGGCTGCGTGTAGTCGGCGTACACCGGGGAGACGATAGGATTCATCCGGTCAGCGGCGACTGGGACGTAGCTTTCACGGCTCCAAACGCTTGTTTCCGCCGAAAGCACGGGATCGGCGGCGGCCAGGGGCGTGTACGTATCGCCCGCGCCAGTAATGTCCACGCCGGGTGCGATGAGGTACAAGGCCCCCGGCAGGGGAAGGTGCTGCTCGCGCATCTTGATCACGGACCCGGCGCTCAGATTGCCGCCTGCGGAGTCGCCCATGAGGCCGACGCTTTGCGGCTTGACGCCCGTCGCCAGCACAGCTTTATAGACGGACAGGATCTGGTCGGTGATGACGTGCCAGTCAGCGCGCGGGGCCAGCGTGTAGTCGATGGAAATGACTTCGTGGCCGCTTGCCGAGCTCATCATCGCGGGAATGGCGAGGCTGTTCGCGGCCGAAAAGAAGGTGAACGCTCCGCCGTGCATATACAAAATGACCGGTCCGCCCGGTTTGAAGTTGGCCGGACGAACGCGCAACACCGGGACGCCGCCCAGGTGATCTTCGGTGCGTGTCACGTGCAGAGCATCCGCCGCGGCGGTCGAAGTCGGCCGGGCGATCCGATCAAGCTGGGCATTGGCCTGGTCCCATTCTTCAAGCGTTTTGGGGCGCTCCCGCCTGGGCACATGGGCCAGCCTCGCATATAGCTTATTCAACTGTTCCGCCGCTTCTGGAGAGACAGTCGAAGGCACCTTGTAACGGTCAATGCCGGTCGTCGTCGCTGGTGATTGCGCGGAGCCTACCACCGGTACCTGCGCCACTCCTCTCGCAGGAAACACCGTTGCGGAAACGAAGAACGTTGCCACTGCGCCGAGTACAAAACTGACCTTGCTCATTAGACTGCTCCCAGGATGAGACTAGACATGCCACACATTTCTACCATAGAAGGCCGGGGGGTCGTCATCGTCATGGGTCGAGTCGGTATGGCGCCTTTCTCTTACGGCTGGAGACTCGTCTGCGTTGAACGCTGCACCCCTGAGAACTGATTCCCATTCTGCTTTTCTTGTGAGCGACTCCATGGGAGCAGGGGCTGTCGTGAGCACAACCAGCCGCACCGCTGCCGGGCTGTTTCAAGCAGCGCCCGCGCTTCGCACCACCTCGGCAAACACCCGCAGCCCTTCCGCGCAGCGATCCCACTCCGTCTCTCCGCCGAGCCCCAGCCGCACGGCGCGCGCCACCTCCACACCTGGAGCCGTAAACCACCGCGCGCCGGTCACACCCACGCGGCGAACCTCGCACGCGGCTTCGATCTCCGCGTCCGTGCGCAAGTCGCCCGCTGGCAGCGACACCCAGACGTGCCAGCTATTGCCTTCGCCCATCACGTCAAAGCCGGAGAGCAACTCGCGTGTCAACGCCAGCCGCTTCGCGCCTTCAACACGCTTGGCCGCAATCGTCGCGGCGAGCCGCCCATCCGCCGCCATCGCGCAGCCCAGGCTGGCCAGCAGCGTCGACGACCCACTCGCCACCAGCCGCAGCGCCAGGGCCATGTCGTCCTTCATCTCCGCGGGTCCTACCAGAAACGCCGTCCGCAGACCCGGGGCGTAGCGCTTCGACAAGCTTTCCACGTAGAAGGCCAGCTCCGGCGCAAGCTCCGTGTAGCGTGCCGGTTCGCCGTCAAGCAGAAAGCCGTAGGCGCCGTCTTCGATCAGCAGACACCCAAATTGGCGCGCCACGGCGACCACCTCGCGCCGCCGTGCGACCGACGCGACAGCCCCGGTCGGATTGTGCAGCGACGGCATGGTGTACACCGCTGCGACCGGCGTACCAGCGGCCTGCTCGCGGGCGCAGGCGTCGCGCAACGCGTCCGGCAACAGGCAATCGGCGTCGATCGCCACCGGCACCACCTTGCACCCCAGAACCTGGAGTTGCCGCACAAACCAGGGGTAGGTCAGCGCCTCGACCGCCACCGTTTTTCCGGCCAGACCGGCCGCCATCACTGTCGCGAGCAGCGCGTGGTGCCCGGCCTCGGCGAGAAACGTGCGCTCCGCGGTAACGCCCAGCCACGCCGCCGCCAGCTCGCGGTTACGCTCGCCGCCGCCAAACGCCGGCAGCCGCACAGACTCCGCACCGTACAGGTCCACGGCTTCATGCAGCAGTCGCTTCCACTCCGCGTCCTGCTCCGGCAGCACTGGGTAATTGCTTTGCAAATTGATCATAAGAGCAGTCTAGAAGAGAACTTAAGGCTGTACGAGACGCCTCCCTGTACGCGCTTCGTCACGGCCGGACGCAGGGTCGGCGGTCCGCGCTACACTCCAAAGGTGAACATCCTCTTCGTCGGCGACATTTTCGGCTCCGCCGGCCGCCACATCGTCCGCGAGCACCTCCCCCACGTTCTTGAAGCCAATGCCGTCGATCTGCTGATCATCAACGGCGAAAACGCCGCCGGCGGCTTCGGCATTACGCCGTCGCTGGCCGAAGAACTCTTTGATCTCGGCGCGCACGTGATCACCACCGGCAACCACATCTGGGATAAAAAGGAAATCTTCGACTACATGCGCGTCCCTGCCGACTCGCACGAGCGCGGCCGCCGCGTGCTGCGCCCGGCAAACTATGCGGTAGGCACGCCCGGCTTCGGCAGCTATCAGGGCATGCTGCCGGACGGCACCGCGTACGCTGTGCTCAACCTGCAGGGCCGCGTCTTTATGAACTCCTGCGACGACCCCTTCCGCAAAGCCGACGAGTTGCTCACGCAGATCACCGCGAACGTCATCCTGCTTGACGTTCACGGCGAAGCGACCAGCGAGAAATGCGCTCTCGGCTGGTATCTCGATGGCCGTGTGACGGCCGTGCTCGGCACTCACACCCACATCCCGACGGCCGACGAGCGCGTTCTTCCCGGCGGCACGGCCTACCAGACCGATGTCGGCATGTCCGGCCCCTACGACTCGGTGATCGGCGTTGAAACCGAGCTGGTGCTGAAGAAATTCCTGACCGGGATGCCCGGCAAGTTTGAAGCTGCCAAGGGCAATCCGAAAATGTGCGCGACGCTGATCACCTGCGACGCCGCCACGGGTCGCGCGAGCTACATCAAGCGCCTTATGCTCGGGGAATAGTGGCGGGAGCGATCACGCGCCGACATCTGTGACCCGCACGATGCATCCAGCCGCTTCCAACTGCCACCGGAACTCTCGCGCCGCGTCCTCTCCGAAGGAGTACGGCAGGTGGAACGGCAGCCCCGTCGACATCGCTCCGGTATACAGGTCGAGAGCGGGACCCGTGTTGAGGAAGTTGGGTATGTTGTCTCGGAATGCCTGCAGGATCGCGCTGATCGCGTTGGCCGCAACCATCAGATCGCCCTTGCCGGGACCGGTAATGATCAAGCGGAAATACTTCAGGTCGCCTGCCAAATTCAACTCCTTTTCTGAAACGCGTAGCCTGTTTGCGAGTAGCTCGACAACGCTACGGAGGCGTTATTTTCACCACGTTGGCGTGGCAGGTTCGCACTCCCTGGCAGGCCGTGGGGCGCAGATCCTTGGTCAGGCATACCTCGACTGCCGTAAGCCGGTTGTTCCCGCAACTGACCACGAGGTCCGCTGCGGCAAGCGACGGGTTAGCCTGCGTGAACGCTCCAACGATGTTCCCTGGCGAAACCTGGCCCTCAACATTCTGCTTCGTGAGCTCGGGCGGAATACGGACACCACCGTACGCCTTTCTGGCCGTGTTGAAGAAGGCATCCGGAGCCAAGCCAGAGCACGTTCCGTGCGTTTGCCACTCATGCGCGAGCAGGCTTTGGTCGGGATATAAGTCGGCATACAAACCCGGATTCGCCGGCCCGGCCGCTTGCGAGCAATCCTCCGGGTAGCTGCCGTCGTTGTTTTCCGGCCATAGCCCGTGCAGCACAAAGCGAGGGTGCGCCGCGCATTCCGGCTTGCCCGGATGGGTGGCGCAGAACTCCGGCGACCACGACAGGGTGAGCAGGTAGTAATCGAAGTGCCCGGGCGTATCGTCGACGTCCGCGCGGCCATGGCTGCGATGGCTTCCGCCCCCGGTTCCGCCGCTTGTGGCAGGGTTCATTTCGCCACTCGCCTGCGCGTTGGCGGACGGACGACTCCCTTCGGTAACGTCGCCGCCGGCGCCACTACCGTCGCGTTCGCTGCGCCGCTCTGCCCGGCGCTCCCGCTTTTCTTCGCGCCGGCTTTCGGTCACAGCCGGGTCAGGGCGCGGCAAGTCCGCTCCGGGCGCTTGGCGATGCGCCATCGGCGCGGGTTCTTCAGGCGGCGTCGGCCCCGATTTACAGCCAACCAACAACCCTGCCACTAGCAAAATCGATGCAAACCGCTTCATGCCTGGTCCTCCCTTTTCACCATACCTTGCGAACCTTTCCCGCAGTTCTGATCGGGGCGAATTCTCTCGATTCACCTCCGGCGATGAGGGAGGTGGATCGCCAGGCGCAACAAAGCAGCCACGAACGCAGTACCATGTGGCCTGTGGTGATCGCGCCGTCCATCCTCGTTGCTCTCCGAACCGCCGTGCGGAAGAACGGCCTCATCGAGGAGCGCAACCAGCTACAAACGTACGAGTGCGACGGCCTCACCAACTTCCGCGCGCAGCCCGGGGCCGTTGCACTGCCGAGAACCACAGGGGAAGTCAGCGCCGTCGTTCGCATTTGCGCCGCGAA
The DNA here is from genome assembly GCA_937871785.1 of uncultured Granulicella sp. GTDB lineage: Bacteria > Acidobacteriota > Terriglobia > Terriglobales > Acidobacteriaceae > Granulicella. The sequence goes on from CALMON010000210.1 coordinate 10,242, forward strand.
CCGTCTCCCCTTTGTCGCTCGCGGCGCCGGAACCGGCCTGAGCGGGGGCGCGCTGCCGACCGAAGGCTGCGTCGTCATCGGTCTCGCCCGCATGAACCGCATTCTGGCCGTGGACCTCGCCAACGCCCGCGTTACGGTCGAACCGGGCGTCACCAATACCGGAGTCACCGACCGCGTAAAGGCCGCCGGATACTTCTTCGCGCCCGACCCGAGCTCGCAGACGGTCTGCACCATCGGCGGCAACGTGGCCGAAAACGCCGGCGGCGCGCATTGCCTTAAGTACGGCTTCACCGTGACGCATGTGCTCGGCTGCGAGGTGGTGTTGCCTACCGGCGAGGTGACCTGGTTCGGTTCGCCTCAGGGTGTCGTTGACACGCCTGGCTATGATCTCGCCGGGGTCTTCATCGGGTCGGAAGGCACTCTCGGGATCGCCACGCAGGTGGTGTTGCGCGTTGTGCCGAAGCCGGAGTCGGTGCAAACGCTGCTCGCTGCGTTCAACACCGCGTCGCAGGCCGCGCAGTCGGTGTCGGACATTATCGCCGCAGGGATGCTGCCCGCCGCGATGGAAATGATGGACCGCACCAGCATCTTCGCCGCTGAAGCCGCCGTGCACGCCGGCTACCCGGACTGCGAAGCGCTGCTGCTGGTCGAACTCGACGGTCCGGAGGCCGAAGTAAAGGCGCAGATGGAGCAGGTCCGCGCGATCTGCGCGCGCAATGAGGCCTGGGAGCAGCGGCTCGCCGCCACAGAACGCGAACGCGCCGTCGTGTGGAAGGGCCGCAAGGCCGCCTTCGCCGCCATGGGCCGCGTGTCGCCCAACTACATCGTGCAGGACGGCGTCATTCCCCGCACCAAGTTGCCCGAGGTGCTGGCACAGATGGCGCGCATGTCGGAGGAAACCGGCCTTCGCGTCGCAAATGTCTTCCACGCCGGCGACGGTAACCTGCATCCGATGGTGCTCTACGACGGCGCGATTGAAGGCGAAGAAGCGCGTGCCCTGGCCTTCAGCTACGACATCCTGCGGATGTGCGTGGACGCTGGCGGCTCCATCACGGGTGAGCACGGCGTGGGCCGCGAAAAGCAGTGCGAGATGAGCTACATGTTCGCCGAGCCCGACCTTGCTACCATGCAACGCGTTCGCGGCGCCTTCGACCCCGCCGGCATCGCGAACCCGGAAAAGCTTTTCCCTACCCCACGCCTCTGCGGCGAGCGCAGGCACGGCGCCTACACGCCCCACGCGCTTGAAGCCACCGGCGTCGCGGAGGTGTTTTAATGCAAGATTTTGCGAAGATTGTCGGAGCGGAGTACGTCGAGCAGCAAGGGGGTGCGATTGCCGTATTTCCGGCCGATACGGAGCAGGTTGCGGCCATCCTGCGGCTGTGCTCGGAACGCAGGCTGACCGTCCGCGCGACCGGCGGCAACACAAAGCCGTGGGGCCATGCGATTTCGCCTGCCGTGCTGCTGCATACGACGCGCCTGAGCGGCGTGCGCGAGCACTCCTGGCAGGACCTGACCGCGACCGTCGGCGCGGGCACCACGTGGAGCGTGCTGGAAGCGGCGCTCGCGCAGCACGGACAGCAGGTGGCGCTCGATGCCTTGTTGCCGCAGCAGGCGACCGTCGGCGGCGTGCTGGCCACGAACGACAGCGGTTTGCTGCGGCTGAAGTATGGCTCGCTGCGCGACCTCGTGTTGGGGATGACGATCGTGCTCGCGGATGGCACGATCGCGCGCACTGGTGGCAAGGTCGTGAAAAACGTCGCCGGCTACGACTTGCCGAAGCTGCTGACCGGAAGCTTCGGCACGCTCGGCATCATCACGGAAGCGACGTTCCGCCTGCACCCGCTGCCAAAACTTACGAGCAGCTTCACAATGCGCTCGACCGACATCATTCCGCTTGCGGACCTCATGACCGCGTTGCTGAAAGCCGGCATGCTGATCGAGCGTATGCAGCTGCGCACCGAAACACTTGCGTTCGCGCTCGACGTGCAGTTCGCCGCCATGCGCGAAGTGCTCCACGAGCATGGCGAGCGTTTGCAAGCGCTTGCCGCGCCGATGAGCGTAGAGGTCGCTTCAGGGGACATCTTCGGCGCGCGCGAGCGGCTCTACGCAGACGAGAGCAGGACCGTTCTGAAGGTGACGTGTCTGCCGACGAAGCTCGCGGCTGTCACGGCGGGCATCGCGCAACTCGCACAGCTGCCCGACCATGCTGCCACCTGCGTAGCCGATCCCGTCGGCATCGTGACCGTACAGCTGCAGGCTCCCGTCGAGAGCCTCGCGCTGGTCATAGCCGACTTGCGCGAGCGGCTGCTCGCGACAGGCGGCACTGTCGTCGTGCTGCAATCAAGCTCGCTCCCGAGCAGTATCGATCGCTGGGGACCCGCACCGGCCGCCATCGACGTCATGCGGGCCGTCAAGCACGAGTTCGACCCCGCGCGGCTGCTCAATCCGGGCATTTTTGTAGGAGGCATCTGATGCCGCTCGCTCCTATGGAAAACGACGCCCAGGGTCTGGCCGCGCAAAGCCTCGTACAGCTTGGCGCGCAGCATGGGCCGTCAGCCTTCGACACCATGCGCGCTCCAGAAACCAGTGTTATGGACAAGTGCGTCCACTGCGGATTCTGCCTGCCCGCCTGCCCTACCTACGTGCTTTGGGGTGAGGAGATGGATTCGCCCCGCGGCCGCATCTGGATGATGCGCAAAGCCGCGCAGGGCGAAGCGACTCTGGACGCGACCTTCGGCGTCCACATGGACAACTGCCTCGGCTGCATGGCCTGCGTGACCGCCTGCCCGAGCGGCGTCGAATACAACAAGCTGATCGAAGACACACGCGGTCAGGTGGAGCGGCACATCCCGCGCAGCGCGCCCGATTCCCTGTTCCGCAAGCTACTGTTCGCGACCTTCCCGTACCCTCGCCGCCTGCGCTGGCTCGGCGTGGCCATGGCGCTTTACCAGCGCTCCGGCCTGCAACGGCTCGTCCGCGCCAGCGGCCTGCTCAAGCTGCTGCCGCGCCGCTTTCAGACCATGGAGGCTCTGCTGCCGCCCACGCCGTTGAACCCGTTCCATGCGCTTCCGGCGACCGTGATTGCCGATGCGGCGGTGACCGCGCGTGGTCGCGTGGGCATGTTGACCGGCTGCGTGCAGGACGCTTTTTTCGCCCACGTCAACGCCGCAACCGCACGCGTTCTGGCGGCGGAAGGCTTCGAGGTGGTGATCCCCAAAGCGCAGGGCTGCTGCGGGGCGTTGATGGTCCATTCGGGACTCGATGAGCAGGCGGCAACCTTCGCCAAACGCCTGATCGAGCAGTTCGAAGGGGAGCAGCTCGACACCGTCGTCATCAACGCCGCGGGCTGCGGCAGCACCATGAAGGAGTACGGCCACCTGCTGCGCGACGACCCCGCCTGGGCCGCGCGCGCCGCGCGTTTTTCTGCCCGATGCAAAGACATTAGCGAGGTTCTGGACCAGGCCGGCTCGCAAGCGCCGCGGCACCCCCTGGACCTTCGTGTGGCGTACCACGACGCGTGCCATCTGCGGCACGCGCAGGCCATTTACGACCAGCCCCGGGCGCTGCTTGCCGGTATCCCAGGCTTGGCTGTCGCCGAGATCGCCGAAGGCAATCTCTGCTGCGGCTCGGCCGGCGTATACAACCTGCTGCACCCCGAAACCGCGGACGAGCTTGGCGATCGCAAGGTTCGTAACCTGCTCGAAACCGAAGCCGAAGCCGTGGTGAGTGCGAATCCCGGTTGCCTGTTGCAACTGATGAGCGGCCTGCGGCGGCTGGGCCGCAAGGAGATGCCGACCTTTCATATGGTGGAGCTGCTCGACGCTTCCATACGCGGGCTGACCCGCGAAGAACTTCTTGATGGGCGCCGCGGCCTCAACGTAGGCGCCCGTCGCGAAGCAGCGGACACGCATCACACATGGGATTAGCTACGAGGAGAACGTATGACCGGAGATCGTGAACGAGAACTGATGAACGCAGCCGATATGCTGCTCGATGCCCGCCGCACGGGCACGCCGCTCCAGGATTTGCCGCAGGCATTGCGTCCTGCGGACATGGTCGAGGTGTACACCGTGCAGGACGTCGTCGCACAGGCATTCGGCCCTATCGGCGGTTGGAAGATCGGCGCGCCCGATGCGCAGTCCGTGCCTACCTTCGCGCCCATGCCGCTGGCGTGGATGTCTGCTGAAGGAGCAACGCTGAGTGGAAACCGCTGGCGTTACCGCGGGTTGGAAGCGGAGATCGCGTTTTTGCTCGGTGAAGACCTGCCGCCTCGTTCCACTCCGTACACCCGCGACGAGGTTCTCGGAGCTGTCGCCTCCTGCCATCCGATTGTTGAAGAACTCGAAACGGCATTCATCGATCCGACGACAACCACAAAGTTTTCCATGCTCGCCGACCTCCAGATGCATGGCGGCTTCATCTATGGACCGGCGTTTGCCCACTGGAAAAGCACGGACTGGAACGCGGAACGCGTTACGCTTGCGATCGACGGAAGCGTTCGCGTGGAGCGGACAGGCTCGAACACCTCCGGAGACTTGCTGAAGCTGCTTCCGTGGCTCGCCAATGAAGGTGCCGCCCGCACTGGCGGCCTGCAGAGCGGCCAGTGGATCACAACGGGTTCCTGGACGGGAAACACGCAAGCACCCGAGCGGTCTTCGGTCGATGTGGCATTTTCGACAGCAGGCAAGGTGAGCTTCCACTTCGTCCGATAGCGCCTGTGAGAGCTGGGATGACTTGCGGTCGTTGCTGCCTTGAAAGAGCCTTGCACGCGTAAGCATCCCGCTTCGGTCGAGAGGAATCACATCCTCGTCGACATTTCTCGAGGTGCTTCATGGCTCGTCCTTATTGGAGCGGTCAGATCCAGATATCGCTCGTGTCCTTTGGTGTGAAACTGTTTGTCGCCACAGAGGCGAAGAGCGAAATTCATTTCCACCAGATTTCCCGCAAAACGGGCGAGCGTGTGCGGCACCAGAAGGTGCTGGCTTCGGCGATCGAGAACGCTCCGGAAGAGCCTGCGGCACCTGTCGAGCGAGACGAAATTGTCAAAGGTTACGAGTATCGCAAGGGCGAGTATGTAACGATCGAAGCGGAGGAATTGGCACATCTCCGTGTTCCCTCCAAGCACACCATGGAGGTCACGCAGTTCGTCGATGAGTCGGATCTTGATCCTGAATACTTCGAAAAGCCATACTTTGTGACTCCGGAAAACGATGTGCAGGGCGAAGCGTTCGCCACGGTACGTCGGGCTCTTATTGACACCAAGAAGATAGCGCTTTCGAAGATCGCTTTCGGCGGACGCGAGCATGTCATCGCGATCAAGGCAGCGGGAGACGACGAGCACCCGGGCATGATGGCCTACACCATGCGTTACGCGGCGGAACTCCGCGATGCAAATGAATACTTCCGCGACGTGAAGCCGGTCAAAGTCGACGAGGATTCCCTTTCCCTTGCCAAGGAACTCATCAAACGGAAAGCCGCCACCTTCGATCCCAGCAAATTCGTCGACGGCTATGAAGTGGCGCTCAAAGAGCTCGTCGAGGCAAAGGTCCAGCACGCCCCGGTGCCGGTCGATGAAGAGGTGAAACCGAAGCGCGGACAGGTGATTAACCTGATGGACGCCCTTCGTAAGAGCATCGGCGGAAAAGAAGAGGCTGAAGCGCCGAAGCGCAGTACCGCAAAGGCAGCACCGGCCGCCAAAGCTGCGGCGGCGGAGAAGAAGCGCGGCATAGCCCTGGTGAAGGCCGAGCCGCAAAAAGAGGCGGCGGCGGCCAAGCCAGCGCCTCGCCGCAAGTCCGCCTAGGTCGTTACCATGCCTTCTAAGCGCACGCATACCGATGAAAAGACGCCAGCTCTCCCGGCGACGGAGGCTTCCGCATCCGATAGCGTTGACGAGGCTCTGGCACGGTATCGCTCCATGCGGGACTTTGCCGTGACGGCGGAGCCGAGCGGCGACAGGTCTGCGAAGAAACCGCGCAAAACCGGAGCGCTTCCCTTTGTCATCCAGAAGCACGCGGCTAGTCATCTCCACTATGACTTCCGTCTTGGGTGGGCAGGCGTGCTTAAAAGCTGGGCGGTTGCCAAGGGGCCGAGCTTTGTGACGGCAGACCGTCGTCTGGCCGTGCAGGTGGAAGATCATCCCATGGAGTACGGCGGTTTTGAAGGCATCATCCCTGCTGGGCAATATGGCGGCGGCACCGTCATGGTATGGGATGAAGGGACCTGGACGCCGCAGCCGGGGTACGAAAATGTGGATGCCGGTTTGCGCGACGGCAGCCTGAAATTTGTCATGAACGGCACCAAGATCAAGGGCAAGTGGACGCTGATCCGCATGGGCGGAAAGGCGGCGCATGAAAGTAAGCCGAACTGGCTGCTGATCAAGGAACACGATGAGTTCGAACGCGGCAAGGACGCGCCAGGCATTACGGAAGAAGCGCCGAACTCCGCCGTGACGACGCGCTCGCTGGAACAGATTGCTTCGGAAGAAGATCACGTCTGGAATTCGAAAGAAACGGCCCGCGGACAGGCCTGGTTCCGGCAGGAAGCGAAGACGAGGCCCGCCGCCCGGAAGGCACCCGCAAGCCGCACGGCGGCCGTTACGCTCCGCGGACTCGAGCACCTCCCCAGGGAAGCGCAGCCGACGTTTCTTCCGCCGCAGCTTGCGTCTGAAGCCACGGCGCCGCCCGACAACGAAGGTTGGTTTCACGAGTTGAAGCTGGATGGCTACCGTATCCAGGCTCGTAAAGAGGGCAACCAGGTACAGATGCTCACCCGCAGCGGGCTCGATTGGACGCATCGCATCCCGTCCGTCGCGGAGGCCGTCGCTGCACTGCCTGTGAACAAGGTCACCCTGGACGGCGAAGTCGTCGTTCTTGGAGCCGACGGCACCACGAATTTTGCCGACCTGCAAGCCTCGTTTCAGGAGGGCGCGAACAACCCGCTTACGTATTTCTGCTTCGACCTGCTTCATGTCGAAGGCCACAACCCTCGCGGCGAAAGCCTGCGTTTTCGTAAAGAAAGGCTCGCCGACCTGCTCGCGAGACAAAGTGAGGACAGCCTGGTCCGCTTCAGCGAGCATCTCGAAACTGACGGCGAAGCCATGTTTCACAAGGCCTGCGAACTGCACGCGGAAGGGATCGTTTCAAAGCGAGCGACCGCGAGGTACAGTTCCGGTCGGGGTAACGACTGGCTGAAGTCAAAGTGCCTGCGCGAACAAGAATTTGTAGTGGGCGGGTACACGCGGTCGTCGGACGGCGACGACCGCGTCGGTTCCCTGCTGGTGGGCTACTATCGCGAGGGTTCTCTGATCTACGCCGGTCGCACGGGCACCGGCTTTACGCAGAAAAGCCGTCGCGCGTTGCGCACGCAGGTGGAGCCCATGCGCCGGAAGACAGCGCCGTTCGCCGCCGTTCCCGCGGAGGCCCGTCGCGGCGCTTTTTGGCTGGAACCCAAGCTGGTGGCGCAGGTGCGCTTTGCCACCTGGACGGCTGAGGACCTGCTTCGGCAGGCTGCTTTTCTCGGCTTGCGTGAGGACAAAGCGCCAGAGGAAGTAGTGCGTGAGGGCGCGGAAGTGGCACCGAAGCCCAAAGCTAGCCACCCCCGGGCTGTGGCGTCGAAAAGCGCTCCCGCGGTGAAGGCAAGCCGCAAAGACGCGCCGCTGCCTGTGCGCTTGACACACCCCGACAAGATCGTCGATGTGGAAACGCACGTCAGCAAGCGGCAGCTTGCCGAGTTTTACTGGGCAATCGCCCCCTTTATGCTGCCCCACGTCGCTGGGCGGCCGCTGAGCCTCGTGCGCTGCCCGGAAGGCTCCGCAAAGCCGTGTTTCTACCAGAAACACGCTACGTCCATGCTGCCACCCGGGGTGCGCGCGACGGATGTTCCGGATAAGAAAACGGGAGTTGTCGACTCCTATATCACGATCGACAGCGAAGAAGCCATCGTTGGCCTGGCGCAGATGGGAGTGCTTGAAGTGCATCCCTGGGGCTCCTGCAACGACGATCTGGAGCGGCCGGACAGGCTGGTCTTCGACCTCGATCCGGACGAAGTCATCGGCTGGAATACCTTGTGCGAGGCCGCCGTCGAAGTAAAGGAGCGGTTGAAGGCGATCGGCCTCACAAGCTTCCTCAAAACCACCGGCGGTAAAGGATTGCATGTTGTCGTTCCGGCTACACCCGATCACGACTGGAACGCCATCAAAGACTTCACGCATCGATTTGTGCAGCAGATGGAGCGCAACAACCCGAGCCTGTACCTGACAAAGATGAGCAAAGCCGCGCGTAAGGGGAAAATTTATCTGGATTATCTGCGCAACGAACGTGGCGCCCCGGCAGTGGCGCCGTACTCGTCGCGAGCGCGGCCCGGGCTCGGCGTGTAGCTGGCACTGGCCTGGAGTGAACTGAAATTGCCGCAGCGACCCAGCTTTCAGGTAAGTACTTTCGCCACATGGCGCTCCCGTTTAGCCAGGGATCCCTGGAAGGCCATGGCCTCGACGCACCAAAGCATTGACCTGACCTTTGTAACCCGCAAGAAGCTGTAGCACGAAGGAGCCTTATGTCCACATCCGAACTGAACAAGCCATCTTCTCCCGACACGATCCAGCCCTCCGTCGATCCCGCTTCCGCGGAAGAGTTGCTGGGGACGTCACACCTCGGGCAACGCATCCGCCGGCTCCGCCTGAAGCGCTCCATGGGCCTGGTGGAACTCGGGAAACTCACCGGTTTGTCGGCCAGCTTTCTGTCTCAGCTGGAGACTGGCCGGGTGGTGCCCACCCTGCGTAACCTGGCGCGGCTTGCCCTGGTGTTCGAGAAAGACCTGTCGTTTTTCTTCCAACCTTCCGAGCAAAGCGTCTTCCGCGTGCAGCGACGCAAGGATCGCATCCGGCTGCGTATGGGGTCGCCGGAAGTGGACTATATCGCGGAAAGCTTCGGCATACTGATTCCTGAAGGTGGTGTACGGCCCTGCATGGCAGAGTTTCTGCCGGGAGAAACTCACACCTTTCAACCCCACACCTATACCGGTGTGGAGATGCTGTACGTCACCGAAGGCGAGCTTGAAGTGCAGCGCAATGGCGAAGCGCACGTTTTGCATGAGCGGGACGTCGCTTACATCGGCGGCGATACGCATCGCGTCTATCGCTGTGCAGGCGAGGTGCCCGCCAAGGC
>CALMON010000210.1:19412-19711 GCA_937871785.1 uncultured Granulicella sp.
GGCGCTCATCATCAGCTTTGACGGCGAACAGAAACCCGCAGCTCGGCACGCGCGCCGGCCCGCCGCCGCGCTGCCAGCAATCGCCGCGGCCAAGCAGTAGCGACCAGAACGCACTTTGGGGGAGGGTAAGCTTCTGCTGATAACATAGGATTTTGTTTCGCAGGAGCCTCCCTATGCCGACCACCCAAGCTGCGCCCTCCCTTGCCGCGTCTCGTTCCCCCAGCCTCACAGAGCTCTCGCATTGGATCGGGGGTCGACCCGTCGTCGGCGTGTCCGGGCGGTTTGCTGACGTGTACCAC
>CALMON010000211.1 GCA_937871785.1 uncultured Granulicella sp.
GGGGGACGCCGACAGCTTCGCAAAGGCCGCGAAAGTGGTGGGGCGCGCCGGAGCGCTCATTTAGCGTGCTGGCGTTCCATTTGCGGACGAAGGCGAGAATGTCGAGCGGCATGGCTTGGAGTATTGTGTCAGACGCCGAACGGTTGTGGCGTTCCTGCTTCGCAGCTCGAAGGACATGCATCTTTTTCCACAACTTGCCGTCTAATTTGATAGACTGAAGTTCGCTGGAGACGTGCGCCTTTGAGTTGCCAAAGCCTTCCCTGAGCGGTTTGCCCCGCCCACATGCCGCTTTTGCCTGCGCCCGCGGCCTTGACCGCAACCCCAATGTCACAGCGCACCCAAGATTCAACCCAGGGATAGCTACGCGCCGATACGCCGGGCGCGCGAATCCCATCTAAACTTTTGCGCCGCCTGCCGCAATGCGGGCGTGTGCGCTTCAGGAGCAGCCCCACCATGGCAGACGAACACGATAAGTACGAAGAAGAACTTCTCGACACAGGCAAGGAAAAGGGTTTTCTGACGTTTGGCGAGCTGAACGACGTCATCCCCGCGGACGTGACGAACGCCGACGAGCTCGACGACCTGATGATGACCATCAACACGCAGGGCATCGACGTGTTGAACTCGGAAAGCCGCCGGTCGAAGGCGGAGCAGGAACGCGACATCGACGCCGACGAAGAAGAGTCGGACGATGTGGAGCTGGACCTTTCCCCCGGGACGCTTGAAAAAACAAACGACCCGGTGCGCATGTATCTGCGCGAAATGGGCACCGTACCGCTTCTTACCCGCGAGGGCGAGGTCGAGATTGCCAAGCGCATTGAGCGCGGGCAACTGCGCGTGATGAAGGCGATTTCGCGGTCGCCCATCGTAATCCGCGAGATTACCGGGCTGGGCGAAGACCTGAAGCGCGGCGTGCGCAACATCAAGGAAGTCGTGGTTTTCGACGAGGAAGAACTGACCGAAGACATCCTTTCAGCGCGCGTAAAGGAAACGGTCGGCCGCATCGACGAGCTGGTGAAGCACCAGAAGCGGGCGATGGAGTTCGACGCGAAGGCGAAGGACCCGCAGGGCAAGGACCCGAAGGCCAAGCACCGCTTCGAGCGCAAAAACATCTGGCTGATGGGGCGCGAGCAGGTGTTCGTCAACCGCATCGTGCGCGAGCTGAAGTATACGAACGGCGAAAAAAAGCGGCTGCTCGACAAGGTCAACAAGACGGTCGACTCCATGCGGACGCTGGAGCGGCAGATTCGCTCGCTTGACGCGAAGTTCGATGCGTCGCGGTCGGAGGAACTCAAGAAAGAGTATCGCCGCCAGCAGAAGAACTGCCGTGTCGATCTCGAACGCGTTGAGGCCGATTCGGGCATCTCGCTTGACGACCTGAAGCGTACCCAGCGCGAAATGGTGCAGGGCGATATGGACGCCGAGCGAGCGAAACGCGAGCTCATCGAGGCGAACCTGCGCCTGGTAGTTTCGATCGCGAAGAAATATACCAATCGCGGTCTGCAGTTTCTCGACCTGATCCAGGAAGGCAACATCGGCCTGATGAAGGCGGTCGACAAGTTCGAATATCGCCGCGGGTACAAGTTTTCGACCTATGCGACGTGGTGGATTCGGCAGGCAATCACGCGCGCCATTGCCGACCAGGCCCGGACGATCCGCATCCCCGTGCACATGATCGAAACGATCAACAAGCTGATCCGGACGAGCCGGCAACTGGTGCAGGAACTGGGGCGCGAAGCGAGCTCGGAAGAGATCGCCAAGCGCATGGATATCCCGGTGGCCAAGGTGCGCAAGGTGCTGAAGATCGCGCAGGAGCCAATCTCGCTCGAAACGCCGATCGGCGAAGAAGAAGACTCGCACCTGGGAGACTTTATCGAGGACCGCATGGCGGTTTCGCCGTCGGACGCCGTAATCTCGGTGAACCTGAAGGAGTACACGTCGCAGGTGCTGCGCACGCTGACGCCGCGCGAAGAGCGGGTGATCAAGATGCGTTTTGGGCTTGAGGACGGGTCGGAGCACACGCTTGAGGAAGTCGGACAAAGCTTCCAGGTGACGCGCGAGCGCATCCGGCAGATCGAGGCCAAAGCGTTGCGCAAGTTGCGGCACCCCAGCCGCAGCCGCAAGCTGAAAGCGTTCGTGGATGGCGTCAAGGAGCTGTAGCTGTCTGCCTTGTGCCTTCTGTCTTCTGCCTTCCGCCTTCTGTCGATAGCCGGATGCGTTTTCACGCCGGCATCGCAGCTCCCGCCTTCGTTTGTTTAGGATGAACGGAGCATGAAGGCACACAAGACAGGGTATCTGGCAAGTCTCGATGGCTGGCGCGCCCTTTCCATCCTGGCGGTGCTGGCCGATCACTCGAGGACTTTTTACGTTCGCGGGTACAGCCTGCGGGCTGTGCAGGATTTCGGCGGTGAAGGCGTCGTCATCTTTTTTGCCATAAGTGGATTGCTCATTTGCACGCGTCTGGTGGAAGAAGAAAAGCTGCTCGGCCGCGTAAATCTGAAAGGCTTCTACATACGGCGAACATTGCGCATTCAGCCGGCAGCCGTTCTCTACCTTTTGGCGGTAGCCCTGGTATCTGCGGTGGGCTGGGTTCCGCAAAACCCGAAGTATTGGTTTGGAGCGCTGCTGCTCTATCGCAATTACCAGGTTCACCTGGTTGGCGCTCTCGTCGATGTGCGCGGGTACCTGACAGGGCATTATTGGACGCTGGCGGTAGAAGAGCATTTCTACCTGCTGTTGTCGTTGTTTCTCTTCTTTGTGCGTTCGCGCCGAGTCGTCCTGCTGGGTATTGCGTTTGTGGTCGCCTTCTATTCGGGCGCCGTGGTGAGCCGGCTGTTTCCCCACTTGAACTCGGAAGACGTCGCACGCCACACCGAGTTTCAACTGCAGTTCCTGCTTCCTTCGGCGCTGGCGGCGTTACTGCTGATGCAGCCGCCCTTTGCCGCATGGACCAGAAGGTGGCTTCCCCCAGGCCCGGTGATCGCTCTTACGATCGCCTACGCGACGGTCTCGGTCTTTCTCCATCGAGCCTACGGCACTACCTTTATGGCGCACCATAAGCGTTTGACGGTGTACCTGATGGCCGACTGGTATGTCTTGTATCTGCGCATGTTCCCCATTTGGGTGCTGGCGACGGTGACTCATCCACGAAGCTGGACGACACGCTTTCTGGAGCTTCGCGGGCTGGTCTGGGTGGGGCGCATCTCCTATAGCCTGTACCTGTGGCATGTCCTGTTCTTTCGCGGGCCGTGGCCGGCCACCGTACCGCAGCCGCTGAGCCCCCTGGTGGCCCTTACCTACGCTCCGTGGAACCTGATCGCCTCCTTTGTGGCCGCGACCGCAAGCTTCTACCTGGTGGAGCGGCCCTTGATGCGGCTCGGTCACAAGCTGGCTCCCCCGTCCACCCCTGGCCGTTTGGATATGCAGGATGAACCCTCGATCGAAGAAGCTATCGAGCCGTCCCACACGGCGGCGGCCCGGTCCTGAACCCGAAACGGGGACCCTTTTTCCGGGGCCGTTCCACGGACGTCGCATCAGGTTTAGGCTGTAGGCATGTATCGCTCCGTTTTTTCCGTCGTGATCCTGTTGCTATGCGCTGCGAGCCGTCTGCCAGCTCAATCGACGACTCGCGTGGGCCTGGTCAAACGGGCGTTTCAGCCCAAGGCGACGCGCAACTGGCGCGGCCAAAGCGATCAGGCGCTGCATTGCCTGGTCTGGTACCCGGCGGTGGATACCGCCGCGGAAGTGCCTGAATACCTTGGCCCGCCCGACGCGCCGCTGTTTACTCCGGGGTCGGCGTCGCCGAATGCGGACTGGGCTCCGGCTCTGGCGCGGCTACCGCTTGTGGTGATTTCGCACGGCACCGGGGGTAGCGCGTTGCAGATCGGCTGGCTGGGTAACGCGCTGGCGCGGCAGGGCTTTATCGCCGTCGCGGTCGACCACCCGGGCAACTGGGGCGGCGGGACGGAGCCGTTTACGGCTGAAGGCTTCGTGCTCTGGTGGGAGCGCGCCACCGATCTCAGCGAAGTGATCGACGGCGTGCTCGCCGACCCCGAACTCGGACCGCATGTAGACCCCAGCCGCATCGGCGCGGCAGGCTTTTCGCTGGGCGGCTACACGGTGCTGGAACTCGCCGGCGCGCGCACGGACATCAGCGTGTTTTACGACAATTGCCGCAAAAACTCGGAGGCTCCCGGCTGCGGTGGCACCCCGGAAATGCGCGGCATGGGCTCCGCCGAGGAAATGCTGGCGAAGGTGCGCAAGTCGAGCGGCGAGTCGCTGGCGCGCGCGGCGGACTCCTTTGCGGACCCGCGCGTGAAGGCGGTCTTCGCGCTCGCCCCCGGCTACGCGCCCACGCTCACGCAGGATAGCCTGCGCAGCCTGCGGCTACCGGTGGACATCGTGGTCGGCAACGCGGACCGGATCAACACGGACGGCGATGCCGCCTATGTGCGGTCCAACATCCACGGCGCGCGCGAAACCGTGCTGCCCGGTGGCGTGACGCACTATACGTTTCTGGACGACTGCGCCCCGGCCGGCAAAGCGAAATACCCGGCCTACTGCACGGAAGCCCCAGGGATTGATCGAGAGGCAGTCCACACGCAGGTCGCGCGCCTGGCGGCGGACTTCTTCAACCAGACCATGCGGCCGGAAAAGCTGCGATTGCCGAAAAAACCGAAGCACAGCGAACCGTAGCGAACCATACCGGTTCCCATCCTCGGTTGTCGGCAAGGATCGCCATCCTGGTGACCGCGGGATAGTTCACCGCAGGCCATGTGCTGCACCTGGAAGACGGCAAGTTCCTGATCTGGTCGCGCTTCTGTAGTTGTTTTCGTTGGCTGTCGTTTATGCGGTCGTACGGCTACGGAGCGGCAGTCGGCTGGGCGGCGTTCCGGCTCATCATGGGCGCTAAACCGCCGCCTGGGTGGGCGGGGAGGTGCGATGATGGAAGCCGCCACCTAACGCTGTCAGTCGAGGAAACCAACCCATGAGCAACCCCAGCCCGAAAGCCAACCAAACCGAGCACGAGACGAAGGAAAGTCTCGACGAGATCATCGTCAAGAAGAAATCTTTTCCGGCTCAGATTGTTCTTTGGCTGGTGATTCTTGTTCTGCTGTTTCTGACGTACGCGGCGCTTTCCGGCTACCGCGGCCGCTAGGCTGTTTTCGGGTCAGGACTCCAGTCAGGAGTAAGCTATGCCCGCATGGACCCGCTCAAGAATCGCGGTGAACGCTCCTACCCGGCGGCACGCTGTACTATACAAGCAGGCGGATACAGCCAGTCCCGCTTCACCTTTGGCGCATCCAAGCGCCGCCACCTGTCATCTCAATCTACGGAGAAACTCTCATGGCTTATAGCGACAAGGTAGTCGATCATTACGAAAATCCCCGCAACGTCGGCACCCTCGACAAAAGCTCGTCGGAAGTTGGCACCGGCCTCGTCGGCGCGCCCGAGTGCGGCGACGTCATGCGCCTGCAGATCAAGGTGAACCCCGAGACGCAGGTTATCGAAGACGCAAAATTCAAAACCTTCGGGTGTGGTTCCGCCATTGCGTCGAGCTCGCTGGCCACAGAATGGGTCAAAGGCAAGACAGTCGCGGAGGCGCTGGCGATCTCGAATACCGACATCGTCAAGGAACTCGCCCTGCCGCCGGTAAAGATTCACTGTTCGGTTCTGGCGGAAGACGCTATCCGCGCCGCGATCGGCGACTGGAAAAAGAAGAACAATGTCGCGGAAGAGGCTGGCGTGGCTGTCGCCGCTCACTAGTATTCGTAACAGCTCAGGTTTCGGTGGAAACAAGGCGGTGCGACCTTCTAGGTGGGCACCGCCTTGGTGCGTTTACAACTTGCTCTTCAGGAAGTCCGCCACCGTCTGCACCGTGGCTCCGGTGTACGGCACGGCGTAGTGGAACGTCCCATTCGAGAATGTTTCGGACTCCGTCTTGGCGTGGGTGACGACAACCGTCTTCAGCTTCGCCTGCACCGCTGCCTTGCCGTCGGGGGTGCTGCAGATCATGCCCAGGGCGTCTGTCACATTCGCGAAAAACGAGTACGGCGACTGTTGGTTAGCATTCTCGGGCGCGGTCTTGACGTCGGAAAACGTGCTGTAGTCCACGGAAAAGTTGATGTGCGTTCCGCAAGCGTCGTTTGCTTCCTTGGCGTGCGACGCAACCTCGGTTTTATCCTGCGCGATCATCTGCCGTTGGTCCAGGGACTGTGCCTGCAGCAGGCCGGCGCAAAGAAGAGTTGAGGCAGCGCAAAGGGTGAGTTTCTTCATCGTGCATTTCTCCTGACAATCGCTCCGTAGGATGCAGCCCCTGCACGGAGTGACAACCGCAGGCGAAGAATAAGTCCTGAAAACTCGTAACCGACTCCCCAAAAGACGCACCCCCGCGAACCTCCTGTGTATCCCGCGCCCGCGCCGCCGCTGTTGTACTGCTTGTATGCGCAACAGGCTCAACCAGCAGTACGCTTCCTTGCAGGCCGGTCGTGGGCTGGCCGCTCTGCTGGTCGTGCTGTTTCACGTCACGACGTTTGTCGGTGGCGATGCACGCTACTGGCATATCCGCTGGCTTTCCGACCGCTTGTCCGGCCTCGCGCTCGGCGTCGATTACTTTTTCGTGCTTTCGGGCACCGTGCTTCTGCTCGCCCATCGCAAGGATGTCGGCCGCCCGGCCACGCTGCTTTCCTACGCCTGGAAGCGCGTCCGCCGGGTGTATCCCATTTACTGGATCGTCCTGGGCGCGGTGGTGATGCAGTATGCACGGCACCCGGGCATGGGTGCCGCTTGGCAGACCAGCCCGCGAACGCTGCTCGCCGGCCTCACGCTCGTACACCTGCGCGGCTACAGTACCGACCTCAATCTGCCTGTGGCGTGGACGCTGTTCCACGAGGTGCTGTTCTACACCGTGTTCGCGACGCTTCTGCTGCATCGCCGGCTCGGCCTTGCCGTTCTGGGCGGCTGGTCGGCCCTTTCGATAGCGGCCCTGTTTTGCCGATGGCCTCTTTTCTTCGGAGCCTACCTGTTTTCGCCGCTGCACCTTCTATTTGTCGCCGGAATGCTGGCGGCCTTCATGCTGCGTCGCCGCCGCGCCGTACCCGCCGCCGCGCTTACGGTTGCCGGCCTCAGCCTGTTTGCCGGCGCCATCGCGTGGTCCGGGCTGCGTGGCGACGTCAATATGCCGCTTGAGCTGCTTGCCGGACTTGGCGCAACGCTGACCGTCGCCGGAGCCGCGCGCCTGGAAGAGCGGGGGCGGCTTACCGTGCCCGCGGCGCTCCGCTTCCTGGGCGACTCCAGCTACTCGCTCTATCTCGTGCACTACCCCTTGTTCATGGCCGTGGCGCCGCTGCTATACCGCGCCTGGCGACTTCATCCAGCGACGCCGGTGGCGGTTCCGTTTGCCGCGCTGGCCTTCCTGGCAGTGGTTGCCGGAAACCTGCTGCACGTCTTTATCGAACGGCCTCTGCTCCGTTTGCTGAGCAACTCCCCGCAGCCGGTCGTCACCGCTGGCGAAACGTCCGTCGGGAGCCCACTCGGGGCCGCCACGGGGGTATGGACCGACGTCGAGATCACCGCGCCTTCAGAAGCGCTGGCCATGTAGGCCGTGCGAAAATGAAAGAGGTGTACCTCGGTTCGGAGCCTTCTTCCGCGACCTCTGCACCGCGAAGGACATCCAATCTGCATGGCTACACTTCTTCAACCCGGCACTGCCGCTCCCCGTCCCGGAGCCTCCGCGCCCGCCGACCCTCTCGCCGGCATGACCCTGCTCACCGCCGAAGGCCAGCAGCCCCGCGCCAAGACAGCCATCGAAATTACGAAAAACGCCCTCAAGCGCATCCGCGTCGCCATGGCCAGGGAGGGCATTTCACCCGACGCCGGCGGCCTGCGTGTCGGCATCCAGGGCGGCGGCTGCTCGGGTCTTAGCTATAACATTCGCTTCGACACGGAACCCAGCTTCAAAGACCGCACCTTCGTTTTCGGCGAAGGCCTGGAAACACCCAACGACCCCTCGTGCGCGCGTCCTGTACGTCTCTTCGTCGATCCCAAAAGCTTCCTGTACCTCGCCGGCATGGTGCTGGACTTCGAAGAAACCCTGATGCGGCAAGGCTTCAACTTCATCAATCCGAACTCCACCAAGAGCTGCGGCTGTGGGTCGAGCTTCTCCGCCTAGTACGTCTTTGACAGCCGCCTGAGTCTCGCAGCCTGCAATCGGCCTACACCAGCAGCTTCAGCACGCTGATCCGCAAGTCCTCACGCAGCAAAGCCTTGGCCTTGTCGAGCGCCGCCTTGTTGACGCGTAGATGCGTGTCCAGAGCTTCTTCACTTTCCCACTCTTCGACGGTAAAAAAGCTGCCTGTGTAGTGCACGTCCTCAAACAACTGATAGGCAAGGCAGCCGGCTTCCTTGCGCGATGGGCCGACAACGGCCTCAAACGCCTTGCGCACCTCGTCCTCATGTCCGCTTTTCGCGCGAATCTGCGCCACAACGCCGATCTTCTTCGACTCCGCCCCGCTAAATAGACTCATCCCGAGCTCCTTTCCCGTTGGATGCCGGGAAGCTGCGCCGGGGTCGGCCGTCGACTCTCGCAGTCGCTGAATCGCTCCTTCGCTCCTTTCGCTCCTTCGCTTTCCGCTCCGGTCGTGCATGTACCGAGCACCTGGAGCTTCGCCCTGGGCTGTTCTGGGACGGGCTTTCAGCCCTGCAACAAAGGCCACCTCACCTCACCTCACGGAGAACTGCCCGTGAGCCCTGTACCCTGTATAAAGATGAGCACCCCGGATTATTTCAGCCTTTTCGCCCTCCCTCGTCACCTGCACGTCGACCTCCCTGCGCTCGAGAAGAGCTTCTACGCGCAGTCGCGCAAGCTGCACCCGGACCGCTTCGCCAGCCGGCCGCAGGCCGAGCAGGACGCCGCGCTCGCCGCCGCGTCGGACCTGAACGATGCCTACCGCACGCTGCGCGACCCGGTTGGACGCACCGAGTATCTGCTCGGGCTGGAAGGCGTGCAGATGGAAGAACAGTCGCGCGCGGCCACCGCCGCCGCCAAGGCCAGCGGCACGGAAAAGAAGCAGGTCGCGCCGCCCGACCTGCTGGAAGAAGCCTTTGAGCTGAACATGGCGCTTGAAGAAATGCGCATGGACCCCGATCCCCATACGCGGACAGACCTCGAAGCCGCCCGCGACAAGTTCACCGCAATGCTGGCGGACTCGCAGCAGCAGCTTGAAGAGCTCTGGTCGGCCTGGGACGCCGCCCTCGACGCCGATGCAATCGCCGCAAAAGAAGAAGCGCGCGATGCGATGGTGGCGCTGCTTAATCGGCGCAGCTACATCCGCAACCTCGTCCGCGATGTAAACGAAGCCCTGGGCTGAAGCTACTTTCCCGGAAGGGCCGGGACCGGCTTGATCGGCAGAATCATGCCGCCAACCGCGACCGGAGCGCCCGCCGTTACCGTGACCGGGCGCAACTGGAGCGCCTTCGCCGCGCGGTGCTCGCCGGCTTCTACGCGCACCGGCTCCGTCGCGGACACGCTGCTGCTGCCGACTGCCTGCATCTGCCAGTCGCCCGGACGCACCGTGATGCGGAACGTCCCGTGCGCATCGGTGGTTGCCCGCTGCGTTTCGTTATGGCCGTAGAGGGTTCGTGTCAGGGACACGGTTGCGCCCGCTGCCGGCCTGCCGTCGGCGCCCAGAACCTCGCCGCTGTACACCGCCGTGGGCACGGCCATCTTGCCTAGCGTCCGGGTCTGGTCCACCTGCTGCTGCGCCGAGGCCGCCACGCTGCTGATCGTCACCAACGCCGCCATCACTGCTCCGGCCATCGCTCCATACGGCCGCAGCGAGCGCGCTTCCTCCGCCACCAGCAGCGAGCCGTCGTCATACCGCGCCATCCGCACGCAGGGGGCGTGGCCGCCGGGCCATACGCCGTCAGCTCCGGCTCCTGAAAACAACGCGTCAATCTGTCGCGGGGTCATCGCTGCCAGGTTATGGACGTCGCGGTCGCACGCGGCGCAGTGCCGCTTCCGGACGTCGCCCTGCATGTCGTCCCAGTCGGCGCTGCAGGGATCAGGAATGGTGAAATCAAGCGTGGGTTTGTAGGTCGCCATGGGGAATGCCTCCACCCATGGAACGAGGGTGGCGCCGCTTCTTGCGCGGCCCGGCCAAAGAATTTCGCTTTTGCGAGTTTATCCGCGAGCCCGGGGCAGCCATGCCGAGGCGCTACTTGCCGCTCTGTGCGGAAGACGTGACGGGGCTGGACGCATCCATGGCGCTTCCCCGGCGTACATAGATACGGTACCCACGCGGCTCCTTGCTTTTTCCGGGCTGGTTTTTCGAGTCCAGGTGAGGAAAGGCGCGGGAAAGCACAAGCCGATAGTTTTGCGCCAGATTTTGCGTAAACTCCGGCCACGTATCCACCTTGGCGAAGCTGTCGTTTTCACCAAACCACTCGTTGCCGATCACCAGAACCGTGGGCGGATTTTGCCGATCCCTTTGCCAGTACAGGTTGCGGTAGAACGTGACCGGAGGGCTCATGGTTTTGCGGAAGAACATCAGGTCGCCTGTGAAACCGGAGTTTTCCACCAGGTTGAGGTGGTAAAGCGCGTTTAAACATCCGGAAACCAGGTCGAAACACATCACCTGTCCCTGCAGCGTCCGTTGGGGATCGCCTGCGCCAACCTGCGTCAGGTCGCTGGCAAGGGTCGTCATAAACTCATTGGTGTTTACGTTGGCTGCCATCAAGCGCCCATAGCGCGGCACGCACACCAGGCAGGCAAACAGGACCGCGGCGCACGCCGTAACGCGGCGCCATCCGGCGCGGCGCATGCCTGCGCTGAATTCCAGGCTGCACAGCAAAAAGCAGCACGCCAGCCACACATACCGGTGATGCAGAAAAGCTTTGCGCTGCACAAAATACGAAGCCAGCCCCACGGCGGCGCCCAGCAGCAGGGCCCATTGCTCCCACGTCCAGCGTTTTGTTTTTCCGGCCGCCAAAGCCAGGCCAAGCACCAACAGCGGAGCCGCGGTCAGCGGAAACATGCGTGTCAGCATGTCCACCATGGGGGCTGGCCAAACGCCCTGGTAGGAAGGGATCACGACAGTCAGGATGAACCAGAAATTCCTAAGCGCGTGATGCCGCAGCAGAAATCCCAATATGACGCCGGCCACAGCCAGGCCCCCACCCACGGCCCAGGCGACATAAGCCCCTGCGCGCACCTGCCGCCTTCGCAGCACAACGGCAGCCATCACCAGAACGGCGACGGCCAGCGGCGCGAAGGTTGGTTTGATGGAGATCGCCAGGCCCCCCATCACGCCGAAGATTGCCATCAGCCACGGCTGCCGCCGCCGCAGCGCTTCAAAAGCCGCCGCATACCCTACCAGCAGCGCCGTCGCGATTACCTGCTCGCGCTCGCCGGCGTAGCGCGGTCCTTCCGACGCATGAATGATCAGGAACAGGCCACCGCCCAGCAATCCCGCAAGCCAGTCGTACGGTCTGGCAATGAGTACGGCTGCCCCACACAGCACGGCCAGCAGAAAGAAATCGCAGATCCGCCAGGCAACGTCGGTTCCGCCGAACAGTCGCATCGCCCAGCCCTCGGTCAGGTAGGCACCGGGTAAATTGTTGTCGGTAATGTCACTGTAGGGCTGCAGCCCATGGTCCATCAGGAAGTTGACGTAATGCATGATGGGCGCGTCGTCCATCATCTTCCAATGCAGCGAATCCGCTACATAGCCTACGGCAAACCCAAAAATCGCGATCACGACAAGGAGCCGCAAAGCGAGGCTCACTCGATCGAACGGCCGGTGGTTGTTTCGAAGCGCATGCCCTAGACTTGGAAGAAAAGGCTCTCTAGGCATCGCAAGAGTATAGCAGTCACACGGGGGCGCCGACGGCGTCATATAGCGTCTCCTCCCTGGGGTTCTTCAGGCATTCAGACGGGGCGAGCCGCCGATTTGAGTACATCGTGAAAGGGTATTTTGAAAGCCGGTCTCCTTGCCCTTCTTTTGCTTCCGGTGTACCTGTTCCTGCTCCCACGCCTTGGCGCGGCAGCGGGAAGGGCAAGCCGCTGGCCGGCCGTGCGCCGCGCCATCCAGGGCGGCTCCGCTCTGCTGGTGCTGCTGGTAGTTCTTTGCGGTCTGGTGGTGGTGCATACGGAACGCGTACGTTTTTACGAGGAGTCCACGATTCTGGCGACCACGGCCGCTTTTCATCACGGCCAGCCCCTGTACACCGCCGCGGGCGCCGCCGCCGAATATTCTCTGCTCTACGGCCCGGTCACCTTTTTTGCGTATCTGCCTCCGATGCTCGTCGGAGCCGAGCGCCTCGCCGCTTTTGAAGCCTGGTCCCTGCTTGCGCTCGCGGGAACGTTCTGCTTTGTTTTTCTGACCATCCGCACTCTTGCCGGAACGACCTTCGCTTTCCTCAGCACGGCGCTGGCCGCCGCCATTGTCGCCCGTGTTACCGGCAACGTCTGGGCCATCAAGGCCGATGTGTGGATTCTGTTTTTCGCGGCGCTCGGCCTGTTGGCCGCCGTACGTTTCCGCCCGTGGGTGTCCATGGCTTTCGTCGCGGTTGCGGGAGCTGCCCTCCTCGACCTCAAGCCGACTCTCCTGCTCGTCGCGCTTCTGCCGATGGTTCTTCTGGCCCGCCGCGCTCGCACACCGGCCCTGGCTGCCGCGCTGGTCATGCCGCTGCTGGCGCTGCTCCCGTTCGCCAGCTCCGGCGTTTCGCTGCCTGGGTATGCCGCGCTGCTGCGCGACTACAGCACGCGCCCAACCGCCCTGGCCATGCTGCGCCTCAACGTCGTTTTCACCTTGCTGATTCTGCTGCCGACGCTGGCTCTGCTGTGGGCTTGCCGCAAAACGCCGGACCTCACCGCTCCGGGCAGCAGCGTTCTGGGTCAGGAAGGTGTTTACCTTGGCCTGCTCGCCCTGGCTGCCCTGGTGGCCACGGTTACGGGAGCCAAAATCGGCGGCGGTCCGTGGCATTGCGCCGTTCTTATCCTGCCCTGCCTTGCCCTCAATGCGGTCCTTTGGCGTCGCCTCCCCCACGAGACCTCGCCCGCCCTGCTCGCTCCCTTCGCGGCGGTCGTGTCCGCCCTTTGCCTCGCCGCGCTGCCGGCCCTTGCGGCCGGCGTCCGGGAGCGGCTGCACGATCCTCCCGGCGACACCACCGTATCCATTCCGGCTGTGGAAGCCGACCTCATGACCCTTATGGCGCGCCACCCCGGCGTCACCATGCAGATGGGCTACTCCGACCGTGCCCACTACAACCTCACCTATGTCCGTCCCATCCTCCAGATGCGCGGCAACCCGCTGCTTCTCGATGGAAACGCCCGCAATGAAGCCGATCTGCTCCATCGGCCGGTGGCGCCGGCGCTGCTCGACAGCCTCGCCCACTGTACCGTCCGGCTCTGGCTGATCCCGCGCGGGGGAGTGCCATTTTCGATGGAATCCCCCTATTTTCTCGACCCCACGGTAGACCGCAGCCGGATGCAACCGGCTCTTTACCCGGACGACTTCCGGAGGGTCTTTCTCACCCACTATCACCCCACCGCCGAGCCCGATCCTTACTTCACACTCTGGGCCTGCAACTCATGATCCTGCCGGCGCAGCACCTGGAAAACCTTCCAGGTTTGCGGCGCAACCAGCACCAGCAGGTACGAAACGATCGTCGCCAGAATCACACCGGACGCTCCGATGCGCTGCACCCAATACATGGAAAGCGCCAGATTGACCCCCGCCGCCAGCAGCGAGCAGTACGCCTGCAGGCGCGTTTCGCCCTTGGCGACCAGGACGGTCGACGTGTTGTTCATAAAGGTTGAGATCAAGGTCCAGCCGCACATCAACAGCATCAGGTGCTGGCTGGGCACTGCGCTCCGGCTCGCCCACACCTCGATGATCCTGCGGCCGGCGACGGCGAACACCGCGCAGAACAGCGTGGCGATCCCCATTGTGACGCCCATGGTTCGCCAGAACGTCCGCCGCACCCACACGAGATCACCGCGCGCGAAAGCTTCGCTGAAGGCCGGCCACAGCGACGGCGCGATCAGGGTCTGCGCGATCGCCGCGTAGCCTACCAGCCGCCAGGCCACGCTGTAGGAGGCTACTTCCAGCGGCCCCAGGTAATGCGTCACCACGAGGTTGTCGCTGTTGAAGACCACCAGCGCCGCAATCTGCAGGATGAAGAACTCGCTTCCCGTCTGCATCATCCGCCGCGCCGCGCCGCGGTTCAGGTGCTTGCGGCGCGGCGCGAGCCACGGCTTATGAAATATCCAGATCCATGCCAGGCAGAGGTAATTCGCCAGCACCAGCGCGGCCGAAGAACCGGCGACCAGCGCCACCAGACCCGCCCGCCGATGCACCAGCACGAGCAGAAACAGGAGGTTGCACACACTCCCGAACGCCTGAAACAGGCTGGCCGAGCGCAGCTCCTGGTAGCCCCCCAGAATTTTGGGAGCCAGGGTTGCCGGCAACCCCAGCAAAAACACCAGAAACGCCGCGGCCACGGCATGCCCCACCACGGTCGCGGCTACCCCGTGCCCGGAAAGGTGAAACAGCGCTCCCCAGTCCACATGCGGCCACAGCAGCAGGCCCGCCAGCCCCAGCAGCCCGGCCAACCCCACCATGACGCCCAGGGCTGTGGTGGCGTAGGTGCTCGCATGGCCGTGGTCGTCGCGCGCATAGGCTTCTGAAAGAAAATTCGTGAGTGAGTTGGCGACGCCGAGGTCCAGCATCAGCAGCATCGACAGGATCGTGGAGATCGTCACCCAGATGCCGAAGCTTTCCGCGCCCAGGTACCGGATGGTAATGGGGATCGAAAGGGCGTTGACCAGCAGCACGACGCCCTTGCTGAGCGTGGTGGAAAAGGCTCCGGTCAGCAGTCGCCGCGTCCGGCCCCGGGCAGCGGAGTCGTTGGAAGCAGGCGGGGCAGGCAGAAGCGAGGAACCGGGCACGCCCTTGATTTTAGAGTGTGCAGCCGGAACAGCCGAACGATAGATGGGTGCTTGCCCTGGAGAAGCCGTCCCGGCCTCCAGCAAGGGAGCCGTTTACCGGTCCAGCAGTTTTACCGCGAGCCACTTCAACAGGCCGATCGCCACAAACGGCGATTTGTTCTTCAGGCTCATCTTGATTTCATTGCGCGCCGTCAGCAGCCGCGCCTTGCGCGAAACCGATTTCCGGTCCTGCCATCCGCGGCAGTGATACCCCAACAGCCCGGGATGATGCATCAGCTTCCACCCGGCTCTTCGTATCCGCCACGATAGATCCGTATCTTCCTTGTACATAAAAAAGCTTTCGTCAAAAAGCTCATCATTGCCTTCAATGACTGCCTCAAGCGCTTCTTTCCGGGCCAGCATCATCGCCGCGCACAGCCACGGAACCTCGTTCGGCTCCCGGTACCTTTCCAGCACGCTGAGCGGCTGGCCCTGGTCCCGCTCCGCCAGCAGCCCGGCCCGCGTTCGCACGACACCGGTGGTGTCCACCACGTCGAGTGGCCGGTCCGCTGCGATGTCGTACCGGATCAGCGTCGGACTGACCATGCCGACGCCCGGGTTGGCTTCAAGATAAGCCGTCGCACGCGCCAGAAACTCAGGGGCCGGGAAAGCATCCGGATTCAGAAACAGGACATAGTCCCGTTCGCGAACCAGCCGCCAGCCCAGGTTGCTTCCCGCTGCAAAGCCGACGTTGCGCTCGCGCAGCACCTGCACGGAGGGAACATCCTGTGCGCTGAGGAGAAAGCCCGCATCCGGTGAACCTGAATCCACAACCACCGTCTGCGCCGGGGGTTGGCTTTGCGCCTCGACGGACCGCAGATAGGTGCTGAAAAACCGGCCGCTGTCGTACGTCACGGTTACGATGCCGACGGTCGGAGTCCTCATACAGTCTCCCCATCATAGACCCGGCTACCCGCGAGCCGTCCGTCTCCCATACCATCAAGAGGACTATGCAGCCCGGCGCACCCCAGCAGCCTTCCCGTCCTTTGCGCATCGCCATCGATTGCCGCAGCCCCCTTGCCCGGCAGGGACACGGAGCCACCCTCCGCTCCTTGGCGCAGGTCCTTTCACAATCGCAGAATCCGTCGCAGAGCTATACCTTTCTCGTCAGCCAGGAAGTCAGCGCCATGCTTGCGCCCTTTCTGAGCGGACC
>CALMON010000212.1:0-2093 GCA_937871785.1 uncultured Granulicella sp.
GCGGACGAATTTACCTCCATCGGAGAAACGGGAGAAATGACATCCATGCCTGCCGATTCCCCGAGCCACGTATTGGCGCACGTCGAAGCCAGCGGCGACTCTCCGATGGAGCATGAGACCGCCTTGCAGACTGAACCCGTTCGGCCGGAAACGGCACGCGAAGCTCTGGTCGGCACCATCGCAGCGACCTTTTTGCCTCCGATGGCTCCGGTGTTCGCGCCCGGCGACGGCGAGTTGGAAGAAGAACTGCTCGACGATGACGAGCTCGACCCGCTGGCGCTCCATGCGTCCGCTGCTTACGACGACACGGAAGAAGAAACGCTCGAAGGCACGGCCGATCTTGGCTCCATGATTCGCGAAATGTCGATCGACCAGATCACCCGTCCCGCCGATGCTGCGGAAATCAGCGACGACGACGAGGACGACGACTTCGAGATCGACGAGGAGGAGCTCGAAGAAGACGAGTTCGCCGGCTCCGATGAGGGCGCCGAAGCCGATGCGGACGAGTTTGCCGAAGACGAGGAGTTCGCCGACGGGGAACAGGCCGCCGACGCGGAAGATCGCGAAGAAAACGAGGGTTTCGCCGCTGCCGAGCGCAGTGCGCAGCCCGCGCAGGAGCGTGACGCCGACCGGGAAGGCGAGCGTCGCCCGCGCCGCGAAGGTGGTCGCCGCGGCGGACGCGACCGTGAACGCGGTACCCGCGATGTCTCCCGCGACAGTTCGAAGGAGGGCACGCGCGAGCGCCGTCCTAATGGCAGCGGTGGGCGTTCGCCGCAGGGCGGTGGCGGCGACCGCCGGCCGTCCCGGCACTCGGTCCAGACCACAAACCTGCCGGCTATCAGCGATCTGCTGAAGCCGGGGCAGGAACTGCTGGTGCAGATCGCCAAGGAGCCGATTGCGAAAAAGGGAGCGCGCATTACATCGCATATCGCGCTTCCCGGCCGCTTCCTGGTCTTTATGCCGACCGTGAACCACGTTGGGGTGTCGCGCAAAATTGAGTCCGACGGCGAGCGCCGCCGCTTGAAGCAGATTCTGCTTTCTGAAAAGGGAGAAGCGTCGGGAGGCTTCATCGTACGCACAGCCGCGGCGAACGCCAGCGAGGACGAGCTGCGCAGCGATCTCCGCTTCCTGCTCAACCTGTGGGCGGATATCAAAACGCGTTCGGAGTCGAGCAAGTCGCCGGCGCTGATCTACCATGACCTGAACCTCGTCGAGCGCATCCTGCGCGACCAGGTGACGGACAATTTCTCCGCCATCTGGGTAGATACGGAAGACGCGTACGAGCGCGTTTTGCGCTTCCTACAGCGCTTTCAGCCGAGCCTCATCCGCCGCGTGAAGCTGTACACCAAAGACACGCCACTGTTTGAGCAGTTCGGCATTGCCGAGGAGATCAACAAGGCGTTGCGGTCCAAGGTGTGGCTCAAGTCGGGTGGGTCCATCGTGATCAACCAGACCGAAGCGCTGGTAGCTATCGACATCAACACCGGCAAGTTCGTCGGTAAAACGGCGCGGCTTGAAGACACGATCGTCAAGACCAACCTCGACGCCATTCCGGAAATCGTGAGGCAAATCCGGCTGCGCGATCTCGGCGGCATCATTATTATCGACTTCATCGATATGGATGAGCGCAAGAACAGGCACAAGGTGATGGCGGCTCTGGAAGAAGAGTTGAAGTCGGACCGGGCACCGTCGAAGGTGCTGCAATTCAACGACTTTGGCCTGGTGGCGATCACCCGCAAGCGGGTGAAGCAGTCGCTGGAGCGCACGCTGTCGACGACCTGCACCATCTGCCAGGGAACCGGCATGGTGAAGTCGCCGATCACGGTGTGCAACGACATCTACATCGAAATGCGCAAGATGCAAAAGCATCTCGACCGCGGCGACGTGATGCTGCGCGTCAATCCGGACGTGGTGAAGCAGTTAAAAGCGCCAGGAGCGAAGTGGCTGCAGGAGATGGAAGAAATGATCGGCAAAACGATCCTCGTCAAGAGCGACCCGTCGCTGCATCCGGAGCAGTTCGACCTGCACTAGAGCGAAGGAATTGTCAGCGAAGCGGGGCGGCACCAACCACCCCCCCAGATTTGTTGGGGGCG
>CALMON010000212.1:2103-11544 GCA_937871785.1 uncultured Granulicella sp.
GCCTCCAAGGCCGCACGCTTTTTGCGTGGCGCCGTGGGTGTTATCGAACTTGATCGGACGTGTCTGCATCTGAATAGCTGATATGCCCGTCTTACATGCAGACGGCGAAAAAAGCCCGCAACAAACATGATTTTCCCGGGTTTACGCCACAGAAGTTCTTCGGTCATACAGGAGTCGAAACAAGATGCATATACTTCATCGTTCAAAGAATGTAGCGCGCTGCACGGTAGCGCTTGCGGGATTTCTCGGCGCGAGCTTTGTGTCGGCCGGCGCACAGCAAACGGCCCCGGCAACCCCGACGACGACCCCTGGCCTCAACCTGTCGTTGCCAGCGGTGGACTCCGCAAGCGATGCGACGTTCTCTTCCAGCAGTGCCGATAACGGCGCGGTCATCGCGGAAAACAAGTTCGACTTTGTGAGCGCCGCGGCGGAAAATGCGCAGCCGGGACAGCGCCGTTATGGCCGCCCACGGTACCGCGGCAGCAACACCAACGCGGACGGGTCGAGCAAGTACATTTTCTTTGGCGGCGCTGGCTTCACACAGCCGCTGGGAAACACCTACCACTACCTGACGCCGAACTTCGGCATTCAGGTTGGCGGTGGACGCCAGTTCAGCTCCCATTTTGCGCTGCCGATCCAGTTCGACTACGACTACTTCGGCTTCAATCAGCGGACGCTCGGTCAGCAAGCTTACATTTACAGCGGCGACTCGAATCCGAGTGACAACGGCATCGACGGCAAGAGCCACATCTGGTCGTTCAGTATCGACCCGACCTACACGATCTATGCCCGCGAAGGTCTGGGCGCTTATGTAGTCGCCGGCGTGGGTTTTTACCACAAGGTCGCCGACTTTACCGCGCCGCAGGAAGAGGAGTATTACAGTCCGTATTACGGATATGAAACGCTCCTGGTGCAAGCCGATATCGACCATTACACGTCCAATGCCGTTGGTTTCAACGGCGGGTTTGGATTGACGTACAAGTTTTCTCGCTTTTCGAACGAGAAGTTTTACGGGGAAGTTCGGTACGTGTACATCAACAACTCGCAGCGGCAGGGCATCACCGTCAACAACCTGACGACGGCGACCGCCACATCCACCAACTTCTACCCGGCAAACAGCAATCGGACCACGTATCTGCCAGTCAAGTTCGGCATTCGTTTCTAGAAGAGGTTCACTCGCAAGGAAAGGCCCGCCGTTCTGGCGGGCCTTTCCTCGCGTAATCGCATCAAGTGTCCGCGTTCCAGACCATGGCTTCAAACTGGTGCTGCGTGGTGAAGCCGTATTCCTCGTAGAGCCGGCGTGCTTCGGTGTTTGCTTCGGTCACGGTAAGGGTGAGGCCGCGCAGACCGCGCCGAGTAAACTCTGCCGTGCAGCGTTGCAGCAGGGCGCGACCCAGACCGAGGCCGCGGAGCGACGGCGACAGGCAGAGCTGTGTAATGTGGCCTACATCGGGGCGCACTCGCGAGCAAAGCAGCAGGCCTTCCAGACGGCCGGGCTCCTTGCCTGAAGCGGGCGCGAGTAGAGCCCAGGAGTTGCCCGCGTCGAAGGTGCCGCAGCCGGGGAAGCGGACGATATTGTGCAGGAAGCGGAGCGAACCGGCGACGGTCTGGTACTGGTCGTTGATGGTGGAGTCGACGTGGCCGAGATAGGCGCGGTGGATGAGCGCGGCCGCCGCGTCGTAAAAGCTGTCCTGCCAGGGCAGCAGGCGCAGGCCGGCGGGCAGACGCGTTTCTGCACGGATGCTGGCTGTGCCGGTGAGGGGCAGGTTCGCGCCCATGAACAGGCGCGGAATGGCGCGGAAACCACGCGCCAGGAACGGCTGCGCCAGAGCGCCGGTGGGGAACATTAAAAGCTGCGCCTCGATACGATCGACGCCGGGGGTGGCCTGCAGCATTTCAATCAGGTGGTGCAGCAGGGTTTCGCAAAGCGGGTTGGCGAGTCCGGCGCCTTCGTGAAAGGCGTACACGTCGCCGATGACGGCCTTATTGGCTTCAAGCACCGCGAAGCCGTAGCCCAGCGCGCGGCCTTCAGCAAGCGCGACGTACCCCGGCAGGATGCGGCCGTCCAGGTAGTCGAGCAGCATCTCGGTGGCACGCGTGTAGTCCCAGTGGAGGCGCTGGTTCCAGCGGCGGGCTTCGTCTTCCAGCAGCGGACGAAGTTGCGCGGAAGTGAAGTGGCGCAGGTCGAGGATTTCGAGTTGGGTAGTGGTTGGCAACGTGTCTTAGCAGGGAGTGCGGTGCAGCGAGTCAGGAGCAAGGAGCTTTGAGAATTCAGTGTAGAGGCAGAACAGCCTAAGCACGAGGGTAGACGCGGTAGACGGAAAGGCCCTGCCAGCCGTACAACAGGATGGGTTCGTAAACGCGGCCGGGCAGCCAGTGGTCAAGCTGTGGCACGAGCGAGGTGGGCAGAACCAGCAGGTGCTCTTCGTCGGGCACGCCGATGCGAAGGTCTTCATCCGCCGGCACGTTGACGCTGTCGTAATGCACGATTTCCTGGTTGCGATAAAAGGCGAGGCCGTATTCCATGTCGCGGCGAACGCGCCAGACGGCGAGTGTGTGGACTCCCGGAGCGTCTTTGGCGAGCTCCTGCGCGAGCGGTCGCGCGGAGTAGTTCAGGTCCAGAAGATGGCCGTTGACCTCGAGCAGAAAGAAAAGCAGTGCCGCCAGGGGGATCAGCGTGACGGCACGAATTTTGCGAATGCCCGAGCGGCGGACCGCGAAGACGATCAGTCCGGCGGCCGCGACACCGCCGAGAGCGGCTTTTACGATGTAGCCCGGCGCGGGAACGATTTTCGCGTAGATCATGTACTGCGGGGCGAGCAGCAGAACAAAGGTGATCAGCCCGGTAAGACCCGCATGCAGGTACAGCAGCCAACCGGGCATGGTGCGGCGGCGAACGCGGTAGATGTAGTCGCCGGTCAGGATGGTGAGCGGCGGGATGGACGGCAGAATGTAGCCCGGGAGCTTGGAGCCGGAAAAGCTGAAAAAGACGATAGGGAAGAGTGCCCAAAGGACGAGGAACTCCGGAAACGCATCGCCGGCGCGGGTGTGGCCCAGGTAGCGCGATGGGTTGTTGCGGACTTTCCACTCGGCGATGGACACCTGGACGGCGTCAACCAGAGCGCGAAAAACGAGGGCCGTCCAGGGCATAAGGCCCAGCACCAGGACGATCAGGTAATAGTAGACCGGCTGATGGTGCTGGAAGCGGTTGCTGGTGAGGCGTTCGAGATTGTGCTGCAGAAAAAAAGTCTTGAAGAACGTCGGGTTGCGCTTCTGGACGGCGATATACCAGGGCAGCACCATCGCGAAATACAGGATCAGGCCCGGCCACCAGATGGTGCGGCGCAGGGCGGACCATTCTTTGCGCAGGCCCAGAAAGCAGCAGATGATGACCAGCGCGAGAAACGGCGCGATGGGGCCTTTGGCGAGAGTGGCCGCCGCGCCGAAAAAGTACAGGTCGAAGAGCCAGAACTTCTTGCCGGTTTCGTACCAGGCGTACCAGCCGAGCATGCCGATCGAAAACGGAGCGGCGAGCTGCATGTCGGTCGAAGCGCCGCGCGCGAAGCCGAAAATAGCGACGCAACTGGCGGTGATCAACGCGGCGTCGAGGTGGCCCCCGGGCCGGAAGCGCTTCAAATGCAGAAACGAGAGCAGGATCAGGAAGCCCGCACCGGTCGACCCGGGCAGCCTCGCAGACCAGTCGGACACGCCGAATTCCTTGAAGAAGCTCATGGCGCGCCAATAGTAAAGCGCCGGCTTTTCGAGCCACGGCTTCCCGTACAGGATAGGCGTGACGGTGCCGCTCATCAGGCAGACATAAGAGTTGTGGAGGTCGGTGGGACGCAGGCTGTGCGGCATCACCTTGGCGCGTACCTCGTGGCAGTCGGCGGAATGCGCCGCCAGCATTTCACGCGCGATCTGCGCATAGCGAGGTTCATCCGCGCCAACGAGGCCGAGCCGCGGGCCTCCGAAATACGGCACGAGCGCAAAAAAGCAGAAGTAGCTGCCCACCGCGACGAGCACAAGGAACTCCCACGCGTTCGACGCGATATGGGAGCCGAACAGCAGAAGACACTGCTGGCGAAAGCCAGGGTCGAGCGGCGGGACGCCGTCCGGCAGTGCGGGTTGTAGGTCGTCGTTCACTGAAGAGGCCACCGGCTCGCACAAAGTACAGGAGTGGCGGTGTTCAGGCTAACAGAGTTGCAGGGTCGCTTTCGCTGTACCAGACGTGGGAGCGACTTCCCGCAGTTTGGCAACGGCTTTCTCAAGCGCCACGCCCAAGGGCCCGGCGAGCGTGCAGCCGCTGGCGTTCTTGTGGCCGCCGCCGCCGAAGCTAGCCGCCACCAGCGATACATCGACCCGGCCCTTACTGCGCAGGTTGAGCCGAAACCCGGAGCCATCGGTCGCTTCCCGCAGGAAAACCGCGGCTTCTACCCCTGCAATGTTGATGAGGTAGTTGACGACCCCTTCGCAGTCCTCGGTCGTCGCGCCGGCCGTGGCGATCTCGTGAAGCGTCACCCAACTCCAGGAAATTGATCCTTCGACATGGAGGTTGCGCAGCGCCTGGCCGAGCAGGTGAAACTTGCTCGCGGGGTTTGAAAAGAACACCGCCTGCGCGATGCGGTTGGGATTGGCTCCCTGCCGCACCAGATGCTCCGCCAACGCGAAGGTCGAGGCGACGGTCGACGAATAGCTGAACGAGCCGGTATCGGTAAGCACGGCGGTGTACAGGCAGGTGGCCATGTCGCAGTGGATGGCGACGCCCGCGGTGATGGCGATGTCGTAAATCATCGCTCCGACGGCGACGCACTGCGGGTCGATCCAGTTGAAGTGGCCGAATTCCTTGCCGCTCAGATGGTGGTCGATGTTGATGATCGTGGGCACGGCGGCGAAGTCGGCGGCGGTAAAGCCGGCACGCTCGAAGCTGTCGCATTCCAGCAGAACGGCGGCGTCGTAGGCCGTTGCCGGGATGCGGGAAAGGATGTGCTCGGCCCCCGGCAGCGTCTGGTAGATGGCAGGAATAGGGTCGGCGAAGACAACATCGGCCTCTTTGCCGAGCTCTTTGAGCAGGTACATGACGCCCAACGCGGAGCCGATCGCGTCGCCGTCCGGGCGCGCGTGCGACGTGACGAGAAACCGCGTTTGTGTGCCGGCGAGGTCGAGGAACTCGCGGACTTTCTGTTCTGCTTCCGGCGATACGCTCTGCATGAGCTGCCTTCTTTCTGGCGCTTACGCCTTGGAGCCGTTTGCTTCGAGGGAGGTTGCTACGAGGGCCTCCTTTGCGGCGACTTCCTTTGCGGCGACCTTCTTTTTGAGCTTGGCGCTGCGCTTTTCCATGCGGCCGAACAGCTCATCCATGCGCGCGGTCATTTTTTCCGAGCGGTCGATGGCGAACGTGATATCCGGCACATGGCGGGTGCCCATGCGGAAGCGGATCTCCGTACGAATAAAGGCGCGCGCAGCCATCAGGCCTTCGAGCGTCGACTCTTCTTCTTCGGCGTTGTCCTGCACGGCGATGAACACACGGCAGCTTTTGCCTCCGGGGGCGAGAACCACGTCGGTCACATGGCAGGGGGCGATGCGCGGGTCGGTCAGTTCGCCTTCGAGCATGGCGGTAATTTCCTCACCAAAGGTGCTGACGACGCGGTTGCGATGATGATCTCGGGCTCGTTGTTCTGGCATGGTTACAGGATAAAGCCACCGGGCGGTGCGTGGCGCGGCTGAAAACACAACGGGAGGCCGCGGATGCAGGCAAACAGGCCCAACGCCGCGCCCAGCACGCCGCCGGCGCCAATACTTGGCGGAGCATTGAGAGAAGCTGGTTTGTAGCCTACTCGACCTCCGCCTCGGTCTCGCCGTCGAGCACGACGTCGGCTTCGATGAAGCTGTCGACGATCTCGCAGCCGAGCCCGGCGGCGATGCGACGGGCAGCGTCTTCGACTTCGCGGAGCTGCCCGGCAAGGTAGGCAGAGGAGCTCGAAATCGCGGCAATGCCGATCGTCGCGCGATTGTAGGCGACGGTTTCATCGAGCTCGGAAACCGAAATATTGAAGCCGTGGCGGAGCTTGTCTTTGAGCGAACGAACGCACTGACGGCGGTCCTTCAAAGAATGCGCGTGCTCGATGGCGAGCTCAAGAGTGAGTTGGGCGATGGGCATGGGGTGGGGTTCCCTCGGAGTGGCTGGCCGCGTCGTTGCCGTCTTGGACTGGGGAAAGGCGGTTCTCAAGTGGTATACCTGAGAGCCACAGGCGCTGGAAGCGAGATCGGCGGGGGACATGGCGAAAACACGCAGAGACTTTCTGGTAAGGGGCGCTCTGGGCCTGGCCGGCGCGGCGGTGATGGCGGACGGTCTTGCCGAGGCGCAGGCGGCTTCGCCGGCGCAAAATCCGGGCGCTCCGCCTGCCGCCACACCCGGGGCGACTCCGGCGTTTGGGACTGCGCCTCCGGTCGGCCCCGCGGTAAGCCCCGCTACCTTTGCCGAAGCGGAAAAGCTGATGCAGGTGACGCTTTCTCCCGCCGAGCGCGCGGAGGCGGCCGGCAACTGGCAACAGTCGATGGCCGCGCTTTTCGAGCGGCGCACCGGGCCCCGCACGGTGCCGCTGGGTGAAACGGACGTGCCCGCGACGGTGTGGAACCCGGTGCTGCCCGGGGCGGCCGTGGTGCAGGCTCGCGGGGAAGTGACGGACACGGCCGAATTCGTGCCGCCGCACCTCCCCGGCGACGCCGCGTCGATTGCCTTTGCGCCGGTCACCGCTCTGTCGTATTGGATC
Source organism: uncultured Granulicella sp. (assembly GCA_937871785.1). Lineage (GTDB taxonomy): Bacteria > Acidobacteriota > Terriglobia > Terriglobales > Acidobacteriaceae > Granulicella. Next base: position 8,874 of record CALMON010000212.1, read on the forward strand.
GAGTCGAAGCAGCTCACGAGTGAGCGGCTGACGCAGATCTACCTGGCGCGGCTGAAGCAAGCGCAGCCGCGCTTAAACTGCACGATCACGTTATGTGAAGAGCATGCCCTGCGGCAGGCGCGCGCCGCCGATGTAGCCATTGCGGCCGGCAAGTACCGTGGTTCGCTGCACGGCATTCCGTGGGGAGCGAAGGACCTGCTCGACACGGCGGGCATCGCGACGACCTGGGGCGCGGAATTTCTGCGCGACCGCGTTCCGGCAGAAGACGCGACCGTCACCGCGCGCCTGAACGCGGCAGGGGCGGTGCTGGTGGCCAAGCTGAGCCTGGGCGCGCTGGCGCTCAACGACATCTGGTTCGGTGGGCAGACCAGGAACCCCTGGAACCTCGACGAAGGCGCGTCGGGGTCGAGCGCCGGGCCGGGAGCGGCGGTGGCCGCGGGGCTGGTCGGGTTTGCGATCGGCTCCGAAACGCAGGGGTCGATCCTTTCGCCCAGTATGCGCTGTGGCGTGACCGGGCTGCGGCCGACGTTTGGCCGCGTGCCGCGAACCGGGGCCATGACCCTGAGTTGGAGCTGCGACAAGCTCGGCGTGATGGCGCGCGGCGTCGAAGACACGATGCTGGTGCTGCGGGAGATCGACGGGCCGGACCTCCACGAGGGGAAAGGCGATATCGCCTGCGCAGCGCACCCGTTGGGTTATGGAGGCCGTGGCACGTTGGCGCACGGCGTCGCGGGCCTGCGGGTGGGCTATGTCGACAAGTGGATGACGGAAGCGCCCGCTACGGACGTCGATCGCGCGGCTCTGCGGACGCTCGAAAAGCTGGGGGCGCAGACGTTGAAGGTGAGCCTGCCGGACTGGCCGTACGACTCGCTGAACACGATCCTGTTCGCGGAGTCGGCTGCGGCGTTTGAGCAGTACACCCTCGACCACCGCATGGACCAGCTCCGGGCGCAGGTTCCGGATGCCTGGCCGAACACCTTTCGGCAGTCGCGTTTTCTGAGCGCGGTGGATTTCGTACAGGCCGACCGCCTGCGCCGCAAGGTAGCGGCCGAGATCGACGCGCTGATGAACACCGTCGACCTGCTGCTGGTGCCGAGCCTGCGCGATGAGCCTCTGGTGATCTTCAACTTCACCGGCCACCCGGCGCTTTGCCTGCGGGCCGGCTTTGTGCAGGTAAGCGAGGAACGCAGCGACTGGGCTCCCGATCCGGGAACGCCGCTCAAGACGTTTTCTCCGCCGCGCCGTCTGCCGTACGGCGTGACGCTGGTCGGCAGATTGTTTGCCGAGGCGACGATCTGCCGGGCAGGTATGGCGATGGAACAGGCGTTTGGCGTAGCTGCGGAGCGACCGGCCGGTTTTTAGCGGCTCGCGCTGCTTTACCCAACGAGGCCTGCTCGTTATAGATAACGCCGGGCGTAGGCTAATCGTACGGTAAACGGCAGAAAGTGCGATAAACGACCTTGCGTGGCTGCAAGGGTTCATTTCGCTTCGGTACAATCCGCCTGTAGAGCGACGAGCCCTCACCCCACTTTCTGAAGGAGAACCAAAGGATGACGATTACCCCTGGAAAACTTGCAGGCATCAAGGCCGTATCGGACGCGCGCGGCGTGATCGCGGCCGCGGCCATGGATCAGCGCGGATCGTTGCAGAAGTCGCTGGCCAAAGAGCGCGGCGGCGTGGCGAACGGCGACGACCTCGAGACCTTCAAGACGCTGGTCACCGAAGTACTGACAAAGCATGCCTCGGCGATCCTGCTGGACCCGGAGTACGGCCTTCCGGCCGCCAAGCAGCGCAACGGCAAGGGCCTGCTGCTGGCCTATGAGAAGACCGGCTACGACGCCACCACGCCGGGTCGGCTGCCTGACCTGCTCGATGTGTGGAGCGTGCGCCGTTTGAAGGAAGCGGGCGCGGATTGCGTCAAGATCCTGCTGTATTACACGCCGTTCGACAGCACCGAGGTCAACGAGTTCAAGCACGCCTGGATTGAGCGCATCGGCGACGAGTGCGTGGCGCTCGACATCCCCTTCTTTCTGGAGTTCGTCGGCTACGACGCCGAGGGCGGCGATGAAAAGAGCGCGGCCTACGCTCTCAAGAAGCCGTCGATCGTGAGCGGCGCGATGAAGGAGTTTTCAAAGCCGCGGTACAACGTGGATGTGCTGAAGGTGGAAGTGCCGATCGTGATGGAGTTCGTGGAAGGCACAAAGGCGTTCAAGGGCGAAAAGGCCTACACGCGCGCCGAAGCGTTGGGGCTGTTCCGCAGCGTGGGCGAGTCGACCGAAAAGCCGTTCATCTACCTGTCGGCTGGCGTGTCGAACCCGGTGTTTATCGAAACGCTGGAGCTGGCGAATGAAAGCGGCGTCGCCTACAACGGCGTGCTTTGCGGTCGCGCAACGTGGAAAGACGGCATCCCGATCTTTGCGAAAAACGGCCCGAAGGCGTTTGAAGACTGGTTGAACTCGGTCGGCATCCAGAACATCGACAACGTGAACCAGGCGCTTAAGAACGCGACGCCGTGGTACGGCAAGCTGGGCGTTTCGGCGTAGAGTGGCTTCCAGCAACGGAGAGGCGCGGGCGCATTGCGCCCCCCCCCCCCAGTTTTGGGCAAAAAAAAAAAAATAAATTAGCCAGCCATGGTGGCACATGCCTGTAGTCTCAGCTACGCAGGAGGCTA
>CALMON010000212.1:11554-19378 GCA_937871785.1 uncultured Granulicella sp.
ACGGGGGGGGTTCGGGGTATCTGGGGCCCCCCCAAACGGCGCGGCGCGGCGTTGGCCCCCCCCTCTCCGCTTTTGGGGCACAGATAGATCATTTTCTTGCGGTGTAGCCCAAGAGCCGCAAGCTCAATGGGCGTTTCTCCAAGGAAACGCCACTGCACGCCTTCTGCGGGAGTTCCAGCAGCAGGAAAAATGCTCCAGATCAGTGTGACTGCGTTGGGTTCGCGTTGGGAACAGCCATGACCGTGCGCTTTGAAAAGCGGCCGAGCAGCGTTTTCAGGATGACGTACAGCACCGGAATAAAGAACAGGTTGAGAACCGTCGAGAGCAACATGCCTCCGACAACGGCGGTACCGACCGAGTGGCGGCCCAGAGACCCGGCGCCGGTCGCCAGGTAGAGCGGCATGACACCGAGGATGAACGCGAAGCTGGTCATCAGGATCGGCCGCAGGCGCAGCTCGGAAGCGGTGATGGCGGCGTCGATGATCGACTTGCCTTCCGATAGCTGCTGCTCGGCAAATTCCACGATCAGAATCGAGTTCTTCGCCGACAGACCGATCAGCATTACGAGCCCGATCTGCACGTACACGTCGTCGTTCAGACCGCGCAGGGCTACAAGCGAGAGCGCGCCAAGGATGGCTGTCGGCACCGCGAGCAGGATGATGAACGGCAGTGCGAAGCTTTCATACTGGGCCGAAAGCGTGAGGTACACCACCAGCAGGCCGAGCCCGAAGATAATGATGGCCTTGCCGGACGACTCGACTTCTTCAAGCGACAATCCGGTCCAGGAATAGCTCATGCCGGGGATCTTGGTTTTTTCAAACAGCGAAACCATGTTGTCGTTGCCCTGGCCGGAACTGAGCCCGGGGCCTGGCGAGCCGTCGATTTCGGCCGAACGGAACAGGTTGTAGTGGTTGATCACCTGCGGTCCGCTGGTTTCGCTGGTCAGCACAAGGTTGTCGAGCGGGATCATCTGCCCGCCGTCGGACCGGACATAGTAGGCGCGCAGGTCCTGCGCATTGCGGCGGAACTGCTGGTCGGCCTGCACGTACACGCGGTACGAGCGGTTGTTGAAGTCGAAGTCGTTGACATAGGTCGACCCCATGAAGGTGCTGATGGCGGTCGTGATCTGCGAAAGCGGAACGCCGACGGCCTTGGCCTTTTGCCGGTCGATGGTGACGACAAGCTGCGGGTCGTTGGCGGTAAAGGTGGTGTTTAGCTGCTGCAGGCCGGAGTGCGGATCGAAGCCGGCGGCGACCATGGTGTGGGCGATGCGGTCGATGTCGCCGAAGGTATTGCGGCCGGAGTCCTGCACGATGAACTGGAAGCCGCCGACGGTGCCGATGCCGGCGATGGCGGGGGGCTCGGCGGCGAAGGCGATGCCTCCGGGCACGGTGAAAAGCTGCGCGAACAGCCGCGTCACAATGGAATGCGCGTCGTGTCCTTTACCGAGTTTGGTGCGCTCGTCAACGGGGTTGAGCGGGGCGAAGATCAGGCCGGCGTTGGGCGACGATCCGCCGGCGAGCGAGAAGCCCATGACCGAAAACGTGCCGAGAATGTCTTTGTCTTCGCGGGCCTTGGTAGCCACGCGGTCGGCAAACTCCGACGTGTAGCTGAGCGAGGCTCCGGGCGGCGTCTGAATGACGATCAGGAAGTAGCCCTGATCCTCCTGCGGGACGAACGCCGTGGGCACATGCGTGTACATATACCCCGTTGCGGCCAGGCCGGCGAGGAAGAGCACAAGCACCGCGTAGCGCACCTTGACGACCCAGGTGACGGCGATCGCGTACCAGGAAATCAACTTTTTGATGGCGCGGTCGATGGGGTTCAGGATCGCGCCCAGGATGCCGGTCTTGTGCTGTTCTTTGCGCAGCAGGATGGCGGAAAGCGCGGGCGAAAGGGTAAGCGCGTTGAAGGCGGAGATCGCGATCGAGAACGCGATGGTGAGCGAAAACTGTTTGTACAGGATACCCGTAGTGCCGGGGAAGAAGCTGACCGGGATGAACACCGAAATGAGCACGAGCGAGGTTGCGATGACGGCGCTCGTGACCTCGCGCATCGCGATGAACGTGGCTTCCTGCGCACCGGCGACGCCTTCTTCCAGATGCCGCTGTACGTTTTCAATCACGACGATGGCGTCGTCGACCACAAGCCCCGTGGCCAGCGTGATCCCGAACAGCGTGAGCGAGTTGATGCTGAAGCCGAAAATCTTGATGAAGGCGAAGGTGCCGATCAGCGAAACTGGAATGGTGACCGCGGGAATGATGGTCGCGCGCCAGTCCTGCAGGAACAGGAAGATGACCAGGATGACGATGGCGATCGCTTCGGCGATGGTGACTTCGACTTCCTTGATGGAGTCCGAAACCACGGTCGTCGTATCGACCGCGACGATGGACTTCATGCCCGGCGGGTACGACTTCTGCAGCTCGTTCAGGACGGCGATGCACTTCTGTTCAACATCGAGCGCGTTGGCGTTCGAGAGCTGCTGCACACCGACGCCGATGGCCTCGCCGCCGCCAAAGGCGTTGCCGAAGAATTTGAGGTTGGTGTTGTAATTTTCGGCGCCAAGCTCGACGTGGCCAATGTCTTTGAACAGCACCAGGCCAGCACCGTTCGACGTGCTCGCCTGCCCGGCAGCGGTGGGCGCGGACGACTTGATGATGATGTTTTCAAATTGGTGCGGGTCGTTGTAGCGGCCGGAAACGCGGACCGCCATCTGGTACTGCTGCTTTTCGTCGGCGGGCTGCTCGCCGAGCTGGCCGGCGGCGACTTCCACATTTTGTTCGGCGAGTGAGTTTGTCACGTCGAGCGCGGTAAGCTGGCGCGCGGCGAGCTTGTTGGGGTCGAGCCAGAGGCGCATGGCGTACTTGCGCTCGCCGAAGATGATGACCGCGCCCACGCCCGGGACGCGCTTCAACGCGTCTGAAACGTACACGTCGATGTAGTTCGAAATAAACGCTTGCGACAACGAGTGATCGGGCGAAATGAAGCCGGCGGCGAGAACGAAATTGGCGTTCGCCTTGGTGATCGAAATGCCGGTCGCGTTGACGACGGCGGGCAGACGGCCCTGCGCGGTGGCGACGCGGTTCTGCACGTCGACTGCGGCAATGTCGAGGTTGTAGCCGGTGTTGAAGGTGACGGTGATGGCGGAGGTACCGTCGTTCGAGCTCGTCGACGACATGTAGCGCATGCCTTCGACGCCGTTGATGGCCTGCTCGAGGATCGTGGTGACGGCGGACTCGACGTCCTTGGAGTTTGCGCCGACGTAATTGCACTGCACCACGACCTGCGGCGGAGCGAGCTCCGGGTAAAGCGAGATCGGGATGGTCGGCAGCGACACCGCACCGGCCAGCACGATGAGCAGCGCGCACACGGTGGCGAAGATGGGGCGGCGAATGAAAAATTCAACCAAGGGACGTACCTTTCAAAATAGGGAGCGAGGGGACAAGGTAGCAAAGGAACGAGACCACGAGACCGGTGGTGCAGGCAGAAGGATCAGGCGGCTGGCGGCGTCGAAAGGGCCGGGCCTGCCTGGGGCGGAAGCGGCTGCACCGCGGCGCCTTCCTGCAGCAATTGCAGGCCGGACAGGATGACCTTGTCGCCGTTGTGGAGACCGGACAGGATCGGGTAGTTGTTGCCGACAGGCTCACCGACGTTGACGGCCACCTGGTGAGCCGTGTACCCGCCGCCCTTGGGCGCCGCGAGAAACACAAACGCCTGTCCGCCGATGCGGCTGACCGCGAGAACCGGGACGATGGGCTGTTGCTGCGTGCTGAAGGTGACGCGAGCGTTGACGAGCTGGCCGTTGCGCAGGCGCGTGCTGGCGGGGATGGAAGCCTTGGCGAGCACGGTTTGCAGGTTGTTGTCGACTTCGGGCGAAACGAAGTCCAGTGTGGAGTGCGTCAGGACCGTTCCGCTCGCATCGGTCAGGTCGACGGCAAGGCCCGTGCGCACCTGCGCGGCGCGCTCGGCGGGAATGTAGATGTAGGCTTCGAGGTCGTTGTTTTCATCGACCGTGGTGAGCGCGGTCGTGGGGGAAACATAGTCGCCGAGATGGACGGGAATATCGCCGACGACGCCGGCGAAAGGCGCGCGAATCTGGTAGTACGCGAGCTGCTGTTTCTGCGTGTTGGTCGCGGCGGTGGCCGAGGCGAGAGCACCCTGCGAGGTTTGCAGACCCTGGACCGAAAGGTCGTACGCCTGGCGGGAAATGATGCCGGCGTCGAACAGCGCTTTCTGCCGCGCGGCGTCGCCCTTGTTGTACTGGAAGGTGGCTTTCTGCTGCTCTTCGGTGCCCTGCTGCGACTGCACGGCCGCCAACTGCTTGAGCGGGTCGATCTGCATCAGCACCTGGCCGGCCTTCACTACGTCTCCGGATTTAACGAAGATGCGCGTCAGGTTGCCGTCGACCTGGGGCTGCATGGTCGCGGAGCGGCGGCTCTTGATGGTGGACACGTAGGTGTCGGTGGTGGGCACGGCGGAGTTCGCGACCGAGCTGGTAACGACTGGCATCGGCGGCGGCGCGGCCGCTGCCTTGGGCGCGGGTTTGCAGGCGACCAGGGTAGCGGCAAGGCCAAGCGTCACCGTCAGTACAAAAGCGCGTGTGGGGGCGAAAGACATCGGGCGCAAAGCTCCTCAGGAAGAAGTGAACGTGTCTTGGATGTCCGAGGGATGGTTCCGGGTGCGGAAATTTGGGCGGGACCGCCGAGTGCGGTGCCGGGCGCGCCACCTCAGCGCTGGATCGTCACGGTGGACGACCCGGTAAGCGGAAGCGTAGCTGACGGCAGGAATGAAAACAGAAATCGGAAGGGATAGCTGACCTGTACGCGAACGAGGCAGCCCGGCGCGTGGGCCGCGCAGGCCGCCCCCGTCGCCGTGACGGAAAGCCACGTTGCGGTAACCTGCAGCTTCGCGGCGTCGGACTGCAGCGTGGTTCGGGAGACCGCGAAAGCGGCTACGCTCTGCGCCGTCGCCTGGCAGTTCGCCGCGGCCGGCCCTGCGCAGGCAACGCTACCGGCGGAGCTCCCGCGCAGCATGGCGTAGCGGCTCGTCTCGCGGGCCAGGCTGCTGACGGTATGGCCTGCATACAGCGCGCGCGACACTTCTAGCGAGCCCAGCAGGAGGGCAAGCAATAGCCCGGAGGTGAGGGCAAATTCCACCAGCTCTGCGCCGCTGTCGTCGGAGCGGAGTTGGTGGGCTCTCGTGAAAATTGTGAAAAGGGTGCTCATTATTTGCCGGGGAAGGCTGCGCGCAGGCGAGCGTGACCGCGCAACGTGTAGCTGGCAGGCAGCCCGGCGATAGCCCATAGGGGCGTGTAGGCGGCGGTCGTCGTCACGTCGATATAGCGGACGACGTTGCTCGCGCAGGTAGGCGCGGAAGTACAGGATGGCACCGGCGACGAGCCGTCGGCGCACTCGCAACCCGACATGGCCGCGGCCTGGAGGCTGGGCAGGCTCGATTCAGCGGCCGCCGCCTGCGTCATGCCGGCGGTGTCGGTGGGGTTGCCGAGGCCGTAGAGTGCGCCGGCTTCGGCGGCCGAAGAAACCGCGAGGCCCAGGCGAAAGGCATGGCCGAAATCGACGGCACCCGCCAGCAGCAGCAACAGCAGGGGAGTCACGAGCGCAAGCTCGAGAACACTCGAGCCCTCGTTTTCTGAAGCGCGAAGGTATGCGGCTGCAAGGAAAGAAGAACAGTGGAAAGGAGCCTTGTAATTCCTCATGGCACCAGCACCGACGCAGCTTTTCCGCTGCTTCCGCTAGAGCCGCTCGTGCCGGCAGCCCCGGCTTCCGCCCGTACAGTTACGGGCACCGAGCGATAGCCGAGCACGCCCGCAAAGTGGGTTGTCTGCGCTTGTGACAGGACGACCTCCACAAACGCCGTGTTGCCGGTATTTGGGTCCGCCGAGCCTGCCAGGCAGGGTGGATTGTTGAGCATCATCGCTGTCGCTGGCGACGAGCTATTTGTTACGCAGCCGGTGGTAAGCGTCGCGCCGGCGACCCCGTTTTCCGCAAGCGAATTTGTCGCCGCCGTTTGCATGGTGGCGCAGGCGCTCACGCCGTTACAGGCGGTGAGCTCGAGCGCGGCTGCCAGCGCGGCGGCATCCGCCTGCGTTTGCAACCCGCGGCGCGCGTGGCGCAGTTCTCCCATATCGATAGCGAGGCCCAGAAAGCCGGCCAGGAGCAGCATGCCGAGCGCGGCCAGCACCAGGGTCTGGCCACTGTCCTCTTCCGCGAGCCGTCGTGCTTGTCTACGAGTAGGACTATGGCCAGGCATGATCTCCCATCGGCGCAAAAAGTGGAGCCACCACGGAGGTGTGCCGATTCACTACAGTTTTCGGCCACGGTGTCGATAAAGGATGCAACGGACGTTAAAGGCAGCGTGCCCGGATACGGCGCATTTCCGGCGAGCTGCTCCAAAGGCGACGGACATCCTCAGGAGGACACGAATCCCCATGAAGCCCACCACCATGCAGACCTTTCCCAACCTCTTCAAAACACTGCTCGCCGACGAATCCGGCCAGGATCTGATCGAATACGCTCTCGTTGCCGCTCTCGTCGGGCTCGGCGCGATCGTGGCGATGCGCACGCTTTCGACCAACGTCAACGCGGCGTTTACCAACATCGCCAAGCAGCTCACCAACGTGATTTAGCTTTGTCAGCCAAGACCGTGCCCTGGCACGTCGCAAGGCACGGCAAATTTTTCGATCCACGAACCGCAAAGGCTTACACCATGACGCTCCCCCCAACAGAACTGGTCTACACGGCAAGCGCGGCGCTGTGCGCGGGCGTGGGTGCGGCTACCGACCTGCGCACGCGGCGCATTCCCAACTGGCTAACGGCAAGCGGCTGCGTTGCCGGCCTTTGCCTGCATACGCTGCTTGATGGCCCCGACGGTTTGCTGACCGCGCTGGCGGCGGGGCTGCTCTGCGGAGGGCTGTTCGTCGTGCTCTTTCTAGCCGGGGGCATGGGCGCGGGCGACGTGAAGCTGATGGCCGCCGCGGGCTGCCTGGCGGGCTGGTCGCCGGTGTTTCCCCTGCTGCTCTTCACGGTCGTCAGCGGTGGTTTCATGGCGCTCGTCTTCGCGGTGTGGCGCGGGCAGTTGCGTGTCACGCTGCGCAACGTGCTCGCGCTGGCGGCGCATCATCGGCAGCAAGGTCTGGTGGCTCATCCGGAGCTCCATGTCGGCAACCCGGCGGCCTTGCGGCTGCCGTACGGAGTCGCCATCGCCGTTGGCTGCGGGCTGGTTTGCATGCTGACGGGCACACCGTTTGCGGGAGCGAGGTAACCGATGCGTTCGCGCAAACTGCTGATCGCGCTCGGGACGGCGCTGGCGATTTCCGCTCTGTTTACGTTTTTCCTGAGCCGCCGGCTACCGCGGACGCGCACCGTAGCGGCGGCTGTCGCACGCAGGTATTTGGTCGCCGCACACGATCTGCAGGCCGGCGAAAGGCTGCAGGCGAGCGCGCTACAGCTTGCGCCCTGGAACGGAGCGACACCGCTTGAAGGATCCTTCAGCGATGCTGCCGAAGTCGAAAGCCGTATCGTGCTTTACCCTCTTGCAGCCGGTCAGCCGATCCTCGAACGGCAGTTAGCGCAAAGCGGCGTGGGCGCGGGGCTCGCGTACAGAATTCCCGCCGGCATGCGAGCTATCTCCGTAAAAACCACGGAAATCACCGGGGTTTCCGGCTTTTTGCTGCCCGGCACGCAGGTGGACGCGCTGCAGACGACTCAATACGACAACCACTCGGACGACCGCAAGTCAAAACTAAATAATAACGTGCAGGTGCTGGCGGCCGGCCAGCGGATCGAGCCCGATCCGCAAGGCAAA
>CALMON010000213.1 GCA_937871785.1 uncultured Granulicella sp.
GTACCAGTCGTCGGCAGCGGAAATTTCAGCCGGCGGCACCTACACGCTGCGCCCGGACCGGGTGTTTTCGCAACCGATCGCGGGATCGGGAACGCTGGGAAACTTCTTCAACAAGGCGGCTTTCATCGCTCCGCAGAGTCAAACGGGATACGGAACAGCTTCGCGCAATTCGATTGAAGGCCCGGGCCAGACGGTGGCGGATGTGTCGCTTTCACGCACGGTGAAGCTGGGCGACACGCGCTCGTTCGAAGCTCGCGCGACCGCGACGAATGCGTTCAACACAGTGCAATACAACGGCATCAACACGGTGCTGACGTCGGCGACGTTCGGGCAGGTAACCGGAGCGGCGACGCAGCGGGTGATCAACTTCACGGCGCGATACCGGTTTTAGGGACGGTCACTGAGAACTCATCCCGACGACTCACGACTGGACTGGATCCGCTGTGAGTTGTCAGTTTCGAGTCATGAGTGTGAAAGGTTTGTAGTATGACACGATGCACAGCAGCGGCGCTGATGGGTCTGATCGCGACAAGCTTAACGGCGCAGCAGGCAGGAACACCGCCCGCACCCGCGACGCCGCCGCAGGTGGGCGGCACGGCCAGCCAGGACATCCGCCAGCAGGGTGACGGGCAGGGCTTCACCATGAAGGTGAACACCGACATTGTGCTGACCAATGTGGTCGCCCGCGATAAAAAGACCGGCAATGTGGTCAAAGGATTAAAGGCTTCGGACTTTGAAATTCTTGAAGACAAGAAGCCGCAAAAGGTCGCGAGTTTCGACTACCAGAACGTGGACGACGCGGCCGCGCTGGCGGAGAAAACCGTCACCGGCAAGGCTTCCGTTGGCGATCTGATCAATCGCAACCTGGCCGCCGCGCCCGGCCAGTTGCGCGATCACCGGCTGATCGTGATGTTTTTCGACATCAGCTCTATGCAGGATGAAGACACGGACCGCGCCGTCGAAGCCGCGCAGGAGTTCGTCAAGACCAAGATGCAGCCGGCCGACCTGGTCGCGCTGGTGAGCATGTCCACCGGCCTGACCATGGACCAGGACTTTACCGCCAACAAGGACGCCCTGCTGCACGGGCTGGCGAAATACAACGGCACCGAAGGCACGGGTTTTGGCGCGGGCGGCGACGGCACAACAGACGGAACGAGCGACGATGGCTCAACCTTTACCGCCGACGACAGCGAGTACAACAGCCTGAACACGGACCGCGAGCTGTATGCGATTCGTGCGATCGCGAAGAGTCTGGAGCGCGTGGAGCAAAGGAAGTCCATGCTGTATTTTTCGGGCGGGCTTTCGCGCAACGGCATTGAAAACCAGGCCAGCCTGCGCGCCGCGACCAACGAAGCGGCGCGGGCAAACATGGCGATCTACTCGGTCGACACACGCGGTTTGCAGGCGCTGCCTCCGGTCGGCGACGCGTCCAAAGGCAGCCTGCGCGGGACGGCTTCGTACAATGGGCGCGCGGTGCAGGCGCAATTCGACGCCAATTTCGCTTCGCAGGAAACGCTGAGCACCCTGAGCGCCGACACCGGCGGCAAGGCGTTCTTCGATTCGAACGATTTCGCCCCCGCCTTTCAGCAGGTGCAGCACGACACCGAGGCGTATTACATTCTTGGCTTTCACTCGACGAATTCGGCGCACGACGGCACCTTCCGCCACCTGACGATCCGCTCGACGCGGCCCGACGTGAAGCTCGAATTCCGCCCCGGCTACTACGCCCCGGCGGACTTCCGGCACCAGAAAACCGAGGATCGCGAGGTCGCGCTCACCGAGCAGATGCGCAGCGACCTGCCGGCTACCGACGTCGCGCTGTACCTGCAGGCGCTCTACTTCCGGCGCAGCGAAAATCAGTACTACATCCCGATCAGCCTGATCGTTCCTGGGTCGCAGATCGCGGCAGTCAAGAACGGTGACAAGGACAAGGCGAACATCGACGTTGTCGGCCAGGTGAAGAACTCGCAGGGTGCGGTGGTCGGCAATGTGCGCGATACGGTGAAGCTGGCGCTCGACGCCAACCAGCAGGTGTCGCAGCGAAACATCCAATACTCGACTGGTTTCTCGCTCGCTCCGGGGCATTACCGGCTCAAGTTTGTGGTGCGCGAAAACCAGACCGGCGCCATGGGCACCTTTGAAACCGACCTGAACGTGCCCGACCTCAAAAAAGCTCCGATGAAGCTGAGTTCGGTAGTCCTCGCCAGCCAGCGCATCGCGAACGGCACCAAGGACACGAACAACCCGCTGATCCACGACGGGCAGGAATTTGTGCCGAATGTGCCGCACGTCTTCCGGCAGGATGGGCACCTGTACTTCCTGTATGAGCTGTACGACCCCGCCAGGGAAAAGGACGCCCCGGCGCAGGCAGCTTCGCCCGGACTGGGCCGGCGCGAAGGCGGGCCGGTACGGGTGCTGACCAGCATCGAATTTTTGAGCGGCGGAACCAAAGTCTACGAAACGCCACTGGTGGAAGCCGACGTGCTCAACCAGCCGGACCGCGGCGCGGTGTCGTTCCAGTTCGACGTGCCCTTGGCGCAGTTGAAGCCCGGCACGTACGTTTGCCAGGTAAACGTTATCGACGATGCGGGCGGCAGCTTCAGCTTCCCGCGCATGGCGCTGCGGGTCGCCGCCGTCGCGCCTCCGGCGGGTGTGCCGGCGGCGGTTCCAGTGGCTGCGGCCACGCCCGCTCCCGCGCCTTCGGAGTAGGCCTTCGATTTCGCTTGACGAACGGCTCGTCGCGGGCGCATTCTGACGGCCTCCCCTAAAAAGGCAGGAGGTCGCCATGCGGCTGCACAGGATCGGTTTCACCGGTTTCCGCTTTATCCTTTCTTTCAGCCTGTTTGCGGGCGTCGCCGCGTCCAGCGCGCAGGCACCGGCGGAGCGCGTTTCCGCGGAAGAGCGCGCGGCGTTCCACCGCGATCCGCAATGGGCGACCATCGAGCCTCATCTGCCCAACCCGCAGACCGGAAGCGCGGCTGCGCTCGAAACCGCGGCCGACGTGTTGCGCGCGCGGCGCTTCCCGGAAGATGCGCTGGACTACTACGGGTACGCCCTGGCGCGCGGCGGCAATGTGGGCGATTTACTCAACAAAATGGGCGTGGTGCGACTTGAACTGAAGCAGGACGACCTGGCGCATGAGCTGTTTTTGCGAACGGTGCGGGCGAACAAAAAGAACGCCATGGCCTGGAACAACCTGGGCGTTACCGAGTACGTCGCCAAGCGCTACAAATCGGCGATTGCCGACTACCATCGCGCGTCCAGGCTGGATGCGAAGTCGGCGATCTTCCACGTCAACCTGGGGATGGCGTATTTCGAAAGCGGCGACCTGGAAAGCGCCCGTACGGAGCTGGCAAAGGCTGTCCGGCTGGACCCGCACTCGTTTGAAAGCCGCGACGGTGGCGGGCAAATGGTGCACGTGGTGGGCTCGCAGAACTACGGACATCTCGCGTTTGAAATGGCTCGGGTATACGCCCGGCGGCATGATGAGGCGAACACCTTGTTATGGCTCGCCAAAGCGAGCGAAGCTGGGTTCGATGTGAAGCAGGAGATTGCGGAAGATGCCGCCCTGGCGCCGTTCCTGCGTGACCCGAGGGTGACCGTACTGCTGGAGAACGCGAAGCAGTTGCGGACGCGGTCGGTTGCGGCGGTCAACCTGCAGAGCCTTGGACCGTCGGCTGCGCGGGAAAACGACTGAGCTATCGGCCGGCACTCACCGGTAGGGGCAGTGCCGGCAGTCGGAGTTGCAGCAGTAGCCGCGGCGCAGGTGGTAGGCCTCGTTGAAGACGAGGTAGGGACCGTCGATGTAGGTTTCACCGGGAAGCGGCGCAGTGGGATCGATGTACGCGGGAGCGCTGGGCGCGGTGCTGTCGGCGAGCGAGCCCGCGTCTTTTCCGTCGCGCTCGTCGCTCAAGAGAACAGGTCCATGGAGCCGGCCGGACGGCTCGGCGCGGGCAGGGGAACGGCGGCTCCTCCGCTGCGAAGGATGTCGGCGATCGACCTCGTTCGCTGTGCCTTCGGGCGTGTGGGGATAGCAACTTTGGCGGCGGCTTCAGCTTCGTCGGTATAAGCGGTTCCGTTCTGCAGGCGCACCTCGCGGCCGGGGATGGCGGGCTCGCGCTCGCCAGGAACCACGATGCCGACGAGGTTGAGGGGGTCTGAGGCGGCCAGGGTGATGG
>CALMON010000214.1:0-2946 GCA_937871785.1 uncultured Granulicella sp.
TCCTGAGCCTGTGGGTGGCGCAGACCACGCGCCGCCTGCCGGACATCAAGTTCATTTTCTGCCATGGCGGCGGTGTGATGCCCATCCTGCTGGGGCGCATGGCCGGCTTCGACGAGTGGCGTGGCGTAGGCCCCGAGAAGCTCAGGCAGGTGTTCCCGGAAGGCGTGTACGCTGAGTACCGCAAGCTTTATTTCGATTGCGCGCAGGCCTTTGCCCCTGAAGATTTCGCCCTGCTACAAAAGGTGACAGAGCCCTCGCATTTGTTGTTCGGGAGCGACTATGGTTATTTTCCGGTGTCTCACAGCAAGAGTTTGTTCACCAAACTTGTGCTGCCAGAGTCTACCCGGCAGGCCATTGCAGCGGGGAATGCAGCGGAGATTCTTCCACGCTGGAAAGTTTAGCTTGCCAAACGACGTTCAAACGCGGTAAACATGTTCACCGAAGAGATCACGACCATTACGTAAAGGAGACTCCACATGCCACCAGTAGAAGCACCCTTCGTCCGCGACTACGCCGCTCCGAAATCGGAGCAGAAGCAGGGACCGGCGATTCTTGAACCCCGCACCCAGACCGGCGCCGTCGACGTGAGCGACATCGCGCACCTGTCCCCGGACGCCCTTCGCCATGTGCTTGTGGAGCGCGCCCACGCCCTGCGGCCGCTGCTGGAAGCGAACGCGGCGGAAAGCGAACAGAATCGCCGCGTTTCCGACGAGAATATTTCCGCGGTGCGGGAAGCCGGCATTTACAAGATGATGGTGCCGCGCCGTTTCGGCGGTCTCCAGACCGACATCCGCACCAAGATGGAAGTCTCCGCCGCTCTGGCCAAGGGCTGTGGCTCCACCGCCTGGGTTTCGACTCTGATGAACGTCTGCTCGTTTTTTGCCGGGCTGTCTTCGGCAGAGTGCCAGGAAGACATCTGGGGCAAGAGCCCCGACGCCCGCATCGCCGGAGTGTTCGCTCCGCTCGCCACTACCAAGCGCGTCGATGGCGGCCTGATGGTCACCGGCAAGTGGCCGTGGTCTTCGGGCTGCCTCCACTCCGACTGGGCGATGATGGGCATTCCGGTCGTCAACGCCGAAGGCGAAATGATCGACCAGGGCATGGCGTTTATGCCGATGTCCGACTGCACCATTGAGGACACCTGGTATGTCGCCGGCATGAAGGGTTCGGGTTCGAACACCATCGTCGCCACGGACGTTTTCGTTCCCGACCACCGCATCATGTCGGTGTCGAAGGTGATGGCCGGCAACCCGCCGACGCCCTACAAGGATGAGGTTCTCTACCGCTGCTCGTTCATCCCCGTGGCCTCGCTGATCCTGGGCGGACCGATGATGGGTCTGGTCGAGCGCGCGCTGGAGTTCGTCATCGAAAAGGCGCCGAAACGCAGCATTTCCTACACCTTCTACAAGGCGCAAACCGAGTCGCCGAGCTTCCAGCTCGCCATTGCCGAAGCGGCCATGCTCGTCGACACCGTTCGCATGCACGCCATGCGCTCGGCCGACGCAATCTGGGCAGCGGCGTCTGAAGACCGCATCCCGACCTATACGGAGCGTGCCCGTGTCCGCATGGACACAGGCTATCTCGCTACCACGGCGCGCAAGGCGATGGACATCCTGCTTTCCGCGCACGGAGCGTCGTCGTTTGCGGAGGTCAGCCCCATGCAGCGCATGTGGCGCGATCTGGAAACCTGCAGCCGCCACGCGGTCGTTTCGCCGGAGATCAGCTCGGAAGTCTACGGCAAGGCCCTGCTCGGCATAGAAGGCGGCGTCACGGCTCTCGTATAACCGCCTCGCGTTCGCCATGCGGGCGCCGGCAACGGCGCCCGTCCAGGTTGCTCCTCCCCAATCGCTACGCTCGTCCGGAGATCCCATTCCTTGTCCAAGTACACGCTGATCGACGTCCATTCCCACGCGCTTCTTCCCTTCGGAGCCGGTGTTCCTTTGTCCCAGGCAAGTCTGCCGAAATGGTCTGTCGATGGAGCGCTTGCGCTGATGGACGAGAACGGTATTCAGACGTCGATCCTGGCGATACCCCACGCTGCGCAGCACGGCAGCGCAGCGGAAGCTTCCGATGTCGCGCGTAGCATCAACGACACCATCGCCGACATCATCAGCAAGCACCCCAAGCGCTTCGGCGGGCTCGCCACCATCCCCGGCCATCTGCCCGATGAAACGCTTAAAATGATGGAGTACGCGCTTGACACCCTGAAGCTGGATGGCGTGGCGACTTCCACCAACATCGGCGACGTCTTCCTGGGCGAGCCGCAGTTCGACCCCTGGTTTGCGGAGCTCAATCGCCGGGAAGCCGTGCTCTTTATTCACCCCTGGTCGATAAGTACGTCTACACACGCGGACCTCGGCCTCAATCTTTCGGTATTCGAGTTTGTCTTCAACACCACCCGCATGTTGGCCAACATGGTGGTCTCCGGAACCAAGAAGCGCTTTGCGAACATCAAGATGATTTCCACGCACGGCGGCGGCACCATGCCATTTTTGCTGGAGCGCTTCCAGAATCTCGAAGTTCACTTCGGTGCCGGTTCCCGGGCAACGGTTTCCGCAGAAGAGGCTCGCGAGGTGCTCGCGTCGTTCTACTACGACATGACGGCCGTTACGATTCCGTCGCAGTACGTCGGCCTGCTGGACCTCGTTCCGTCCTCGCAACTGCTGATGGGCGTCGACATCCCGTTCATGCCCAACTGGACCCTGGGCGCGGCCATTAAAGCACTTGAAAGTTTCTCCGGTTTCAGCGACGCGGACCTTGAGGCGATCGAGTTCGGCAACGCGGCCAAGCTGTTTCCCGCGGTCGCGGCGCGGCTGGCGTAAAGCTCGGTTTCCCGACATACCCTCCTGACGTACTATACGGAGCAGCATGGCCTATCTTGAAAATTACGACACCCGCCAACTGCGCAACGTGCTGGGAACCTTTACTACCGGCGTAACGGTGGTG
>CALMON010000214.1:2956-7917 GCA_937871785.1 uncultured Granulicella sp.
GTGACGCCGCAGGCAAGCTCCACGGCGTCACGGCCAACTCCTTCAGTTCCGTGTCGCTGGAGCCCCCGCTGGTGCTTTGGAGCCAGGCCCTCACCTCCAAGAGCTTTGCCGCGTTTGGCGAGGCCGACCACTTCGCGATCAACATCCTGGCCGATGACCAGATCGCCATTTCAAACCACTTCGCCAAATCCGCCGACGACAAGTTTTCAACTGTTCCCTACACCGAAGGCCTCGGCGGCGCGCCCGTGCTTGCGGGCACCGGTGCCCACTTCGAGTGCCGCCGGGTGGCCGCGTATCCTGCCGGCGACCACGTCATCTACATTGGGCAGGTGGAGCGCGTCAGCCACTCCGGACGGCGTCCGCTGGCGTTTGCGCATGGCAAGTACATGGTGTCGTACGCGCACGAGCTTGGGCCGGTTTCGCTCCAC
This sequence comes from uncultured Granulicella sp., assembly GCA_937871785.1. Classification (GTDB taxonomy): domain Bacteria; phylum Acidobacteriota; class Terriglobia; order Terriglobales; family Acidobacteriaceae; genus Granulicella. Next base: position 3,385 of record CALMON010000214.1, read on the forward strand.
GTCGGCGGTGCGCCCGTGCCCACCCCCGAAGCCGTCAACCTTGCCGGGGACGCCCTTGCCGGCATGCAGGCGAGCCTGGGGCCGCATACCCTGTCGCTCGCCGTCTGGGGCAATCACGGACCGACGGCGATCCGCTGGCAGCCCGGGGCCGACCGCATCAGCGACTTTCTGCGGACAGGCCTCGTGATGAGCACCACCCGCACGGCGACCGGCCGCGCCTTTGCCGCGTTCCTTGCACCCGAGATTACGAAGCCGTTCATCGACGAAGACCTCCGCCTGCTTCGCATTGCGGACGAAGATCAGGCTGAACAGAGGCAACGCTTCGACGGCGAAATCGCCTCCGCACAAGCTCACGGCGTGGTGTCCGTGCTCGCGTTGGAGCCGTCGCCTCTCAACAGCGTCGCCTTGAACGCGTACAGCGCTCCGGTGTTCGACGCCGACGGGCAGATGATCATGGCCTTGTCGCTGGCCGCGGCAGCCTCGCACGGCGTTCGCGACGAGCTTCCGCGGCTTCTTCTTGCGGCCGCGAAGGAATTGACAACCCACATCGCAACGGGCATCAACACCACCAACAAGAACAAGAAGGAAACCGAACCCCATGCCTGACAAGTCCGTTCCCGCCCACGAGATCATTGCCGACTGCGTCAGCCGCGGCTACCTTGCCAAGCAGTTTTACATGGTTTCCACGCGCCCGACGAACGGGATTGGGCCGGTCATGGAGAACCTCGCGATCCATCTACAATTTCAGGAAACGCTCGAGCGCGACGGCATCATGTTTGCCGCCGGGCCCAACTGGACCGACGACGAGCAGGAATGGGAAGGCGACGGCACGGTCGTCATCCGCGCGAGCTCGCTTGCGGAGGCCAAAGAGATCGCCGGCCGCGATCCGATGCACGTCAACGGAGCGCGCTCGTTTACGGTGCGGCCCTGGTTCATCAACGAGGGCGGCATGACCGTGCATTTGGGCTTTGCGACGGGCAAGTTCAAGATCACGTAGGCCGCAGGTAGCCAAGGGCAAAAAAACGGAGGTCCCGCGCCCCGCGCGCGAAACCTCCAAACCCTGCCAGCCTTTCGGAGGGAGCAGCCAGCAGGACACCTGCGGAACACGCACTACGGCCGCGTTCCCAAAGCCGTTACGGTGACCGGCGTCACCACCGGTACAGCCAGCCCGACGAACTCGACCAGCGTGGTTCCCCCCGCGTCCGGAACCCACACGTTGCCTGATCCGTCGACCGCCAGGTACGTCGACGCCGCCGTAAGAAAGGTCGACTGATAGCGGCCTGTGGGGGAAAGCGCCGTGCCGGTTGTGGTGAAGGCCGAAATGCCCGCGCCTCCGGCATTGGTGAGCCAAGCGTTGTTGGCTCCATCGAGCACGACGTCAAGAGGTGTGCTCAGGCCGCCGCCGCTGAAGGTGGGGGTGTTCGGTTTGTGCGTCACCGTGTTTGTGCCGTAGTTGGCCGCCCAGTAGTTTCCGGCGCTGTCGAGCGCGATGCCGACGGGGTAGTTTGTGGCGATCATGGGAGTCGTTCCGCTGAGCACACCGGCATTCGACAGCTCGTCGATGGTGTTTTGCGTGGAGTTTGCGATCCAAACATTGTTCGACGGATCGATCGCAATACCCAGAGGCGCAATGAGACTGTTCAGATAGCCACTGCTTCCCGACGACGCCACGCCGGCATTGGTGAACTTCGAGACCGACGCCGAGTTCGCGACCCACACATTGTTGCTTCCATCAATAGCCAGCAAGCCCGGCGTGCTCAGGCCGCCGCCGGTGTAGCCGGAGGTTGTGGAAACCGCCGCACCGGCGCTCGTGAACTTCGAAAGCGAGTTGTTGCCGTTCGACACCCAGACGTTTCCGAGGCCGTCAATGGCGAGGTCTACCGGCGAAGACAGGCCGCCGCCGCTGAAAGGCGACCCGGTGGCAACGGCGCCCAGCGTGTTGAACTTCGACAAGGTGTTGCTGCCCTTGTTGACCACCCAGACGCTACCGCTGGCGTCGACGGCAACGTCTGAAGGCGTGCTGAGGCTGCCGGTATAGGCGATCGAGATGGTCCAGTCCGCCGGGGCCGCGCTGAGGGCAGGCATGTATGGCGACGTGATCGCCGTGGGCTCGTTGTAAATAGCGCTTACGCCGGCCGCGGTGGGATACGGATTGTGCGCTAGGTTGATCATGGCCGTGGCGGTATCGGTGGGTGTCGTGCCCGTGGTGCCCGCGCTTCTGGTGTAGGTGAAGAGCGTGCTGCATTGCGTCGATGCGGCGCTGGCCGAGTTGATGCATGCGACCAGCGCGTTCGCCAGGGAGTTCACCTTGGCTTGTGGGGCGGTACCATTGCCGGCCGGAGTCGTCGCCAGCGCCGCGCTTTTGGCCGCATAGCTGTACAGATTGCCGGCGGAGGTAAGCGCGTTCGCGATGCCCGTTTTTGCGAGCGCCGTGCCGCTGCTGCCGACGTGGAGAGCGTCCGTCGCAAAGCCGGCCAGAGCATAGGCCGTTGCGACGGTGGAAAGCTCATTGACGTACAGGTAGGGCACACTGCCGGCCAGCGTACCGCTCGCGGGGCACTGCGCCAACACGGCAAGCAGGCCTGCGGCAGAGTTGACGCCCGACCCCGGGTTGCCCCCGACAGAGTACAAGTACACCTGCGTACCCGCCGTGCAGGTGTAGGCTCCGGTTAGATCGAAGCTGCCGTTTGCATCGGTGGTGATGTAATAGTCGCCGTACGTGGGGCTGGTGGAAACGGTATCGCGCGCGGTGGGGTAGAGTCCTCCGGTCTGCGAGGTGAGCAGCGACGTAGACGCGCTGCCGTAGCCGCTGGTGCCGGCCGCCAGCAGAAAGATGCGGGCACCTACGATCGGCTGTCGACCGCCGTAGGTTTCGCCGCGGATCGAGCCGACCGCGGTTTGTGAAGGGGCGTCGGGGGTAAGTTGCGGGGCGAAGCTGCCGGAGCAGCCCGTGGCCAGCAACGCTCCCAGGCTCAATAGAACGACACTGCAAACAGAATGAACGCGGAGGGGATTCGACATGGCGGACCTCGCTGAAGCCGCAACCTTTTCGATTGCGTGAGGGGGGAGATGCCCTTCTCAGCGAGGCGAGTGGTCAGCAAAAACGAGGGCCGTCGGATAAAGACGCGATTCAATATCGCAGTCAATATCCAACAGCCCTCAACGCCGTCCAGTCATCCGTGGAGCGTACGGGAACGCCTAGTTTTGCGGCGTTCCGGCGACGTAATACGTGATGGTGAGGGGCGTCGCGGTGATCGAGCCCGACGTTCCCGTGATGGTCAAAGCGTAGGTTCCCGCAGGCGTTTGATTGCTGTTGACGCCGTTGCCGCAACCGTTCAGCCCGGGAAGAGCGACGCCGCAGAATACCACCAGCGATAAGCCGCGCAGCTTCTTGCGCGAACGCACCACGCAGCCGAAGGAGAACAGCAGCAGACACGCATACACTGGCGTTCCGACGCGCCGCAGACTGGCCGACGGTCCAGTCGTCTGCAGCGTCACCGTGAATGTAGTGGAGTTGCCGTTTCCGCTTGGAGCGACGGTGGTGGGCGAGAGCGTGCAGGTGGTTGTCGGAATGGCTCCGGCACATGCCACCGTGACCGGCGCGTTGAACCCGCCTTGCGGCGTAATCGTCACCGTCGTTGAACCCGAGGTGCCCGCCGGAAGCGACGTGATGCTCGAAGGATTGCTGCCCAGGGTGAAGCCTGCGGGCACAATGCTGGTATTGGTCAGGCTGAAGACGGCCGATGAGGCGCCGGTTGCGGTTGCCGTGACGTTGAAGGCTCCCGTCACCGCGTCGGCAAAGAGCTGCGGACTTGTCACCTGACCGCGGCTATTGGTCATGCCGGTGTAGATTGCCGGCCCCGCCGCGACGCCGAAGCTCGCGTCGGCCCCGGTCGAAGGCGCGGTAAAGGTGATCGACACCCCCGAGCTCGCGTTGCCGAGAGCGTCGACCGCCTGCACGATCAGCGGCAGCCGGTATGTCCGGGAACTGGTGCTTATGTCGACCGTCTGCCCGCTGCCGGAAACCACCGATAGCGTAGCGGCGGGTCCGCCGACTACCGTGATGATGGAGCTCGCCGTGATGGTCGGGGTGACCGTGTCGGTGACCGTTACAGTCTGTATACCGGCCGTGCCCAGTTGCAGGCCGGTAAAGGTGTGCCTGCCATTATCTGCCGCGGTAAACGTGTAGGTTGGGTTGGGGAAGACCGCTTTCGGGTCGGAGCTGGAAAATCGAATCGTGCCGAGATACTGCGCATTGGGATTCGTGACGGTTACCGTGGAAGTGAAGCTCTGGCCGGCGGTGACCGAAGCGGGTGAAGAGATGGCCGCCGTATACACGTACACACCCGTGCCGGTGATGCTGATCGTCTGCGTCGCGGCTGCTGCGGTTTGGGCGTTGTCGGTGATGACCACGTTTCCGGAGTAGGTTTGCACCGCCGTGGGTGAGAACACGAAGCTTGCCTGGCAGGAGGCTCCTGCGGCCAGCGTCAGATTGGCGCTGTTGCAGTCCACGTTACCGCTGCCGCCGGCCTG
>CALMON010000214.1:7927-21454 GCA_937871785.1 uncultured Granulicella sp.
GGATGGCCGGCGGCGACGTCGAAGCAGGCGCTGCCGCTGGCCTGCTCCGCAAAGTTTGCCGGAACCGTTACGCTCGCGATGGTGAGGGGCTGGTTACCGGAATTCGTCAGAGATACCGCGATGGGAGCGCTCGTGGTGTTCGGGCTCGTGGTGGGGAAGGCGATGCGGGAAGCCGCGACGGCGATGCTGCGAAGCGCGTTGTTGCCTGTGTCTGAAATGATGACGTTTCCGCTGAGATCGAGAGCCAACCCCTGCGGCGTGTTGAATGTGGCTACCGCGGAACTTCCGCCGTTACCGGTGAAGCCCGGGTTGCCGGTTCCCGCCACGGTGAGGACTGCGCCGTTGGCCACGCGCCGGATGGCGCTGTTGTTCGTGTCGGCGACATACAGCGTGCCGCCGGCATCTACCGCAAGCGCGGTCGGGCCATTGAAGAGCGCGGCCCCGTTCGCACCGGCGGTTCCGTCGGCAAAGCCCGCGGCGGTGGCGCCCGCATAGGTGTTGATCATGCCGTTCGACGTGACGCGCCGGATGGAATTGTTGCCGGTATCGGCGATGTAGATGTTGCCGTTGTTATCGACCACCACGCCGGCAGGAGTGTTGAGCTGCGCGGAAGTGCTTTGGCCAGTGTCGCCGGAAAAGCCTTTCACGCCGATCGTGCCCGCAATCGTGTTGATCGCCGTTGACCGTACGCCGATCGTGCGAACCACATGGTTGCCGGTGTCGGCGACATACAGGACGCCGGCCGGGGTGAGATAGAGTCCCTTGGGAGCCGAAAGACCGGCGGCTGCGGCCGGTCCACCGTCGCCGCCCGCGCCGGCAGTCCCCGTGCCCGCAAACGCGCTGATCAGTCCGTTACTGACGACGCGAATACGGTTGTTGCCCGTGTCGGCGATATACAGGTTGCCTGCACCGTCCACAGCCAGGCCGGAGGGCGCATTGAGCGTCGCGCCGGTAGCCGCGCCGCCGTCCCCGGTATTGCCGGCGAGCCCGGTGCCCGCCACGCGGGTGATAACGCCCGTGCTGGCCGAAACCATGCGCACTTCATTGTTGCCGGAACTGGTGAAGTAGTAGTTGCCGAGCCCGTCAGTTGCCACCGCGGTGGGTGCATTCAGCAGAGCTGCGGTGGCGGGGCCGTTGTCTCCGGCATTCCCGCTCGCCCCGGTGCCGGCCAGAGCACTCACCACGCCCGGCAGCACCGCCGCGGCGGGCGCGTTGCCGAGGCCTTGCAGCGGAAGCAGATAGTTGTTACCGGCGGAGTCGGTAAATATCAGCGGGGCGCGTTGCGTTCCGGCCGAGACCGGCTGAAACGTCACGGGCACCTGGCAAAGGCTGCCCACATTTGCTTGCGTTCCCAGGGTGCAGGTGGTACTCACCGCGCCTATGACGGGTCCGCTGGTAAATCCCTTGTACGCGGTCGGCACGCCGTAGGCAGCAGGCGTGGTGGCCGTGTTGATCCGCACGGTCGCGTTGGCGTTTACCGTAGAGCCGACAGCGGTGGCCGGAAAGCTGGTGGGCGGCGCGATCATCTTGATCTGCCGGTTGAAGCTGTCCGCGACCAGGATGTCTCCTGAGGCCAGCACGTCCACGCCTCGGGTGGCGTTCAGGTTGGCGTTGACGGAAACTGTGCCGCTGGGGGAGTTCGACGTCGTCGGAACCCCCGCGGTGGCTGTGCCGGCCAGGCTGGAAATGATCGAACCATTGGCCGGCGACGTAACCATGCGGATGTGCGCATTGCCCTGGTCGGCGATGTACAGATTGCCAAGCGCGTCCACAGCGATGTGCTGTGGCGTTTTCAGGCTGGCCTGATTGGCCGGGCCGCCATCGCCTGTAAACCCGCTGGTGCTGGTGTTCTGGGCGTTGCCGACGTAAGTGTTGATGATGCCGGTCGTCAGGTTGATCACCGCACGTTGTTGGGCGTACCCCCGGACACATACAGGTTGTTCGTGGTGGGGTCGAGGGCAAGGCCGTTCGGCGTTTGCAAGGCCGCCGCCGTGGCCGGTCCGCCGTCGCCAGAACTCGCAGCCGTGCCGTTGCCGGCGACCGCGGTCACCGTTCCCGCCCCCGCGGCAATTCTGAGAACGTACGCAAAACCGCCGCCAACTGTGACATACGCGTTTCCGGCAGGGTCGAAAATAATGTCGGTAGGCGCAGGAAAGCTCGACAGCGTCGCAGTCACAGCCGGTGTCTTCAGGGCGGTAGCAGTTTTTGCTCCTGTTCCCGCGAACTTATCGATAATGCCGGTCGCCACGTTGACCACGCGGATGTAATTGTTCGTGGTGTCCGCAATGTACAGATTGCCCTTGTAAAAGCGAACGCCGTTCGGCGCGTTGAGGAAGGCCTGCGTCGCCGGGCAACCGTCGCCGATAGCGGCCCCCGAGGCGTTCTGGTCACCATTGGCCCCGGCGCAAACACCTGTCGCGGTAATGCCGCCGGCAAACGTGGTGATGACGCCGGTCACAGCGTCGACGCGACGAACGGCGTTGCCGGTGACATCGGTGAAGTAAATGTTCCCCTGCGGGTCGGACGTGGCTGCCACCAGCAGGCCCGGAAACGTGGCTGCGGTCGCCGGTCCGCCTTCCCCGGTGTACGCCGTTTGCGTAGCACCCGCGGCGATACCGGCGATTACGGTGACGTTCGGCAAATATTGCACGTTCTGCGCCCGCGCGGGAACAGCAAGAAGCGCGGTCAGGCCGAGAAGCGGCAACGGTCGCGAACGTTTCCAGATAGTGTTGAACAAAGTAAGCATACTAACCTTTCATGGCCGCCAGTCGCTGCAGCCGGGCAGAACGCACGCCGCGTCCGCGGTACTTAGAAATAAAGCTTCCCGCCAACCTGGAGTTGCCGGTTGTCGCGCGCCGTAAGAACCGCACCGAAGTCAGTGTTGGAGAATGACGTATTGAAGTTGTCGAAGTTCACATGGTTGAACAGGTTGAAGGCTTCAATGCGCAACTGAAAGCGGAGTTTCTCCGGTAGCTCCACGTTCCTGTAAAGCGACACGTTCCAGACCTGGAACCCAGGACCCTGGATACCGCCGACACGGGCGTTGCCAGGATTGTGTCCTGCGGGAGCGAGAGCGAAGGCGCTGGTGTCGAAGAACTGGGCCTGCGTCTTGGGAGCATTCACGTTCGGGTCGTGAAGCTCGTTGGGGCGCTGAACGGCGTCCGAGACCTGGAACTGGAAGCCTTGTCCGGCTGGGTCGCTTTGCGTAAAGGTGGCTGTCTTCTGGATACCCGTAACCGCCTGAACGATGGCTGCAATTTCGTAGCCGCCCAGCAGTTTGCCGGTAAAGCCTTTTTGATTCTTATAGAACGGCAGCAGATAGGCCAGGCTGGTGTTGAAAATGTGACGGCGGTCGCTGGTAGTCGGACCGTACTCCGTCGTCAGGTCGTAGGTGTTCTGCGGTCCGGTCGAAAAACCCTGGCTGTTGGCTAGAGCCTTCGACCAGGTGTAATTCACGCTGAGGTGGGCTCCGCGAGCTTTGGCAAAGGTCTTAATCAGTCCTACTTGCAGGCCGTTGTAATCCGCAAAGTACCGCGTGTCGAAATAGTTGATGGACTCGTATCCCAGGTACGGACGATAGGGGTTCAGGAGAGCGGCACCGGCGGCGGTGTTCGCGGGTGCGGCGCCCGTGGTGTCGAAATACTCACCCGGTTGCGGTTGATTTGCATCTTCTACGCCCTGCAGATGGAACGTTTTGTTGCCGACGTACGCGAAAGTCACTGTCGCGGTCGTGCCGAATTGCTGCTGCACGTCCAGGCTGTACGACTGGGTATAAGGGGTGGTCCAGTTGGGGGCGGAGCCGGAAATGGTGCTCGGGATGTTGAACGCGTTTTCACCCGATCCCGGCGCATTGAAAAGCGGGTTGTTGAACGTAATCGTCTTCACATAGGCCGGATTGCCCTGCACCTGCTGCTCCGCGATCGTGTTCGCCACCTGGTTGTAAAAGATGCCGTAGCCGCCGCGGAACGAGGTGCGCCCGTCACCAAACACATCCAGCGCGAAACCGACGCGAGGCGCGAAATTAAGGTAGTTCTGCCGGCTGACGGCGCCGCCGTAAGGCGAGTTGATGCCGCCCTGGACGATGCCGTTCAGTGGGTTATAGTTGGTGTTCGGCGCTACGCCCTGGCATGCCGTCGTGGCAGGAACACCGGCGAGGCATTCGGTGCCGTCGTTACCATTGACTGCCGGAGCCTGGGACCTTTTGTAAAGGTTGGGGTCGAAGGCGCCCAGGTGCCCGAGGCGATCGTAGGGTTGCCCGTTGAGGCTGTAGCGCACGCCGGCCTGAAGCGTCAGGTGAGGCAGCGCGCGCCAGTTGTCCTGCACGTACCCTTCGTATAGATTGCTGGCTATGCCGGAAACGGGGTCGAGGCTTTCCTGCGTGAACGAGTTCGCAGAGCCCGTCAAGAAGTTGGCAAAGGACTGGGAGTAGGCGAGAATCGTCGGCAACCCGTTGGCCGTCGCCGTCGCCTTGGTGTAGGCCAGGCCGTTGCTCTGAAAGATGAACTGGCCGCCATTCAGGGTTCCCTGATTGGTGCTTGCGTAGTAGTGCTCATAGTTGGCACCGAACTGAATCGTGTGCAGGCCAAGCTGCTTGGTCGTGTTTTCAAACACTTGCTGCGTGTGGTTCAAGGTGCGGACCGGTCCGTTGGGACCCCAGATGCCGCCGCCGATGCTGAGTTGCGGAACGCGGCCCGTGGTGTTCGTGAACGGTGTCGCCACCTGAATGTCGGGCGAGTTGGTTGCAAGAGCCGAACCGATCACAGCCGTCTTTATTTCATAGGGCAGGTAAGAGTACCCGAAATCCAGCACCGTGTTGGGCGTGGCGGTAAAGGTGCCGTGCACCAGAAAATCTTCTCCGTACGTGTACACCTGCGAGGTGTTGACGTTCGGGAAAGAGTTGGTCTGGAGGTAGCCGTTCGGCACCTGCTGGTTGTAAGGATCGAAGATGTAGCGGAAGAAGAAGGAAAGGCGTGAGTTGAAATTGTGGTCGAACCGAGCCAGAATCTGATTGGAATTCTGCGTGCTCTTCTGCGAAAGAATGATGCCCTGCGCTACGTTCGGATTATTCGGCTGCTCGATCGCTTCGGCCGGGAGAATCTCATCCTTAAGGTACTGCTGCGACGTGGTGTTGATGCCGGCGAGGGGAATCTGGTAGTTGTACCCGGGGAATGGGCTGTTGTTGACGAGTCCCGACGCCGGCTGGTTGTTCGGGCAGGCGTAAGCCTTACCGAAAAGTGGCCCGGGTGCCTGGAACGTGCCGCTCGACCCTGCCGTTCCCGTCGGGACGCAGACGGGGGTAGAAAAGTAGCCGTTGGCCTGCGCGAGGAAGGGGTAGTTGCCGACGCTCTGTACCGGTTGCGTCTGGATCCTGCGCAATTCCTCGGAAACAAAAAAGAAGAAGGTGTTCAGAACCCCCTTGTTCAGCAGGTGCGGTATGTAGAGCGGACCACCGATCGTGTACCCGAATTCGTTGTTGCGGATGGGTGGACGAGGCTGACCGGAAAGGATGTTGAAGTAGTTGTTGGCGTTCAACGCCTGGTTGCGGAAAAAGAAGAAAGCGTCGCCATGGATCGCGTCCCCGCCGGTTTTGCTGACGATCAGCACCTGCGCGCTGCCGCCACCGCCGTACTGCGCGCCATAGCTGTCGCGAAGCACTTTAATCTGGTTGATTGAATCGACACTCGGGAACAGCACGGACTGCGCGATGGTGATGCGGTTCAACGAATCCGCGCCATCGAAGTTGAACGATAGCTGCGTCGGCTGCAAGCCGTTCACGGAAAGCGAATGGTTGTTGGCCCCGCCCTGCGCGTTGATCAAGCCGGAAGACTGCTGGTCGGCGCCCATGTAGGAAACACCCGGCTGAATGGTCAGAATCTGCTCGAAGTTGCGCGTATTCAGGGCCAGATCTTCAGTTGCGACTCGTTGATCACCGCGCTGTTTTCCGGGGTCTCCACGTTGGGCGCGGTGGTTGAAGCCTCGACCGTCACCGTTTCGTTCACGTTGCCGCTCTTGAGCGACACATTCGTTGTCGCTGTTTCGCCGACGTTGACCGTCACAAGCGTTACGCTCGTCGCTTCAAAGCCAGCGGCCGCGATGTTCAAGGAATAATCGCCGACAGCCAGCAAGGCGGCCGTGTACGACCCTTTGCCGTTCGAGGTTACGGTGCGGACGAGCTTTTTCGTCGCAATGTCGGTCACGGTGATGGTCGCGCCCGGGACCAGGGCGCCAGTGGAGTCGGTTACCACGCCGTCGATCTCGCCGGTAATATTCTGCGCGTGGCCAGCGGGGGCACACACCACCAGCAGCAACGCAAGGGCAAGGGTGAAAACGCCTGTTCGGAAGGTACGTATTGCAAACGTCACGAGGAACTCCTCAAACTACGGGAAACAGGAAAACTAGGCGGGATCGGGACAGGGCACATCGCCCCAGCTACTGGTGGTTATCTTTTATCTATAGGCCGGGATAGTAGTGAGCCGAGGAAGCAATTGTCAATAACCTCCTCAGCGTCTGCTCAGTTTGCGAGTGCGCCATGGAGTACGCGGCCTTTTTCCGCGTCATTTGGGCCGGTGCCTTTGCCTCCGCACCCGGCACCGCGCCTCCCGCATCCAAGGGTGTGTGACGTCGAGCAGGGTCTGGCATTTCGTGCTGTCGCTTCTTCTGGCGGGGCTCGCTATGCAGGTTCTGGTCCGTCTTTGGAGGCGTATGGCTATGGCATCATCTCGCAAGGAGCCGATCCCCGCACCGGTTCACGACATCAATCAACCTGCCAGCGGCTGGGAAGCCGCCGAGCGGCACACGGCCGTCTTCGCCGGGGGATGCTTTTGGGGCGTGCAATCGGTTTTTCAGCGCGTCAAGGGAGTCACCTCAACCGTTGTCGGATATGCTGGAGGCTCGAAGCACACGGCCATTTACCGGGCGGTCAGCTCCATGGATACCGGCCATGCGGAAGCGATTGAAATCGTCTATGATCCCGCGGTCGTCAGCTTTGGCACGTTGCTGCGCATCTTCTTTTCGGTCGTCCACGATCCCACGCAGCTCAATCGGCAGGGGGCGGACACCGGAACGCAATACCGCTCGCACATCTTCTATACCAGTGAAGAACAGCGTGAGGCGGCAGAAGCCTACGTCGCGCAACTGGACGCCGCCCATACCTTTTCGGGCAAGATTGTGACGCAGATCACGCCGCTGATCGAGTTTTTCGCCGGCGAAGACTACCACCAGGATTACGCGCTGAAAAACCCTCACAACCCTTACATCCAGGTGTGCGATATCCCAAAGATCGGCTCGCTCCAGAAGCAGTTTCCAGATCTGTTTCAGGAGTATGCCCTTCCGCGGCAAGGTTGAACCGGCTAAAGCAATCCTGAGGTGCGGCAAACGCATCTGAGCCTACACAGAATGTTGGCCATACTTCAACTCTTTCGCGCACAGGGTGTTTGTTGATGAAAATTGTGTTTCCCCCTCCGGGCCGTGGCGTTGCCGCGACCCTCTGGCCTTTCCTGTTTGCGACGGCGTTTCTGTCGGCGACTTCGCTCCAGGCGCAGGCGCCAACAAACGTGCCGTCGCAGTCGACGTCCGGAATGTCCAAGACTGGACAGCAAAGCTCGCCCGTGGGGACTGCGGGCGTAGGGGAAAAGGGATCTCCGAACGCCGGCGAAAAGCCCGGGCAGGACGATAAGTCCGCCTCAAAACCGGCAACCGCTGGCGAGCAGGCAGCCAGCACCTCAAAGCTCAAGCTGGGGCCGCTTGACCCGTCGACACCGCCTACCGATCTGCCCAAGGACCGGCCCGTCATCGGTCTGGCGCTGGGCGGCGGTGGCGCTCTCGCGATGAGCGAAATCGGCGTCATCCGCTGGATGGAAGAGCACCGTATCCCCGTCGACGTGATCGCCGGAACCAGCATGGGCTCCATTCTTTCGGCGCTGTATTCGACCGGCAAGACTCCCGAGCAGATGAGTCACATCATGACGGCCGACTCGGTGAACAGTGTGTTCCGCATCGAGTCGCAGTTCTCGTCGCGCAATTTCCGTCGACGTGAAGACAGCCGCAATATTCCCAATTCCATTTCGGTCGGCCTAAAGCATGGGGCCTCGCTGCGCAACAGCCTGCTGACCGACACTGGCTTGAACGAGCTGCTGGATAAGGAATTCCTCAACTACAACGACCAAACCGACTTCAACAATCTGCCGATTCCCTTCCGCTGCCAGGCCACTGACCTGACGGCTGCCAAGACCGTCACGTTTTCGCGAGGCTCGCTGCAGGATGCCGTGCGCGCTTCGGCGTCGATCCCCGGCGTTTTCCGACCCTTTCAGCTTGACGGCCATGAGTTTGTCGACGGCGCCATTCTGGAAAATCTGCCTACGCCCGACGTCCAGCAAATGAATGCGCAGGTGGTCATCGCGGTCAGTCTTCCTCTCGAACCGGTGGGCCGGGGCGATCTCGACTCCATCGTCGGCGTGCTGCAGCGTGCGTTCGCCGTCGGCATTGAAAACAATGAGGCACGCGACCGCAAGCTGGCGAACGTTGTCATCATGCCCGACATCAAGGGCTTCACGTCGAACGATTACCTTAAGACCGACGAGCTCGCCAGAAAGGGCTACGAGGCAGCCGAGGCCCACAAAGACGAACTGCTGAAGTATTCCGTAAGCCAGGAGGCATGGGATGCCTACCTGCTGCATCGGCTTTCAAAGGAGCGCGGCAGGGCCGGAACCATTCTCCAGGTAAAAATCAGTGGACCCAACGAGAGCGTCAAGGAAGCCGCTCGCCGTGAATTTGCCGACGTCGTCAATCAGCCGGTTGATACAAAGGCAATCGAAAGCCGCCTTGCGGACCTGCGCGCGGACGGGGAGTACGACGCCGACTATACCGTGGGCTATGACACCGCCGACACCTCGCGGCCCATCATTCTGGTCAGCATCGACAAGAAAAAAACCGGACCGCCGTTCCTGGATCTTGGGTTGAACGTAGCTGCGCAAACCGGCGGCGTGACGGAAGCGACCATCTCGAGCATTCTGCTCTACCAGGGGCTCGGCGGCTATGGATCAGAGTTCCGCGGCAAATTCGACTTCGGCTACCTGACGCGCGCGGAAGGCGAGTATTACAAACGCGTCGGCTGGAACGGCCTGTTTGTCGCGCCACGTGGCGGTGTTCTTCGCAAGCCGTACTACATTTACAACGGCCCCACACGGCTTTCAGAGAGACTTTCACAGTTTGCCGGGGGCGGTGGAGACGTTGGCTATACCGACGGACGCAACCTCGAAATTCGTGCCGGGTACGAGTATGAGAACGTGCAATGGAATGTAAATACGGGTTTCGACGGGCTGCCGAATTACAACGGGGGTTCGCAAAAAGTCCGCGCCCGCGCCGTGTACGACACGCAGGATCGAGCTCTGGTGCCACAATACGGCATCCGCGCCGTAGCCGATCTCGGCTACCTATACGGCACAGGAACCAGCCCGAGCGCACCGCAACTCACCGCTCAGATCGAATACGCCCACACTACGAAGCAAAAGAACATTCTGCTGATCAACGCTGAGGGCGGCACTGAGTTCAACCGCGCCGTTGCACAGCCGTTCCGTTACACGCTGGGCGGTCCCCTGCACCTTAGCGCCAGCGCTACCGACGAGCTTCGCGGAACGGATTACTTCCTCGTCACACCCGGCTTCCTGCGCCGCCTGCGTCAACTGCCGGCACCGCTGGGGCAGAGTATCTACGTGGGTGCGACCTACGAAGCGGGTAAGGTCTTCAACCCGGATACGGGCAGCATTTTCCGGCAGGATGTATATTTCGGCATTGTCGCGGAAACGCCGTTTGGGGTCATCACCCTGGCCCCCGCCATTGGCAACAACGGCGAGCGGAAATTCATCTTCACTCTGGGGAAGTTGTTCTAAACGCCAAGCAATCTGTGGCAGAAATCTCAGGCGGGCAGCCTATTCGCGACGACCGCTACTACGGCTTCAGTTAATCGGCGTTCCTGGCGCAAGCAGCGGCTCCACCGCGGTCGGATGCAGCACCGGAACCTGCGGCTGCTGTGCCTGGATGTCGCGCACCACACCCGCCAACTCGCTCAGCGGAACGGCGCGCGAAAACAGGTATCCCTGGATCGAGTCGCAGCGTCGCCGCGCGAGAAAGTCGTATTGCTCGCGGGTTTCAACGCCTTCCGCGCACACCTTCATGCCCAGACCGTGCGCCATCGCGATCACGGTGCGGACGATGGCCGAAGCTCCCGCATCAGCCGGCGTTCGCGCAATAAAGCTCCTGTCGATCTTGAGGCGGTCGACATGGTACTGCAGGATGTAGGAGAAATTGCTGAAGCCCGTACCGAAGTCGTCGATCGCCAGGCAAACGCCGAGACCACGCAAGGCTTCCAGAGTCTGCAGCACGCAGGAGCTTGCCGACATCAATACCTGCTCCGTGATCTCCAACTCCAGGTCGCAAGCGCGCAGATGGGACGCCGCCAGGGCTTCGGCGACAGCAACCGGCAGGGCGCCATTCTGAAATTCGCGAGCCGACAAGTTTACGGCGACCCGGATGCGCCGACCGAGCTGCTCCTGGAGGGTCATGCAGTCTTTGCAGGCGCGGCGCAGGGCCCATTGGCCAATGTCCGAGATCAGGCCGGCCTGCTCGGCGATGGGGATGAACACGTCCGGCGGAACGTTACCGCGCTTGGGATTGCGCCAGCGCAGCAGCATTTCCACGCCTTCCACGCGGCCGTGGCTTTCTCCGGCCACGGCGGAAACCTGCGGCTGGTAGTGCAGCTCCAGTTCGCCGCGTTCGATCGCGTGGCGCAGGTCTTCTTCCATCTCCAGCCGATCGGTGGTTTCCTGGCGCAGTTCGTCTGAAAAAGTGCGGAAGCCGTTGCGGCCGGCGGCCTTGGCAGCATACATGGCGACGTCCGCGCAACGCAGCAGTTGCTCGGCCGTGGAGTCGCCTGTGTGGAACAGGCAGTAGCCGATGCTTGCCGTGATGCGCACTTCACGATTGCCGACAAAGAACGGGGCGGAGATGCTGTCGAGGATCAGTTGCGCGCGAATCGCGGCGTCTTCTTCGCGAGCCATGTCCGGCAGCACAAGCACAAACTCATCGCCGCCGACGCGCACCACGCGGTCCGACGAGCGCACGGCTTCAGAAAGGCGTTGGGCGACAGTGACCAGAACGGTGTCGCCGCCCAGGTGCCCGAGCGAGTCGTTCATGCGCTTGAAGTGGTCGATGTCGACGACATACACGGCCATGCCGCCACGCAACTGCAGCGCGCGCTTCATGCTGTTTTCGATCTGCTGCTCGAGCGAGGAGCGATTGGGCAGACCGGTGAGCTGGTCGTGATGCGCCATGTGGTACGCGGCGTCCGACAAACGCTTGCGTTCGGTGATGTCGAATGCGATGGCCAGGTAACCGCTGATGCTGCCGGCCGGGTTGCGCAGCGGCGACATGGTCAGGCTCACCCAGGTGCGCGAGCCGTCGCGGCGAAGGTAGCTCCATTCCCTGCTGGCCGGGGCGCCACCTGCGGTATACGTCAGCGTGTCGAAGCCGGCGACCAGGCTCGCTCCGGTTTGCTGGCACGACTCCGCCAGTTCGACGGTGCGGCTGCTGACTTCCATCGCATCGTGCAGCGCCAGAATGGAATGGACGCCGACGAGATCGTAGCCGCGATACAGCGTAAGCTGCTCGGCGGCGTTGTTCATCGCGAGAATGGTGCCGCGGACGTCTGTGGCGATGATGCTAACCGGAGCGTTCTCAAAGACGGACTGCGTGAAGCGGTCGGCGGCTTCGGCGCGCTGGTGGGCCAGGGTTTCTTCGCGGCTGTGCAGGGTGGTCAGGGCCAGTCCGTCGGCGAGCGGCATGAGCCGCACCTCGTAGCGCTCGGGCTCGTCGTTTTGGGGCAAAAGCACCAGGGACAGGTCGCTGCCGTGCCGCTCGCCCAGCACCTGCGCGGCCTGGCGCAGCAGGGCGTTGCGGGAGTCCGGGTTGAGGGCTTCAAGGAAGTCCGCGCCGCGCAACAGACGCCGCGATGACCCAAGAGCGCGGCAAGCGGCGGTGTTGACAAAGCGGATCGTCAGGCCGGTGAGCGCGCCTTCCCCGTTGCGCGCAGGGCAGCAGAAGAAGAAAGGCTGGCGGCTGGCGGCAGCCATGCTGCGCGCCAGGGCGAGATCTCGGGTGTTCGCGCTGGCCGAATGGAAAAGCACCCCCATGCGGCTGCGCGCGGAAAACGTCGCAACCAGCGCCACCGAAACGCACAGACTGGAGGCCAGCACCGGAGAACGCCTCTGAAAAAATGCGAGGCCGGCAAGAACCAAAATTGCAAACGCAAGCAGCACCGAGGTGCGAACCGACAACAAACGGCGGAATTGAGAATGGCGAACGCGCATGTTGCCTCCGTACTTGCCAGTCGTCATAGGGAACGCTGCTGGGAGTGGGTAGCGGCGGCCAACGGCAGACTGGTACGGAAAAGGATGCAACGATTCGACGGATAAATATCTACACTGAACTGCCAATAAAAGTAAAGCGTGGAAATGATATTGCCTTTGATATGGTTATACATTTTGCCCCATTTGGGGCATTGACCAGAAGGACCAAACCGGTCAGATTTAGTTCACACCGAAGCGCAGCGGCCTTGGGGTACCAGGGGTCGCAACGCTTTCTCAACCAGCTAACGGCCACAGTACCCGTTGCAAGAAAGGCCACCATGGACCAGGATACCAAGCGGAAACAGAGCTTCCTCCTCCGCCTTCCTGTTTCTGTACGCGAAGACGCAGCCCACATCGCGCACGAAGAAGGCACATCACTGAACCACTTTATTAGCCTTGCTGTTGCCGAAAAGCTTAGCCGGATGAAAATGGCCGAACAGAGCCGACAGGAGCCCGCCAGAAGGCCCCCAAGTCCCTTTCACAGCCGACCCACACTAAGAATGTGACGATTGGCTCAATCCTACTTCTCTCAGGTAACTCTTTTGGGTGTCTGAACTCTTCCTAGACCGTTCAGACATCTTTGCTTCACCCAGGCAGGGAAAGGGCCCGTATGAAGACGCGAATACAGGAATTGGAGTTGGCGCGGGGTGTCTGGCAACAAGCCGCCGAGCGCCTGGAGCGCCGGCTGGCCGGACACGGCAAGACCCCACGCAGCCACCACGACGACGATGAGCCAGAGCCGGAAACCACGCTCGCCGAATTGCGCACGAGGCTGATGGTGTATCACCTTTGTATCGACTGGGCCATGGGGCAGCAGGACCTGCTGAACGGCTGGAGCAGCGACTCGCAGACCCTGCAGCGCGATCGCTTTTATCGGTTGATGACGGTGCTGGCCAAGGCGGAAATCGACCGCGACGACCATGTACGTGCCACGGCCTTTGTCAGCTCGCGCGCGATCGAACACGCCACCAACCAGCAGGCTGTCGATGAGCTGCAGTTGGCCGCCAGCGCGGCTCTGCAACGGTTGCTCCACGGCGAAGCCGCCGGCCCGGCCAAGGGCGTGGCGAGCTTCGCGGCCTTCGGCAGCGGCCAGTCGCACGTCTCGTAAGCCCCCCAGACGATCTAC